>NZ_JBLXIJ010000002.1:0-534492 GCF_048269545.1 Halpernia sp. | reverse complement strand
ACATAAAATGCAAAATTGTCTACCGAATTTTTGCGGTAATCCAACGAGAATCAAACTTTGTAAATCTGCACAAATTTGCCGCGTAATTTTTTCAATTTTTCCTTGCTTTTTGTCATAGAATATGTTGGCTATAGTGGTATTTTATTGTTTTGTAAATATTGCATTAAAAGGTAAAGGATCTGGTCTTTCTGATGCAGGCTTTCCCCAATAGAAACAATCTGAGTCTGTTCAGTCATTATCCTTTGAATAAATCCATTGCAATTTGGTTTTTGTAGAATCGGTGAAATTTATGGTCACATTTCCAGTTATTCCGCATAAGTCTCTATCAATATAGATTAAGGAATATTTACCGTCTTTTTTTCTAAAACCAATTCCTTCAATTTTTGCTTTGCCATCTTCAATATTTGTGTTATCAAATAGAACTTTTCCATTATTGTCAACAACCTTAAACTTTCCAATTAAAAAATCTCTATAATATTTAAAAACAGTATCATAAGTATTTGTCATTTTTTTTAAAGTAATATAAATGGTTTTATTGTTCCAAGTTGCCTTCCAAGTCCCAGTATATGAATTTAACTCATTATTGGTGTCTTTAAGGTAAGCATTTTCGGGAATTTCTGTAAAAGTCCGCAATGGATAAGTTTGTGCTTTGCAAGATATGATTAATCCAAATATTGCAAGTATAAATAATTTCTTCATAATTTTTAATTTTAAGGACATTGAGTTGATTTTACAGGTTCATTTTTTCCGTTATATTCTAATTTTTTAGATGTGCTTTCGGTGACTTTATACAATTCTAAGCCATCAATTTTTACAACTTCTTTCAAAAATTGTGTAAATAATTTTTCAACATTTGCTTGTGTCATAGCATCATTCTTTAAAAGGTTCGTGTACTCTTTTTCATACCATTTTTGCCAAGCATCTTTAGTGTCATAATTAATGGAACCTGGCCAAGTATCTTTTGTGTATTTTAAAATATAATTTCCTTCTGATGTTGTAACTACAGAATAAGCATTGGTGTAACTTCCTGTGTAATTATTTGATTGAGGCATCAAATAGTTAATAAAAGTTCGTACATCGGTGGGTGAAAATATTTTCACAGGATGATTTCCATTTTTATCTTCATTATTATGTGAATGTAGTAACCCTATGATTCCACTTTTATCATCGGGTAAATCCATATTCGTGGTTCCTATTTTATTTTCTATATCCGCAAACGAAGGTTGTATTGATGTGTTTTCTTTTGGTGGGTATCTTTCAAATGCCCCTGTTTCGTGATCTAAATTGAAAACCTCCGCCTTAGTTAATTTATTGAATTTTTCTTTAAATTTTGTATTATTTAAATTAGTTTTAACTTTCGCACACGAATCTTCTTCTTCCGTATCTTCGTAGGGATATCCGCCACCGCCTCCACCGCCGTCTCCTATATTACATTCTCCATTTGGTGACACATTTATACAAGTGTTATCTTCAGCTATTTCTTTTATAACTTTTTTACAAACTGTTTTAGTTGTCGTTATTTCACTTTGCGTACCACCACCGCCCTCAATTACACCAACCACTAAAATCACCGTTTTACATTCCAAATCATAGCTTGAAGTTTTATTCATTTTACGATTACCTGAACCACTAATACTTTCACGGTCATTAAAAATTATAATTTTAAAAAAATTATTTACTTCCGTATCTTGTTTTGTGAATTTGAAAAACACCTTGTTTCCTAATCTCTTTGTGGTAACAAATGCCACTACCTCATTATTCTTTAAAACAGGGTGCCATTAAAAAAGTTTCATTAAAAGTATTCATTGAAGTGGCGTAATCCCAAGCCACAGAGCCAAATTTTGAATACATTTGAACTTCATTAGCATTTTTTTCATAAATCTTTTTCACATTCTTTATGAAAACTTCATCTTCTTTCCACAGTGATTTGTTTACATAATCCCGCTTTGTGCTTCCTTCAAATCCTACTGTTTCATTTTCAGCCCTACAGCCTGAAAGTAGAACTGATATAAAGATTCCAAAACTTAAAAAATTAAATAGTTTTCTCTTATTAAATTAGTTTTTAATATTAATATTTTAATGAATTTTGGCATTTTTAGGTGCAATATTTATAAACATTGTAGGCAACACACAAATATATGCAAGTTTTAAAATCCCACAAAATATTTTTACTCTATTAAAACTTTGTTTATCAGGGTATTATATTTTTAAATATACAAAATGCACAACTAAAAATATTTTTTTTTACGCAAGTTTACAAATTTGAATTTAAGACTTGTAAAATAAAAAATGATGTTTAAGTTTAAAGCTCCACCAAAACTGGGCAATGATCAGAATGAACGACCTGCGTTAAAATTTCTGCGGTTTTTAATCTTTCAATTAAAGGTGCTGTTAAAAAATGATAATCCAAACGCCAACCCAAATTTTTCCCGCGAGATCCTGCGCGATAACTCCACCAGGAAAATTTTTGCAAATCTGGATGAACATTTCGGAAACTATCTGTGAGATTACAATCTTCAATAAATTTTGTCATCCATTCTCTTTCCATTGGTAGAAAACCCGAAGTGTTTTTTAAACCTTTTGGATTGTGGATATCAATTTCTTCGTGGCAAATATTGAAATCACCACAAATGATGAGGTTTGGAATTCTCTTTTGTAATTCTTTGATGTAATTTAAAAAATCGTGGCAAAACTGCATTTTAAAATCTAATCGTTCAATATTTGAAGCAGAAGGAACGTAAACCGAAAGTACAGAAAAATCTTCAAAATCAGCACGCATAATTCTACCTTCATTGTCGTAACTTTCAATTCCACAACCGATTTGAATATGTTTTGGTGCAGTTTTGCTCGCAATTCCAACACCGCTGTAACCTTTCTTTTGCGCAGAATGCCAAAAACTGAAATAGCCCGCTTTTTCTAAACTTTCAATATCAATTTGGTCAGTTCCGGCTTTGCTTTCTTGAATGCAAATCACATCTGGATTTTCAACTTTCAACCAACCTAAAAAATCTTTTGTAAAAGCAGCGCGAATTCCGTTAACGTTGTAGGAAATTACTTTCATTTTTCTAATTTATATAATTTCAAATTTACAATTATCTTTAAAGTTAATTCTTAAAATTATTTAGATTTTTTTCTTAAATATTTTATGTTCTTTTTTCTTGATAAAAAAGAACCAAAAAATCAAGACTGGAAACTCACCTAAAAATTAAACTTTTGTCCTAAAATTTCCAAACTCGTGTTGAAATTTTGCTAATTTCTTTTGTAGTTTGCTTTTTGCCACCACTCAAACACTGGAAATTTTTGACGGACAAAAATTTAATTTTCTTAACGGCTTCGTTTCCGAGGTCGTTAAAACGATTTTCGCATAATTCCAAATTTTGTCATTCAGTGCGGGACGAAGTGGAGCGTGGAATCTCAATAGCGGTTTGTGATTGTGAAAGAATTGTTTACTCTTGATAAGTCAATTTGCCGTCTATAATTTTGGCCGGTTGCGTGTAAGGATGTTCCATACTTTTGCCAACGCTCATAATGTGACAAACTTCCCAACCTTCGGCTTTTAATTCATCGGAAATCATGGAGCGGTGACAACGCCACCAAACTGCTTCTGAACAGAAAAATGCGGTTCTTTTCTCAAGCGCTAATTTTTCTAATTTTGGTAATGCTTTTTTGAATTCGTCTGTTTCCATATAATCTGCGTAAGCTTGAAAGGAAGTGTTTCGCCAAGAAGTATTTAGGGAGTTTGGAGCCACTTTTCTGCGACCGCCCAAATCTAAAAAATGAAAATAATGGATGCCGTTTTCTGGCATTATAATTTCTAAATGTTCTTTATTAAACTGGGGAAACTTTCTCGAACCAGGCAAACTCCGCACATCAACAAGATTTTTTATTTCAAAAGATTTTAACATTTCTAAAAATTCTTCTTCTGTATGTGTGGAATGACCTATAGTCCAAATTTGTTTGTCTGACATTTTATTTTCTTTACTTTTTAGTTGCAAAATTTAGACCTAAATTCTAATTAAAAAGTACAGAATCTATTTTGGGAAAAACCTCCTAAGTTTTGAATTGGATTTAATAAAAAAAGCGCGGAAAATCCGAAGATTTTCCGCGCCTAAACCCAAATAAAATAAACTATGAAAAAAAACTATTTGGGTTCAAATACACAAATCGGAATGATGCATTCTTCTAAAGAAATACCGCCGTGTTGATAAGTTTCTTTATAATAATTTACAAAATGATTGTAATTTTTTGGATAAGCCAAAAAGAAATTCGTCTTCGCAAAAATATATTTTGAACTTAGGTTTCCTTTTGGTAGAAATAATTTTTCAGGATTATTAATCGCCCAGACGTCACTTTTTTCGTAGGTTAAACTTCGGCCAGTTTTATATCTAATATTTGTAGAAGTTTCTCTGTCGCCTACAACTTTGCTTGGTTTTTTCACATAAATTGTTCCGTGATCTGTTGTAAGAACTAATTTGTAACCATTTTCTGCTGCTAATTTTATAATTTTTATTATAGAAGAATTTTCAAACCAATGTTGTGTTAAGGAGCGAAAGGTTTTATCATCTCTAATTAATTGATTTACAATTGTATTATCAGTTTTTGCGTGGGATAAAATATCGATGAAATTATAAACAATCACCAATAAATCATTGCTTTTGTATTGGTTGAAATCGTCTAATATTTTCTTTTCGAAATCTGAATTTAAGATTTTGAGATATTTCATACTTTTATTTGAAAGACCTAATCTCTTGAGTTGATCTTCCAAAAAATCGCGTTCAAATTCATTTTTATTTCCTTCTTCATTATCATTGAACCACATATCTGGAAATCTTTTTTCAATTTCTGATGGTAAAAGTCCTGCAAAGAAAGAGTTTCTGGCGTATTGCGTTGCAGTGGGCAAAATGCTGTAATAATAATCTTCAGAAGTTTTATTGTAATATTTTGTGAAAAGGGGTTCAATCATTTTCCATTGATCGAAACGAAGATTATCTACCATTAAAAGTAAAGTCTTGCTTTTCTCAACCACAGGTTTTACTTTTTCTTTAAAAAGTGTGTGGCTCATTAAAGGTTTTTCGTTGGTATTTAACCAATCTTCGTAGTTATTTTCAATAAATTTTGAAAACTGAATGTTCGCTTCTTCTTTTTGACTTTGTAATAAATCGGCGAAATCATTATCAAAAACTTTATCAAATTTTATTTCCCAAGACAATATTTTTTTATAATATTCTGCCCAATCTGCAAAGGTTTTTAGATAAGACAATTCCATAGAAAGATTCCGAAATTCCTGTTGATATTCTGAAATCGTGTGTTGTTCTACCAAAGTCTCGCTTTGCAAATTTTTCTTTAAAGACAATAAAACTTGGTTCGGATTTATTGGTTTTAGCAAATAATCTGAAATTTGGGAACCAATCGCTTGTTCCATAATATTTTCTTCTTCATTTTTTGTAACCATTACAATTTTGAGTGAAGAATCTATATTTTTAATTAAAGGAATGGCTTCTAAACCAGAAATTCCGGGCATATTTTCATCCAACAAAACCAATTGAAATTTTTCTGTGGTTAAAATTTCAAGCGCTTCATTTACATTATTTATAGGTTTTACTTCATATCCTTTGTTTTCCAGAAAAACAATATGTGGTTTTAAAAGATCCACTTCATCATCAATCCATAATATTTTTCCCGACATTTATTTTATTTTTAATATTTCTGTTGTCAAAATTACAACGATTTCCGCGTTTCTTACACCCAAAATATGCTATTTTAAAGTTAAATAATAGTTAATTATTTTCGAAGACTGCACTTTTTTGAAATATCAATTTAAACTTTTAACTATTAAAATTTATAAAGACATTAAGATTGTCATGATTTGATGTAGAAATTTTATAAAATCTTGGAGACTTTTTATTATAAAAACCAGAGAATAAAAATTAAGGTTTAAATTTGCCTTATTGCTAAATGATTTCAGAAGATGACCAATAAATTAAAAATTATAAATGATCCAGTTCATGGATTTATTAAAATTCCATATGAGATGTTATTTGATGTGATAGAGCATCCCATTTTTCAACGATTGCGTAGAATTTCACAAACAGGACTTTTAAATTTAATTTTCCCTGGTGCAACTCACACGAGATTTCATCATGCTTTAGGTGCAATGCATTTGATGTTTTCGGCATTGGAAACTTTAAAATTAAAAGGAGTGAAAATTTCAAAGGAAGAAGAAAAATCTGTGCTTTTAGCAATTTTATTGCACGATATTGGTCACGGACCATTTTCTCACGCTTTAGAAAATATTTTAATTGAAGATTGGCATCACGAGAAATTGTCTTTATTATTAATGCAGCAATTAAATATCGAGTTTAATGGAGAATTAAATACTTCAATAGAAATGTTTCAAGGGAAATATCCACGGAAATTTTTTAATCAATTAATTTCTTCTCAGATTGATGTAGATCGATTAGATTATTTAAAACGCGATAGTTTTTTTTCTGGCGTTTCAGAAGGAAATGTGAACACACAACGGATTATTTCTATGATGAATGTTTCACAAGATGAATTGGTAATTGATGCAAAAGGAATTTATTCTGTTGAAAATTATCTTACCGCAAGAATGTTTATGTATTGGCAAGTTTATTTTCACAAAACAGCATCTTTAGCGGAATATTTTTTAGTTAAAATAATGCAACGTGCAAAATATTTAACTTTAAATGGAATTAATTTACCTGCTTCAGATAATTTAAAATACTTTTTAAATCGAAACTCTTTATCAGAAACAAATGAGGAAGATGTATTAAAGTTTACAGAGTTAGATGATTATGATGTTTTTTTAAGTATAAAAATGTGGACTAAAAGTTCAGATTTTCTATTGTCTTATTATTGTAAATCATTAATTAATAGGCATTTTCCGAAAACCATAATTTCTTCCAAACCTTTTGATGAAGCTATTATTTGTGAAAAAATTAATAAGACAAATCTATATTTTAATATCGATTTTGGAAATGAAATTGTAGGAGAAATTAAAAGAACTTTATTACCATACGATGCTGAAAAACAACCTATTTATTTACTACAAAAAGACGGAAATAAAATAAAATTGGAAGAATCTGCAAACCAAATTTTATCCTCATTTATTACCCAAACAAATTCAAAATATATTTTATTTTTTCCACGAGAGATTTCCTAAAATTTTAGAATTTATAAACTATTTTAATAAAAGAGTTTTTTATTATCTTTGCAACATATGGAATTTACAGCAGCGCAAATTGCAGGCATTATTGGAGGCAAAATTATTGGAGATAAAAATGCCGTAATAAACGGTGTTTCACCTATAGAAAATGGCTTAGAAGGCCATTTGTCTTTTGTAGCGCAAGAGAAATTTGCCAGTTATTTGTTAAGCTCAAATTGTTCCGTTCTTATTGTTTCAGAAAATTTAATTAAAAACGAAACTTATAAACCTACACTTATTTCCGTAGAAAATGCTTATTTGTCCTTTCAAGTTTTGATGAATCTTTATCAAGAAATGCAATCTAAAAAATCTGGAATTGAAGATGGCTCAAATATTCATCAAACGGTAAAATTGGGAAGTGATATTTATGTGGGTTCTTATTCTTATATTTCAGAAAAGTCTAAAGTTGGAGATTCTACGCAGATTTACCCCCAAGTTTTTATTGGTAAAAATGTAAAAATTGGTAAAAATTGTAAAATTTACAGCGGAGCTAAAATTTATGATTTTTGCGAAATAGGAGACAATTGTATCATTCATTCTAATACCGTAATTGGTTCCGATGGATTTGGGTTTCAACCCACAAAAAATGGTTTTGAAAAAATTCCACAATTGGGAAATGTAATTTTAGAAAATAATGTAGAAATTGGTTCTAATTGTAGCATTGATCGGGGGACAATTGGTTCTACAATTATTGGTGAAGGAACAAAAATAGATAATTTAATTCAGATTGCTCACAACGTAAAAATCGGAAAACACAATGTGATTGCTGCGCAAGCGGGAATTGCAGGTTCTACAATTGTGGGTGACTGGAATATGATTGGTGGACAAGTAGGAGTTGTAGGCCATATAAAAATTGGAAATCAAGTCAAAATACAAGCGCAAAGCGGTATAATTAGTAATGTAAATGACGAAGAAATATTGTACGGTTCTCCTGCCATTTCAGCAAGTGAATTTAGAAGAAACTATGTTCATTTCAAAAATTTTACAGACATCGTACAAAGATTAAATAAATTGGAAAAAAATTCAAAAGAAAGTACCAATGAGTGATAAGCAGAAAACTATTAACGAAGAAGTTACACTTTCGGGAATTGGTTTACACACAGGGAAAGAAGTAAACGTAACTTTAAAACCGGCAAAAGAAAATACTGGTTTCGTGTTTGTGCGCGTAGATTTAGAAGGAAATCCACAAGTAGAAGCAGATGTAAATTATGTTACTACAACAGATCGTGGCACAACTTTAGAAAAATTAGGTGTTAAAGTTCATACTTGTGAGCATATTTTAGCCGCGTTGGTCGGAATGGACGTTGACAATTGTTATATTGAAATGGACAACGCAGAACCACCAATTTTAGATGGTTCTTCCAAATATTTTGTTGAAGCAATAGAAAAAGTTGGGTTGAAAGTACAAAATGTAAACAGAGAATATTTAGTTGTAAAGGAGGTTTTAAGTTATGTAGATACAAATACAGGTTCAGAAATTACCATCATTCCTTCCGAAAATTATGAAATTACCACCATGGTAGATTTCGGAACGAAAGTTTTAGGAACTCAAAATGCGACAATTAAAGATATTTCAGAATTTAAAGAGGAAGTTGCAAATGCAAGAACATTTAGTTTTCTACATGAACTTGAAACACTTTTAGATAATGGATTAATAAAAGGTGGCGACATCAGTAATGCCATTGTTTATGTAGATAAAGAATTAACACCAGAAACTACAGAAAAGCTTAAAAAAGCTTTTGGAAAAGAAGATATTTCAATTCGCTCTAATGGTATTTTAGATAATTTAACGCTAAACCATCCCAATGAAGCCGCACGTCATAAACTCTTAGATGTCATAGGAGATTTGGCTTTAGTTGGCGTAAAAATTAAAGGAAAAGTAATAGCAAATAAACCAGGACATTTAGTAAATACACAATTTGCAAAAAAATTGAACCGACAATATAAATTACAAAAGAGAAAAAATGTCCCTGACTTTGATTTAACAAAAGAGCCAGTTTATGACATCAATGGAATAATGAAATTATTGCCACATAGACCTCCTTTCTTACTTATAGATAAAATTTTAGAATTATCTGAAAGTCACGTTGTAGGATTGAAAAACGTTTCTATGAATGAACCTTATTTTCAAGGTCATTTCCCAAAAGAACCTGTAATGCCTGGAGTTTTACAAGTAGAAGCAATGGCACAAGCGGGCGGAATTTTGGTTTTAGCAAATGTTCCAGATCCAGAAAATTATTCTACTTATTTTATTAAAATAGATAAAGTAAAATTTAAGAAAAAAGTAGTTCCAGGAGACACAATTATATTTAAAATAGAACTAATAGAACCAATAAGACGAGGCATTGTGCACATGCAAGGTTACGGTTATGTAGGAGATAGCGTGGTAGTGGAAGCCGAACTTATGGCACAAGTTGCTAAAATGAAACAAGATTAAAAGCCTATGATTCACCAATTATCCGTTGTAGATAAAAGAGCAAAAATCGGCAAGAATGTCGTCATAGAACCATTTACAAGCGTTGCTGCAGATGTAGAAATTGGAGAAGGTTCTTGGATAGGATCTAATGTAACCATAATGGACGGCGCTAGAATAGGAAAAAATTGCAAAATTTTTCCCGGAACGGTAATTTCTGCAATTCCACAAGACTTAAAATTTGATGGCGAAGAAACAAAAGTTATTATTGGTGATGAAACTACATTAAGAGAATGTGTTACTGTAAACCGTGGTACGAAAGCTCTTGGATATACTAAAATTGGTAGTGGTTGTTTAATTATGGCAACTTCACATATTGCGCACGATTGTATTTTAGGAAATAATGTAATTATTGCAAATGGGTGTGGAATTGCAGGTCATGTTGAAATAGGAGATTACACCGTGATGGGAGGACTTTCCGCAATACAACAATTTGGAAAAATTGGAAAACATGCAATGATTTCTGGCGGATCTTTAATCAGAAAAGATATTCCACCTTATATAAAAGTAGGAAGAGAACCCATTTCTTATGCAGGAATTAATTCTGTAGGATTGCGCAGAAGAGGTTACAGTTCAGAAAAAATATTTGAAATTCAAAAGATTTACCGTGCAATATTTCAAATGAAACTCAATGTTTCACAAGCAGTAAGTTATATAGAAAAAGAAATGCTCCCAACTTTAGAGCGTGATGAAATTCTTACTTTTATACAAAAATCACCACGTGGTATTGTAAAAGGTTATGGAACGAGTAAAGAATAAATTAGAATAAATTTTATAAAAATAAATGGCAACAAGCGGCGATATTAGAAAAGGACTTTGTATTGAATTTAATAATGATATCTTCAAAGTAATAGAGTTTTTGCACGTAAAACCTGGGAAAGGTCCTGCGTTTGTAAGAACTAAACTAAAAAGTGTAACCAATGGAAAAGTATTAGAAAATACATTTTCTGCAGGAAATAAAATTGAAGAAGTAAAAGTTATTACTAGAAAATTTCAATATTTATATGACGATGAAAATGGTTTTCATTTTATGAATAACGATGATTTTTCTCAAATTTACATCAATAAAGAAATGATTGAGAATGCTCAGTTTATGAAAGCGGGCGAAGAAGTAACTATTATTTTAAAAGAAGCAGATGAGTCTCCACTTTCTGCAGAAATTCCACCAACAGTTTATTTGGAAGTAACCGAAGCAGATCCTGGAGTAAAAGGAAATACCGCCACAAACGCATTAAAACGTGCAACTTTAGAAACGGGTGCGATTATAAATGTCCCATTATTTATAGAAGCCGGAGATAAAATTAAAGTAAATACAGAAGACGGAAGTTATTTGGAAAGAGTGAAGTAAACTTTAATAAAGATACTTTAGGAATTTCACTTTTACCTTTTTACCTTAAACTTTTACCTTAGATGACATTTCAACAACCACAAACTTTAAAATCTATTGCTAATTTAATTCAAGCAGAATTTATTGGTGCGGAAGATTTTCCTATTTATGGAACTAATGAAATTCACCGTGTAAAAGAAGGAGAAATTGTTTTTGTCAACAATCAAAAATATTACGACAAAGCGATAAATTCTGATGCAACTATTATTTTAATTGATAAAAAAGTAGAAGTTCCGGAAGGAAAAGTTTTATTAATTTCTGACGATCCTTTTCGAGATTTTAATTTAATTAATACCCATTTTACCAAACCAAACCCTTTCATTTCAGAACTTCATAATTTAGAAGTTGGCGAGAATTCACATATTCATTCTTCTGTTATCATAGGAAATGATATTAAAATTGGTAAAAATTGTATTATTTATCCAAACGTAGTTTTGGGAGACAGAACTCAAATTGGTGATAATTGCATCATTCAATCCAACACAGTTTTAGGAGGCGACGCTTTTTACTATAGAAAACTTGATGGAGAATATGACAGAATGATTTCTGTTGGAAACGTAATTTTGGAAGACAATGTAGAAATCGGAAATAATTGTTGCATCGATCGAGGTGTTACAGATTCTACCATTATTAAAAAAGGTTCAAAACTCGATAATTTAATACAAATCGGTCATGACACTGTTTTAGGTAAAAGAACTTTAATTGCTTCTGGAGCTTTAATTGCAGGTTGTTGCATTATTGAAGAAGATGTTACAATTTGGGGACAAGTTGCGATGGCTTCTGGTAAAAGAATAGGAAAAGGTGCCATAATTCTTGGTAAAACTGGAGTCAATAAAGATTTGGAAGGAGGAAAAACTTATTTCGGACAATTAGCTGAAGAATTTAGAGATTATTTAAAAAAAGAAATAAAAATCAAAAATCTAAAATAAGACCGTCTAATATTTTAGTTTCGGCTTATAATTAATTAAATTTGTAGGATTGATAAATACTTAACAAAAATTATAAAAAATTAAAAATGTCAATATTAGTAAACAGAGACTCTAAAGTAATTGTACAAGGATTTACAGGAAATGAAGGAACTTTCCACGCTGGACAAATGATAGAATACGGAACTGACGTTGTTGGCGGAGTAACTCCAGGAAAAGGAGGTTCTGAACATTTGGGGAAACCAGTTTTTAATACCGTTGCAGAAGCGGTTGAAAAAGCAAAAGCAAACGTAAGTATTATTTTTGTACCACCTGCATTTGCAGCAGATGCAATTATGGAAGCAGCAGAAGCCGGAATTAAAGTTATTGTTTGCATTACCGAAGGAATTCCTGTGGAAGATATGGTAAAAGTAAAAAATTATATTTCTAATAAAGATTGCAGATTAATCGGTCCAAACTGTCCCGGAATTATCACATCAGACGAAGCAAAAATTGGAATTATGCCTGGTTTCGTTTTCAAAAAAGGAAAAGTAGGAATTGTTTCAAAATCTGGAACTTTAACTTATGAAGCTGCAGATCAAGTAGTAAAAGCAGGTTTCGGAGTTTCTACCGCTATTGGAATTGGTGGTGATCCAATTATTGGAACAACCACAAAAGAAGCGATAGAAATGTTTATTAACGATCCAGAAACTGAAGCAGTTGTCATGATTGGTGAAATTGGCGGAAACCTTGAAGCAGAAGCTGCAAAATGGTATTCTGCAAGTGGTTCAAAAAAACCAGTTGTTGGATTTATTGCTGGACAAACTGCACCAAAGGGAAGAACAATGGGACACGCCGGAGCAATTGTTGGCGGCGAAGATGATACAGCGCAAGCAAAAATGGAAATCATGAGAAAAAATGGAATTCACGTGGTAGATTCTCCCGCAGATATTGGCAAAACTGTGGCAAAAGTTTTAGCATAAAACAAACACACAAATATGAAAAAGCTATTTTTTATCACCGCATTTCTAACTGCTACTTTGCTTTTTGCACAATTGGATTTGAGAAATACACGTTTTGGAATCACTGCAGGACCAAATTATTCTCGTGTTCAAAGAGCACACAATTCTTCCGGTCCGCGTTTCGTTTTCTATGCCGGAGTTTTAGCTTTAATTCCTATTGATAGTAATGATCAATTCTACCTTCAACCAGAAGTTTTGTATGTAGGAGCAGGTGAAAGAGGAGATAGAAAATATGAAAATTTAAAAGGTTTACAACACGCAACTTATGCAACCGATTATATTAGTATTCCTCTAAATTTTAAAGCTTATTTCTCAGAAGCAGAAAGTGAATTTTTCATTATTGGTGGACCAAGATTTGATTTTTTAATAAGTCAAAAAGTTACAAATCCAAGTAAACCTTCTTATGAAATTAATGCTTATGGAAAAGCAGGTTGGTTTAATTTTAATATTGGTGGCGGATTTGGTTTTAGCTATAAAAGACAACTAGAAATTGCAGTAAAACTTGATGCAGGCTTATCTAATGCATATCCGAATTTAAAAAATTCACCTACCGAAATTGCGACAGGTGATCCAGATGTTCAGAAAATAAAATCTTTACAAGTTTTTAGTCTTGCACTAAGCTATATTTTTAAATAGATTTTTTAAAATTTAAATTTTAAAACTTAAGTAATTTTGCTTAAGTTTTTTTTATATAAATACACTTAATTTTTTTTATTTTTGAAAAATGAATGTTAAAGATTTTTACCCCTTTTTTTTAAGCGCAAATAAAATTTGCATAAACAGTAAAAAAGTAGAACAAAATGATATATTTTTTGCTTTTTCTGGCAAAACTTTTAATGGAGCAACAAAAGCTTTAGAAGCAATAGAAAATGGAGCTTTAGCTGTAATTTTGGAAGATCCTAATTTTCAAGATTTGTCTAAAAATATTTTTTTTGTTCCTTCAACTTTGCAGTTTTTACAAGATTTAGCAATTTTTCATAGAACACACTTAAAGATTCCAATTATTGGTTTGACGGGAAGTAATGGTAAAACTACAACGAAAGAATTAATTCATGCTGTTTTATCCGAAAAATTTAAAGTTCAATATACTTTGGGAAATTTAAATAATCACATCGGTGTTCCTCTGAGTTTGCTTTCTATAAAAGATTTCCATGAATTAGCGGTTATCGAAATGGGCGCAAATCATCAAAAAGAAATTGAATTTTTATGTACAATTTCTCAACCAAATCTCGGTTATATTACCAATTTTGGAAAAGCACATTTAGAAGGTTTTGGTGGAGTAGAAGGCGTTATAAAAGGAAAATCTGAATTGTATGAGTATTTAATTTCAAATCATCAAACAATTTTGGTAAATGAAAATGATCCCATTCAAAGGGAGAAAACTAAATATTATTTATCCAAAATAACTTTTGGTACAGATGAAAGTCAATTTAATTTTGATTTAATTCGTAAAAATACTTTCGTAGGTTTAAAATATAAAGACCAAGAAATTTTAACAAAATTAACAGGAGACTATAATTTTACCAATCTTTGTGCAGCTGTAACTTTAGGTTTAGAATTTGGCGTTCCATTTGAAAATATTAAAAATGCGATTGAAAATTACGAACCAACCAATATGCGAAGTCAAATAGTGCATAAAAATGGAAAAGTTTTGGTTTTAGATACTTACAACGCAAACCCAAGTTCTATGGCAGAATCTTTAAAAAATTTCAGTCAATTTGAAGGTTCAAAAACTATTATTATGGGGGATATGTTAGAATTGGGAAATGAAAGTGAAACTGAACATTTGGCTTTATTAAATTTGGCGAGAAGTTTAGATTTTGATAAAATTATATGTGTTGGTTCCCAATTTATGACAGTTTCGCCAGAAAATACTTTTACAACAACACAAGATTTAATGCAAGAATTAAAAAATAACCCAATAAATACTACAAATATTTTACTAAAAGCATCGCGCGGAATTGCGTTGGAAAAAATTTTAGAAGTGCTCTAATTTTTGTACATCTTCCAAAATAAGTTTAATATTATTGAAAGTTTTTGGTAAAACATCACTTTTAATTTGGTCATTATTTTTCCAAGAAACTTTTTTTATTCCTTCTTCAATCTGCGGAACAGGCGTCTCATTTCCATTATAAAACATTTTAAACCAATTGGTTTTTTTTAAAATTTTTTCGCCATTTCGCTCTACATAAACATGAAAAGTTTGGTTGATAAATTGGTCTAAAATTAAGTCTTTCAAACCCGTTTCTTCTTCTACTTCACGTATTGCATTTTCTTCAATTGATTCGCCTTTTTCTAATTTCCCTTTCGGTAAATCCCATTTTCCCAATCGATGGATAAATAAAATTTCGTTTTTTTTGTTATAAACAACACCTCCCGAAGCTTCTATTTCTTTAAATAAACTTTTAAATTTCTCCCATATTTCATTTAGATTTTCGCCATAAATATTTGCAGCATTTAATGCTGTATTTTCTAAAAACTCAATTGCCATTTCTAAACTGTGAGAGCCGTCAAATTTAATATGCTTTACGTTTAGTTCCGGCGTTTGTGTTAAACTTAATCTTTTTTCATTCACAAAAACTTTATACATTTGTAGAGCTTTAAAATTTAATACAAAAATATAAAAAATGAATTTAGAAGGAAGGAAAATATTGGTAAATAAATCGCGTGCAGATTTGGTAGAAATGTTAAAAAACCCTGAAGATTACAGACATTTGATGCCCGATTCACTTCAAAATTTTGAAGCGCGAGAAGATGGTTTTAAATTTGGACTGAAAGGAATGCCAGAAATTGCTTTAAAAATTGAAAATGTATCTGAAAATCAAGTGGTTTTAAAATCAGCAAGTTCAAGTTTAGATTTTTCCTTAACCGGAAATATGGAAAAAGCGGAAGATAATAAAACTGAAGTTCAACTTTTATTTGAAGGAAAATTTAATCCATTTATAAAAATGATGGTAGAAAAACCGCTTCAAAATTTTATTAATGCTTTGACGGATAATTTAGAAAAACTTTAAATAAGAATTCCGCTGCAATGATCATGTGAACTTCCCGTTGCAGAAGATAAAATATTATTTTCACTACGAAGTTTTAGAACACCCATAAAAGCAAAAATTAAAGCTTCTTTAAACTCAATAATTTCTCTTGATGGAAATACGATTTTTCCTTCGGTTTTTGCTTTTATTTTATCTATTAAAAATCCATTATAAGTTCCACCGCCGGTTACTAAAACTTTTTTTATTTTATTTTCATTTAAGATGTCTACCATTTTTTCTGCAGCGTGTTTTGTAAATGTAGTAATTAGATTTTCTACCGAATCACCTTTCATTAAAGGGAATATTTGTTTTTGAACGAATTCAAAACCTAAGGATTTTGCTTCTCTATTTTTATAAAATTCTAATTGATTTAATTGTTTTAAAATTTTTTCATTTACGCTTCCGCTTTTTGCAATTTCACCATTTTCATCAAATTTCTTTCCTAATTTTTCGGCAAAATAATTCAAAACAATATTTAAAGGACAAATATCAAAAGCCAATCTTTTACCATTTTCTTTGAAAGAAATATTAGAAAATCCACCTAAATTTAGACAAGCTTCATATTCAGAAAATAAATTTTCATCACCAATCGGAACTAAAGGTGCGCCATTTCCACCCAATAAAACATCTTGACTACGAAAATCATAAACAATGGGAAAATTATTTTTAATTTTTATAGCTCTTCCATCACCAATTTGGTAAGTGAATTTTTTCTTTGGTTGATGGTGAACTGTATGTCCGTGAGAAGCGATTAAATCTAAGTTTGTAATATTATTTAATGAAAGAAAATCTTCCACTTTTTCACCTAAATAAAATCCATATTCCGAATTTAGTTCTAATAAATCTATTGAGGAAAGTTGAATTGCATTTGCTAATTTTTCTGTCCAACTTTTAGAATAAGCAATTGTTTTTGTTTTTAAAATCTCAAACGACCAAGATTTATTTTGGAAACAAAATTTTGCGTAGCAAATGTCTAAACCATCAAGACTAGTTCCAGACATTAAACCTAAAGCAAAATATGTAGTCATAATGTTGGTTTTAGAAAACGATTAACGTTTATTTTCTGGAATTTTTTTAGCGTTGATGTCGCCAGAATTATTATTGAAAACGTACTCGGAAAAATCATCTTTTGCAGTCATTCCATTTGCACCAACTAAAGTAGAACCATCTTTGTCTGTTACAAAAACTGTATCATTAGTGTACATTTTTCTATTTTTTTTGTCCCAAAAAACAGATTGTGTAGCGAAAATCTGTCCTTCATTGGTTACAATTCTTACGTTTCCTTTAGCTTCGTAAAATTGTTTTTTTTCGATTATTTTAGCGTATTTTGCTTTAATTGTTCCAGGTTTTGTGGGGTTTTTCTTATCAAAAAATTGAATGTAAATTCCTTTTCTGGCTTCAATGTAAGGTGTATCAATTAATTCATATTTTTCTATCAAAGCTGCCGTTGCTCGTATTTTAACAAAACCAGAATCACGCTGAATAATATTTGCACCATTAATAATTTGGGAAGGAAAATCCAACTTTTTTTTACCTGCAGATTTAGCTAAATCTTCTTCACAAGAGAGTAAAGAAAAAAATATAGCGAAACTTAGAAAAGCCGCTATATTTTTATTTTTTAAATATTTCAAAAAAAATGACATTTTTAATCGTAGTAACGTTTAGTGAACCACTTATCTGCAAAATTAATACCTATTTTTAGATTAATAAAATTTTGATTAATAAGATTATTTTGAGTGGTGCCACGTTTTCCAATTTCAATTCCTAAGTCTAAAGAACTTGCTGCATTTACTTTTCCATTAAATGGTAAAGTTACGCCGCCTGTAAGTGCAAATTCATTAATGTTTTTTCCATTTAGAAAAAGATTGCCTTTTTGGTAATAAGCACCATATCTGTAAATTACACGCTGAAAATAACTACGGAAATTATTTAAATCTGGTAAAAACCATCCACCAATAGAGGCTTTGTAAGAATCTTTATACTGAAAATCTTTTCCTAAGAATAAAACGTTTTGACCTTGTTTATAATCAATTTGTCCACTCAAAAACCACTTCATATCTTTTCCGTAACCGGCGCCAAAAGAAGCAGCCATTGGGAAAAGATTATTTTCGGTTTTCAGATTATCTTCTATAATAAGTTCATCTACTAAACTTCCGTTTCTACCAAAAAAATAAGTGCTGTTTTTATAATAAGTTTCTGTGTCTCCAGTTGCTCCAAAAGTATAAGTTGCACCCAAAGTAAATTTATGATCATTTTTAAGTTTCTTTTGATAGACGGAACCCAATGTAAAATCAAAACTTTTAATTCTGTTTTTTGTTTGGTAACCATTTACTAAAGTTGCTTGAGAATTAGTAATTTCTTCAGTATTGTATAAATTACCAAAGTAAAAATTACTTCTTAATCCCACTGCGAAACCAGGTTTAATTGAATAAGAAAGTCCAGCTTGTACTGTACTTACCGTTCCAGAACCAATAAAACGATTTACGGTAGTAACGTTTCCATTAGTTGTAGAATTAATAAAATTATAATTTTTACTACTATAGGGTTGAAAACCTAAGCCAAATTTTACATTTTTAGAAATTGGAAATGCGATGGAAATATTAGAAAGATACGTAGAATGCTTTGTAACTTTCATGTTATTAACATCGGTTGTATAAAAATTATTTTCATTAGTACCTTCCACTTTTATAGAAGTAAGCTCCAAATTTAAGTTTGCAGCTGGATTGGCAAAATTGAAAGAGTTGTTTAAATCTGAAATATAAGCAGTAGAAATTCCTCCCATTGCGCTCACATCCACAGTATTATCGTATTTTACATCGCCAATTCCAAATGAGGCGTAAGGCGAATTTCCAATACTTTGTGCTTGTAAAAAATAACCTGCAGCAAGGAAAGATAAGACAAAAATTTTGTTCATATTTATTTTTAAAAATAATGCGCAAATATCTTAATTAATAATGAATTGTGAAAATTTAGCGCCGTTAAAGTTTGTTAAGGATAATTTTATTTTTAATAGTATGCATTGATTAAATTATTCAAAATTTATTTTTTTTCGATGTTAACTTTTAACTCATAATTAAAAACTCAAAACTTATAATTATCTTTGAAAAATGGATTGGGATTTAATTATTGGGCAAGAAAACTTAAAAAATACTTTAAAAAAAAGTGTGGAAGAAAAACGTTTAAGTCACGCTCAAATGTTTATTGGTAAAGCTGGATATGGCGTTTTACCTTTGGTTTTGGCTTATGCGAAAGAGATTTTAAAATCTGAAAAAGAAACAAATTCAATAAAAATAGATCATTTAAACCATTTGGATTTACATTTTAGTTTTCCTGTTTTTACTGAAGATAAAAAATCTTTTAGTAAAAAATGGTTTCCTGAATTTCGACAGATGATTTTAGAAAATCCTTATTCTGATTTTAATGAGTGGAAAGATATTTTAGATTCTCAAAACAAACAACTTTTTATTTCCGTCGATGAAGTAGAAGAAAAAAATGCAAATTTCTCTATAAAAAGTTTTGAAGGTGGAACAAAAATTTTAATAGTTTGGCAAGCAGATAAGATGAATGAAAAAGCTGCCAATAAATTTTTAAAATTTTTAGAAGAACCGCCAGAAAATACGCTTATTTTTCTAATTGCAGAATCAGCGGATGATTTTTTACCGACAATTTTTTCCAGATGTCAATTGGTAGAAGTACCAAGAATTTCGGATAAAGATATTTCTGAAGCTTTGTCTGAAAAAGGAATTTCTCCAGAGAAAATAAATGAAATAATTTTCGCAGCAGAAGGAGATTGGAATGTAGCACAAAGTTTAATAAATATAAATGAGTCTGTTTCAGAGTTTGAAGAGCTTTTTGTGAATTGGGTGCGTTATGCTTTTCAAGCAAAAAAACAACCGCAAACTTTAAAGGAAATTATAAAGTGGAGTAGAAGTATTGCGAGTTGGAATAAGGAAAAACAAAAACAATTTTTAGATTATTGTGCAGAAATGTTTCGTTTGGCTTTGATGCAAAATTATGGTGCGGAAAACTTAGTTTATAAGAAATTGGCGCAAGGTAATTTTAAATGGGAAAGTTTCTCTAATTTCATTCATGGTAAAAATATAGAATCTATTTTAGAAGAAATTTCTGAAGCAGATTATCATTTAGCCAGAAATGCAAATTCTAAAATTGTTTGGGCGGATTTAGGAATTAAATTGACGCGGTTTATTCACAGAGCAGCGTAAATATCTTTTAATAAAAATTATATCTTAGTAAAAGTTTTTTCAATTGAAACCATCTTTCCTCCAATATAATCACTTGTCATTACTACAAATTCTGTTGTAGAAATAATTTTAATTTTTACTGTGTAATTTACATCATCCACAAAATAAGTCATCATATTATTTTCTATTTTTACTCTTCCATAAGTTGTAGAAATAAATTGTCTGCAATTTTCACCTTTTGCTGTAAACTTCGATTGTTTTAGAATTCCATTTTCTTTTATAAATTTCCAATACGAATTTTTATCACATTCTTGCGAAGCTTGTAATTCCTTTTTATTTTCACTTGTAAAATAAGTTTTGCTGTTTTGCCAATTCCCTACAAAATAATTTTCATCTAATGTTTGACTAGAAATAGTTTCCAATTTTGGCATTTTATTTTTTTCTTTTTCTTGTGAAATACATTGTGAACAGAAGAAATTAAGTATTATTAAAAGTAAAATCTTTTTCATATTAAATTTTGTAACAAAAAAAGAGCCGTGTTTTAAAACGGCTCTCATTATTTTATTGATTAATAAATTTCTGTGAAGTGTGTTGGTATTTTATAATATATGTTCCTTTTGGAAGACTTCTTTTCAAAATAACATTATCTTTTGCATTTCCTTTTTGAACCGTTTTACCAGAAATATCATAAACTTCATAATCTCCAAAACCTTTATTGTTGGAAGAATTTACTATTGTTAATTTATTTTCAGATTTTGAATAAACAACCGCTCCTTTTACTTGTGGTAAATCTGTAACCGCTAAAGTGCTTGTAATTTTTACTGAATAATCTTCAGCTTGTCCATAACCTAAATAGGAATGTATATCCATTTTTTGAAGTTTAGCTTCTGTTTCTAAACGATTTTTCTTAACTTCTGGGAACTTATGTTCTAATTTATTTTGAAAAGCATCAAATCCACAAGTTTGAGAAAAGATTGAAATTGAAAATAAATTGCAATGAGTAAAATTGTTTTTTTCATAGTTTCGTTTTTAAATATTAATTAATGACTCAAATTTAACTAAATTTATGATTGAAAAATTAAAAATTTGTTAAAACTTTAAAAAAATAACAATTGCGATTTATTTCAGTAAAAATTTTAAATACTTATATGCTTTTTTTAATATTTATTTTCTAAAATGTGTAACCAAGGTTAATAGATAAAGGAATTTTAACTCCGGCATTATTTGTAAATATATTTCCATTAGAATAATGACCAATTTTAAATTCTAAATTATAGTGGCGCTCATTACCTAGATAAAAACCAAGTCCCATGTTATCTTGAAAAGTAAATTTGCCACCGCCATCAAACCCATCAATTAATGTTTTAGAAATAAAACTAGGTCCTGCAACGGAATAATATAAATAGGCATCAATAGGTTTTGTGTGTAAAAAATTAAATCTAAAAATAGGATAAGCGGAAATTGTGAAAAAACTTTCTTTGTTGATATTAGTAGTATAGAAACCAGCTCCGATTCCCCAATCTAAAGAAAAATATTTAGCGGTATGGAAAACATTTTGGCGGTAATCAATTGTTATTCCGTGATTTACTTCCGCACTTCCACCCCAAAATAATGCACTTTTAGATAATGAATTGTTAATGTTATATCCCAAAATTAAACTGGAATAACCTACTTGAAATAAATGTTTTGGATGAATATAATTTGTTATTTCTGCTGCTTTTATTTTTTCATCTGAAACCGGATTTAAATTATACGCAAATCCTGCAGAAATAAATGAAGTTGCAGGTTGTTTTACTTTTTTATTTTCTGGCGAATAAACAGAACTTAAAAGTAAATCAATTTTTGGATTTAATTTATATTTCAAACCACCGCCTAAAAGTACAGTGCTGTAATTTGCCTTTTTTACAATTTCAACTCCCTCCGAACCAATTCCTCCGAGCCTTGTAATAATTCCTAATCCGGCTTCACCAAAAACTGAAATTTTTTCTGTGAGAGGTAATTGTGCCTTTCCTGTAAGTCCAACAATATTCATCCAAACAGAAGCTTTTTTCGGAATATTATTACTTGCATATTTATATTTAACCCAATAAACTGGTCGCATATAAGTAATTTGAGCTGATAAATTCTTGTTAAATATATAGCCAAATAAAACTAATCTAACTGCGGTATGAGGAACTTCAACAGACTGAAAATCATATCCAGGTGAAGTAGTAAATTGTTCTTTTGTGAAATTATAATTAATGGAACCAATATTTAATTCAAAATATGCCATTTGTAAAAAATCAGGTAACTGCGATCTTTCATCTTGGGCTATAATTATTGTAGAAATTAAAATTGAAAATAATATTGTTATTTTTTTTAGCCACATAAATTTAAATTTTAAACTGTCTAAAATTAAATATATTTTTGAATAATCTATCTAATAACCTAATAACTTAAATATTAATTTACTAAAAAAAGTAAAAAATAAAATCAATCAATCGTTTGATTTATTTAAATTTTATTTATCTTTGCATCGTCAAAAAATAAAGAAATGATTTCTAAAGAAGAAAATATATTATTTGCAGCGGAAAAATTGTTTTCTGAAAAAGGTTTTGAGAAGACTTCTACAAGAGAGATTTCTCGTGCTGCAAATGTTAATATTTCTATGATTTCCTATTATTTTGGTTCCAAAGAAAAACTTTTGGAAAAGCTTTTTGAGATGAGAATGGTGGAAAGTCAAAGTTACATTCAGGAAATTATTGCCAATGAGAAACTCAACGTTTGGGAGAAAATTTCATTAATTGTGGATCGTTACACAAAAAGAGTTCGGCAAATGAAAGTGTTTTATAATATTCTGCAAACTGAACAACTTACCAATAAAAATGAACGCATTATTACTTTTCTGAAAAATTCCAAACTGGGATATTTAAAAGTTTATGATGAATTGTGTAGAGAAGGTTTCGAAAAGAAAATATTTAAAAAATTACCAAACATCGCACTTTTACACGCCACTTTAAACGGAATGATGTTTTACGCAATGAATGGTTTGCCGATGTATAAAGAATATTTCAATGTTTCAAAAGACAATTCAGATTTTGATGATCATTATTTTGAAGAATTAAACTTACATATTAAACAAGTTCTAAAAAATCTTTTAGGCTATGAAGAAAATTAAAAAAAGCATCTTTGCTTTTAGCTTATTTCTGGGTATTTCTTTTATGAATGCGCAAGAAACAAAAATACTCACGCTAAATGAAGCAATTGAAATGGGTATTAAAAATAGTAAAAATTTAAAAATTGACGAAGCAAAAATCTCTGAAGCAACAGCAGATTTATTAGAAGCTAAAAATCGTCAGTTACCAGATTTCAAACTTTCTGGGTCTTATTTAAGATTGGGAAATGCAAATGTAAATTTGAAATTTTTACAGCCAGGTTCAGGAAACGGAACGCCTTCTCCGACTTCTGCATTAATTGCACAAGCCAATTTATCTTTGCCGCTTTATTCTGGAGGAAGAATAAAATACGGAATTCAATCTGCAGAATACTTAGTTGAAGCTTCGAAATTAAAAAATGAAAATAATCAACAAGCGGTTTCTTACAATATTGCGCAAGCTTATAATAATTTATTTAAAGCCAACCAAGCGATAAAAGTTTTAAAAGAAAATTTAACAGCGTCTCAAAAACGTGATGAAACTTTTATGAAACTTGAAAACAATGGACTTCTCGCCCGAAATGATCGGTTGAAAGCCAATCTCCAAACTTCCAATATAGAATTACAATTATTAGAAGCAAAAAATAATTATTCCATCGCTTCCATAAATATGAATTTGCTTTTGGGATTATCTACAAATACAGTTTTAGAGGTTGATGAAAATTATATTTCAGAACAAAAAGATCTCAATTTTGTAGATTATTATTTAACTGCGGCGCAACAAAATAGAAAAGATTTACAAGCTTTAACTCTCCAAAGAAGAGCGGCAGAATTAGGAACAAAATCTGCAAAAGCAGAAAATTTACCTACAATCGCTTTAACTGGAGGTTATATTGCAGCAGATGTTCCAAAAATTTTAACCGTTTATAATGCGATAAATGTAGGTGTTGGAATTAATTATAACCTTGCGAATCTTTGGAAGAAAAATTCTTCTTACATCAAATCTCAAGCAATAGAAGAAGAATTAGCTGCAAATAATGAGTTGCTGAATGACCAAATTAAATTAGAAGTTAACAGAGATTATCAAAATTTAAATTTTTCAAATCAAAAAATTGAAGTTTATAAAAAAGCGCAAGAACAAGCCGAGGAAAATTATAGAATTACAAAAAATAAATATGATAATGGTTTAGCAACTATTACAGAACTTTTAGATGCGAATGCTGCCAAAATTTCTACAGATGTAAATGTTGTAAATGCAAAAGCTGACGCAGCTTTAGCTTATAGAAAATTATTGCAAACCAGCGGAATCTTAATAAATAAATAATAAAAAGAAATAATAATGGAAAATAATAACGAACAAGAAGAATTATTCCCAAAACCAAAAAAGAAAAAAAGCCTCATTTTCCCTATAATTTTAACAGTTCTAATTTTGGTAGGCGGTTTTTTTGGTTACCGATTTTATAAATTTAATCAAACACATGAGGAAACAGATGATGCACAAATTGGTGCAAATTTAAGTCCCGTTATTTCTAAAATTTCTGGCTATGTTGCAGAAGTAAAAGTGAAAGATAACCAGTTTGTAAAAAAAGGAGATACTTTAATTATTTTGGAAAATAAAGACCAAAAATTAATGTTAGAACAAGCGGAAGCTGCTCTTGGAACTGCAAAAAGTAATATTGCAAGTGCAAAAGCTTCATCTGCAGCAACAGGAGAAAATATTAATACTTCTAGAGCTGCAGTTACAACTGCAAATTCACAGATTGAAGCGGCAAAAGTTAACGTTTGGAAAACTTCACAAGATTTGAAAAGATATTCAAATCTTGTAAAAGATCACAGTATTACGCAACAGCAATATGATGCAGCTTTAGCGGCAAAACAATCTGCAGATAGACAATTACAAGTTTTGGTGGATCAAAGAAATCAAATTGCGCAACAACAAGGTGTTGTAACTTCTCAAACCGCCGCAAGTTCGGAGCAAATCGGTATAGCTTCTTCAATGGCAAAACAAAGAGAAGTAGATGTAGAAAATGCAAAATTAAATTTATCATACACCATCATTACAGCGCCAGAAGATGGTTATGTTTCAAAAGTTCCAATTCAAAAAGGACAATTTTTACAAGCTGGAGCACAATTATTTAGTTTGGTTTTAGATAATACCAAATGGGTAATTGCAAATTTTAAAGAAACACAACTTACAAAAATGGTAGAAGGTCAAAAAGTGGATATTAAAATTGACGCTTATCCAAACAAACATTTTGAAGGGGTTGTAAGTTCTTTTTCACCTGCGACAGGTTCAGTATTTTCTATTTTACCTCCAGATAATGCAAGTGGAAATTTTGTAAAAGTGGTACAAAGATTACCTGTAAAAATAAATTTCACAAATTTAGATAAAAAAATATCTGATAAATTACGTGCAGGAATGAACGTAAATGTGACCGTCGCATTAGATTAGATTAACAAAATTTGTAATTTCAAATTCATTATCTAAAATTAAAATTTAAAGAAAAATGCAAGATGATTCTTTAGTAGAATATGGCGTGAGAAGAGTAATTATAACAATTACTGCTATTTTGTGTGCGCTTTTGGAGATTGTAGATACTACAATTGTAAATGTTGCTTTACCAGAAATGAAAGGAAACCTTGGTACAACACTCTCAGAAGTAGGTTGGGTTATTACAGCTTATGCAATTGGGAATGTCATTATTGTTCCAATGACGAGTTGGCTTTCTCAACAGTTTGGTCGCAGAAATTATTTTGCAGCTTCCATAATGATCTTCACTGTTTTCTCCTTTTTATGCGGAAATGCAACGAATATTTGGGAATTAGTAGGTTTTAGATTTCTACAAGGAATTGGAGGTGGCGCACTTTTAGTAACTTCACAAACCATTATTACAGAATCTTACCCTCTTGCAAAAAGAAGTATGGCGCAAGCCATTTATGGTTTAGGTGTAATTATCGGCCCAACTTTAGGTCCACCTTTAGGCGGTTATATTGTTGATAATTTTAGTTGGCCTTTTATTTTTTATATTAATTTACCAATCGGGATTATTGCGACAATTATGACAATTCAGTTTGTGAAAAGCCCAAAATTTGCAGATAAAAGAAAAGCTTCTGATGTAGATTGGTTAGGAATTGCACTTCTCGCAGTCACAGTTGGTTCTTTACAATTTATTTTAGAAAGAGGTCATGAAGATGATTGGTTTGATAGTAATACTATTATTTTTTTAACAATCACTTCCATTTTTGGATTAATTTTATTTCTCTGGAGAGAACTTACTTTTCGATATCCAATTGTAGAATTAAGGGTTTTAAAAAACGGGAATTTAAGAATTGGTACAATTATGTCTTTTGTACTCGGTTTTGGTTTGTATGGTTCCACATTTATTGTTCCTCTTTATACACAAACAATTTTAGGTTGGACTGCTTTAGAATCTGGCGCTTTAATGATTCCTTCTGCGCTTACAACAGCATTTATGATGCCGATTATTGGGCGGCTTTTAACTAATGGTGTAAAACAACAAGTTTTAGTTTCTATCGGGTTATTATTATTTTTTATCTATAGTTTCTGGGGATTTAATATTTTAACTCCAGATACGGGAAAACCTGCATTCTTTTGGATGTTAATTGTTCGAGGAATGGGATTAGGAATGTTATTTATTCCGATTACTTCTTTAGCTTTAAGTACTTTAAAAGGACAAGAAATTGGACAAGGTGCAGCTTTTACCGGAATGATGCGACAATTAGGAGGTTCTTTTGGAATTGCTGCGATTACCACTTTTATGGCAAACCGAAGTGGAAGTTATGCCGCAGATTTAGCGTCGAAATTAGATGTGAATAGTTTGATGGTTCAGCAAAGATTACAAGGTTTGAAATCTGCTTTTATGATTAAAGGAATGCCACCAAATGTTGCTTTACAATCTGCTTATCAATCTTTGCAATATTCTGTTACAAAGCAAGCTGCAGTTTTATCTTATATGGATGTTTTTCTTTATTTAGGATTATTATTTCTTATTTGTATTCCTTTTATTTTATTTGTGAAAGAGCGAAAAATGAAAACAAAAATAGATTTAAGCGAAGCCATGCACTAAAAATAAAAACCCCTCTTTTCTGAAGGGTTTTTGCTTTTCAATATTTAAAAATTAATTTTCTTCTGTTTTTTCTAAAAAACGACTTTGTCGAAATTTATATTTCTCACTTTGGTTTTTAGTAGCAATGTCTATAGAATGAGATTTGTGAATATCAATATCTTCTTTTGCCTCTTTGGATAATTTTTCATAATATTTATGTAATTGGTCGAGTTCATCTTCCGTTAAATCTTCAATATCCACAATTCTGTTACTCGCGCTTTTACTCGCTGCAATGAGCTCATTTAATTTTATTTGAATGGCTTTAGAATCTTTATTTTGTGTTTTCTGAATTAAGAAAACCATTAAAAAAGTAATAATAGTTGTTCCCGTATTAATTACCAATTGCCAAGTTTCAGAATAATTAAAAATCGGCCCAGAAGCCGCCCAAATTATTACAATTGCAGTTGCGCCTAAAAATGCATAACTACTTCCCGTAAATGTGGTTGCAGCATTGGAAAATTTCTCAAAAAAGTTTTTATTTTTAGACATTATATATTTTTTATTGACTCAAAATTAGATAATCTATTTCAATAAATTGAGAAGATTCTAATTATTAAAAAATAAATTCTTTAAGATATTTCTAAATCAAATTATTCTTCTGCGCTTTTTGTACCGCTTCTAATTTAGAATGAACATTCAGTTTTTCATAAATATTTTCAATATGTTTTCTCACTGTGGAAGGCGAAATAAATAAATTTTCCGAAATCGCCATATAACTTAATCCATTGCTTAATTGCTCTAAAACTTCTATTTCTCTTTTTCCTAATTTAATTTTTTCAACTTCAGACTCGTCAGAAAATTCTACTGGATTTTTTAATAATTTTAAAGTCTTCATCGCAATGGAAGGGCTCATTGCAGCACCGCCATTCATAGTTTCCAAAATAGAATTGTATAATTTTTGCGGTTCTATATCTTTTAATAAGTAACCATCGGCACCGGCTTTTATGGCTTTGAAAATGTTTTCATCATTATCAAAAACTGTAAGCATCAAAATTTTAATTTGTGGGAATTTTTTCTTGATTTCAATGGTGGCTTCAATTCCGTTTTTTACCGGCATTTCAATATCCATTAATATTAAATGGGGAATAAAATCTTCAACTTTTTCTATAATTTCTGCACCATTATAAGCGGTTAATTTAATTTTAATATCATCAAAAAAAGACAATTTTTCTTCTGCTGCTTTTATTAAAAAATGATTGTCATCAACCAATGCAATATTTATAAATGGAGTCATAAATTTAAATTTTAAAGGAAATTTTAGTCCCGTTTTTATCACTTTTTACTTCAAAATGAATTCCTAATTCTTGAGCTCGAGAACGCATGCTTCGTAAATTATGACTTTCAAGATTTTCGGTATTAAAACCTTTTCCATTGTCTGAAATTAAAAAATTATTTTCACTTTTTTCTGCTTCAATTTTAACCGAAATTTCATTTGCTTTAGAATGTTTTATAGCATTATTAACCGCTTCTTGCACCATTCTATAAATAAACATTCCCGTTTTAGAATCATAATTTTTATCTGCTGCATTATTCACATTTAGATTAAATTTAATTCTATCTAAACTTTCATTGGCTTTACTTATATAATCTGAAAGTCTATTTGCTAAATCTTCTGTAGAAATTTCTGGCTTATTCATCGCCCAAACTGTGTCTCGAAGTTCAGAAATAGTTTCTTTTGTAAAGCTACTTATTTTGGATAATTTTTCAGTTATTTTAGTATTTTCTGTTCCAATAAAATGTTTAATTGTATCTACAGAAGAAATAATAAATGTGAGCTGAGAACCAATATTATCGTGCAAATCTCTAGATATAGAAAGCCTTTGCTCTTTAAGTTTATTTTGAGTTTTTATTTCTGAAAGAGCTAAATGGAGTTCATTTTCTTTTCTTTGGCTACGTATTTTATTACGTTGTTTAAAGTAAAAAAGTAAACCTAAAAGCGCCGTAATTATAGTAATTGCAACAACGAGAATAAGCCACAATTTTCTTGTATTTAACATGTCTTTCTGAGCAAGAATCTGATTTTCTTTTTCTACGGTTTCATATTTTTGCGTCAGTTGTTCTACATTTTTTTCTTTCTCTACAGTAAATAAACTATCATTAAATTTCCTTAATCTATTTTGTAGCTCATAAGCTTTTTTATAATTATTTTGTTTTACTTCATTCGCAATTAAAATTTCAAAAGCTTCTTTTTTGATTCCAGGATATTTTAATTTATCCGAAAGTTCAAAGGTTTTTTTGATGTATTTATTAGATTCTGCAACTTTCCCCATTTTAGAATAGAGTTCGCCCATTGCAAAATAATTAAGACAAAGTGCAAAATCATCTTTAAGTTTTTCTCTTATTTCTAAAGCTTGCTGCAAATAGTCTTCACTTTTTTTAAAGTTTTTTTGTAGCATGTGATTGTAGCCGATAAATTCTAAAGAATATCCAATTCCAACACTATCTTTTCGTTTTCGTTGTATTTCTAAGGAACTTTCATATCTTTTTAAAGCTTCGGTATTTTGATTCATTTGTTCGTAAACAACGCCGCTTTCATTTAAAATAGTTGCTTTTCCTTCTAAATCATTAAGTTCATTAAATAAATCTAAGGCTTTTTCATAATATTTTAAAGCGCGTTCATTATTTTGCAATTTCCGATTTAGTTTTGCGATTTCATTATAAATATTTGCTTCAGATTTTTTGTCACCTAATTTTTGGTACGTTTCCAAAGCAGAAAGATGATAGAACATTGCAGAATCCATCTGCGATTTTTTATGAAAAGAAATCGCCAAATATTCTGCGAAAAAGGCAGAATTTTGAAGATCGTTTTTTTGTAAAGCCAGTTTATAACCCATTTTACTGAGATAATAAGAAAGATCTACAGTTTTAGGTTTTCCAATTTTAAAGGCCGTTTTAAGTAAAATTAATTTTTGAGCATTCGTTTTATTTTCGAATAATTTATTTAAACTATCGGTTTCTTTTTTTGAAATCTGGGCTTTAATTGTGAAAAGACAAAGAACAATAAATAAGATAGAAAGTAGATTTTTTTTCACCATTACTTCATTTTAACATTTGTAATGTTAAAGATAACATAAATATTTGATGAAATATATAAATTGCTATTAGTTTAAAATCACTATAAATAATTAAATTGCTCTATTTCTCATTATTGCAATAATGGATTTATTTAAATCTTCGGTATTTAGATAAAATTCTTTTAAATCTGCACTTTTAACTTCGCTTTCAAGATTTTCATTTAATATGGAAAGTCGCTCTGTGAGAAGATTTTTGTACAAATCAAAAGATTGATTCTGAACTATTAATTTTTTTTGTTTTGCTTCTTCATTTTGTAAAAAAAACTGCAGTGCAGGAAATTCTTTTTTGGGTTTTAGAATTTCGAACACTACAGCAAAAGAAATTATAATGGTTAAAAAAAACAAAATAATAAACAACATATTGCTTTAAAATATAAAATTTTATGAAGAATTTTATCTTTTTTAATTTATTCTGTAAGATTTAGATATTGTAGAAATACATCTACAAACAAACTTTTATTAGCGTCATAAACATTTTTAACAGCAGCTAGTGAACTATTTTGTATAATGGCTATTTCTTTATTATTTGCATAATAATTTGCATTTACTATTTCAACTCTCACACCGCTATCAGAAAATTTATAGTTCATTTTTACTTTTAAAACACCATCTGTTTTATCCTTTTTACTCCACGTAACATCATATTCAGAAGGTTGGTTAATGTAAGTTTTGCTTAAAGAATAATCGTATTTAGCGATGTCATCTTCAAAAAACTTAGCGTTTTCTAAAGCTTTTGTTTTGTTAACACCCGTTGCATAATTTTGCGTAAAGACTTGAGCGAAGCTAAACTGTGCGATAAGAATTAACAGAATTAAACTGATTTTGGTTTTAAAATTTGCATTCATAATTTTGAAATTTTAGGGTTTAAGTTAGTGTACGATTTGGTAATTTATTTTTTTATTCTTTGAAATTCATAATTTTAAAAAACATATTGACGAATACATTTTTATTGCTATTATAAAGTTCTGTGTTTTCCTCTGGTGTTACGGCGTGATCACTATTATTGAAAAAATGAGATATTTTTACTATTTCTACTTTCGCACTTTTTTCAGAAAATTTATATTTCATTTTTACCGTTTGTAATCCAGTTATTTCATCATTTTTCTTCCACGTTGCTTCATATTCATAAGGAGATTTTATATTAGATTTGGTAAAACTATAATCATATTTTCCGATTTCATTTTCAAATAATTTCACGTTTTCTAATACTAATTCTTTGGTAATTCCTGCATCATAATTCTGCGTAAAAACTTGTGCAAAGCTAAATTGTGCGATGAATAATAAAAGAATTAAATTGATTTTTGTTTTAAAATGGGATTTCATTGTCTTAAATTATAAGTGAGAAAAAACTAATATGTTTATAAAAACGAGGGCGTTTTAGCAACAGTAAATAGCGCGTTTTGCTTTATTATTTTAAATTAACATATTGCATAAAAACATCCACATACAAATTTTTATTAGCGTCATACAGATTTTTATAAACTTGATTTGTTGCATTTGGCTTTATTTCATAAGAGCTTCCTTGTGAGTTATAAAAAGAATTTACAATTTCAACTTTCACACTTTTATCGGAAAAGAAATAAGATATTTTTGTAGTTAAAACACCATCGCCAGTTTTACTTTTTTTGTTAAAAATAATATCATAATTATCAGAACTTTTTACATTTGATCTTGCAAATTGATAATCATATTTTAGAAGATCCTGTTCATAATATTTTGCATTTTCTATTGCCTTTTCTTTTGTAATTCCATTGTCATAATTAAAATTAAAAACTTGTGCAAAGCTTAATTGCGCAATGAAAATTAAAAGAATAAATGAGATTTTTGTTTTAAGAATTGTTTTCATAATATTGATTTTAGTAATTATATTTAACTTGTTTTTTTGATATGGTAAAATTCAGTAAATTTCAAATTGAAAACTATAAGGCAATTGCCGTATTTTTTATAAATTAAAAAATATTTCACAAACAAAAACGCACTGAAAGCAAAAATTAAATAAACATTAAATAGTAAATTTTCTATGAAATTTCACGCTTTCCAAATTGCGTATTACTATCTCAAAATCCAAAATTCCAATATTTAATCCTTATTTTTGTAACATAAAATTTCAAAAAATTAAATGGATTATCTAAAAGGATTAAATGAGCCACAACTTGAAGCTGTAACTACTTTGCAAGGTCCATTAATGGTTCTTGCAGGAGCGGGTTCTGGCAAAACACGCGTTCTCACTATGAGAATTGCGCATCTCATTACCAATCTTGTAGATCCGTTTAATATTTTAGCTTTAACTTTTACCAATAAAGCCGCGAAAGAAATGAAAGAGCGCGTTGCAAAAGTGGTCGGACAAAGCGAAGCAAGAAGTTTGTGGATGGGAACTTTTCATTCAGTTTTTGCCAGAATTTTAAGAAGTGAAGCGCATTATATTGGTTTTCCCTCAAATTTTACAATCTATGATTCTCAAGATTCTTTAAATGTTTTAAAAAAAGTAATTAAAGAATTAAACATCGATTCAGATTTATATAAAGCCAAAAAAGTTTTATCAAGAATTTCGCAGTATAAAAATAATTTAATTACTGTAAAAGCTTATTTCAATGACCCAGAATTATTAGAAAATGATGAGCGCGCTAATCAAAAACACATTGGAATAATTTATCAAAAATATGTAGAAACTTGTTTCAAAAATGGAGCGATGGATTTTGATGATTTGCTTTTACGAACCAACGAATTATTGACAAGATTTCCAGAAGTTTTAGCAAAATACCAAGACCGTTTTCGTTATATTTTGGTTGATGAATATCAAGATACAAATCATTCTCAATATTTAATCGTGAAAGCATTGGCTTCCAAATTTGAAAATATTTGCGTGGTAGGAGATGATGCACAATCCATTTATTCTTTCCGAGGTGCAAATATTTATAATATTTTAAATTTTAAAAAAGATTATCCAGACGCAGTTACAGTTGCTTTAGAACAAAATTATCGTTCCACACAAAACATTGTAAATGCAGCAAATGTGGTAATTTCTAAAAATTTACAGCAGTTTAAAAAAAATGTTTTCAGTCAAAATGAAGTGGGTGAAAAAATAAAAGTTTACAGGAGTTTATCAGATGCAGATGAAGCCTCTTTTGTAGCGTCAAATATTTGGGAACTTCACAATTCTGAGCAAATGGGTTTTGATGATTTTGCCATTCTTTATCGAACCAATTCGCAAACTCGTGCGTTCGAAGATAGTTTAAGAAAAAAAAATATTCCGTATCGAGTTTATGGGGGATTAAGTTTTTATCAAAGAAAAGAAGTGAAAGATTTGGTGGCTTATTTGAGACTTTTAGTCAATCCGAATGACTCTGAAGCTTTGTTTAGAATAATTAATTTACCCACGCGCGGAATTGGAGAATCCACTCAGAATAAATTAATTGTTTTTGCCGATTCTCAAAATATTTCTGTGTCTGAAGTTTTAAATAATCTCGGAAAATTTGCGCCAACTTTACAATTAAACAACGGCATTATTACCAAACTTTCAGATTTTTGGGCGATGATAAAAGCCTTCCAAGTGATGTTGAAAGATGAAAATGCTTACACCGTTGCGATGGAAGTGGCGAAAAGAAGTGGATTAATTAAAACTTTAAAAGACGACCAAACACCGGAAGGAATTTCGCGGCTAGAAAATATTCAGGAATTGATGAATTCTATGCAAGGTTTTATTGATGAACAAATTCAAATAGAAGATGGAGATCCAAGTTTGTCCAATTTTTTAGAAAACATCGCACTTTCTGCAGATACACAAAAGGATAAAAAAGATGATGATTCGCCGAAAGTTTCATTAATGACGATTCATCTTTCTAAAGGTTTAGAATTTCCAGTTGTGCATTTGGTTGGTTTAGAAGAAAATCTTTTCCCAAGTTTTATGAGCAGTTCTACGCGCGAAGAATTGGAAGAAGAGCGAAGATTATTTTATGTAGCTTTGACTCGTGCGGAAAAAAGAGCGTTTTTTAGTTATGCAATTTCCAGATTTCAATGGGGAAAAATTACAGAAGCAGAACCTTCAAGATTTTTGAGTGAAGTAGATTCTGAATATTTAGAACTCATAAATCCTGCAATTGAAAGTAGATTTGTGAATCACTCCGGTTTGCGTTCTAATATTTTTGATGATGCACCAACTGAAAACCGTTTTTTCAAAAAGAAAGAGCCAAAAAAATCTCTAAACAGAGACGAACCTGCAATTATTTCAAAAAATCTAAAACCAGTTTCTACGGCAAAAATCATTAATCCAAGTGGAAGTTCTTCGCAAGATATTGAAGTGGGAGATAAAGTTCGTCACGACCGTTTTGGAGTGGGAGAAGTTCAGTTTTTAGATGGAACAGATCCGCAAAATATTAAAGCAAAAGTGGTTTTTCAGCATGAAGGCGAGAAAAATTTAATTTTGAAATTTGCGAAATTGACGAAAATTTAAATACTTTTAAACCAAAAAAGTCACAAAAGTTTTCTGTGTTAAAACGTTTTACTTAATACATTTTAAAGTTCAAAAAATTAAACAGGATTTTGACGTTCTGACGAAGGAAGAATCTCACCATTTAAAAGATTCTTCATTTTACTTCGTTACATTCAGAATGACATTCCGAAATTAGAAAATTAATTTATTTTGATGAGGAAAAAAATTCAATTAAAAACAAAAAAATTCAGCAAATTAATTTGCTGAATTTTTATTTAAAACGTAGTTTTTGTAAAATCTAAAATCTCAATTCTTCTCCGGAATATTCGCTAAAATTTCTTTTAAAAATTTCCAGAATTTTTGGGTGGAAGAAATACTCGCGCGTTCGTCTGGTGAATGCGCGCCACGAATGGTTGGTCCGAAAGAAACCATTTCCATTTCCGGGTAATTTGCACCAATAATTCCGCATTCTAAACCTGCGTGACAAGCTACAACAGAAGGTGTTTCTCCAAATTGTTTTTTATAAATTTCAGTCATTATTTTTATAATTTCCGCGCCAGGTTTTGGTTTCCAACCTGGATAAGAACCAGCAAAATCAACATTCATTCCCGCCAATTCAAAGACAGATTTTAATTGATTGGCAACAGCTAATTTATTTGATTCTACAGATGATCGGGATAAATTCATAATTTTCAAATCACCATTTTTCAGTTCAACTCTTGCAATATTATTAGAAGTTTCTACCAAATCTTTTACATCCGGTGACATTCTGTAAACGCCATTATGAGCTGCATTGAGAGCTAAAATTATTTTTCTTGAATCTCCTTCAGAAATAGCTTTGTCAGGAGAAGTTGCGTTTTCAATATTGATTTGTAAATCTTTTTCAATTGAAGCAAATTCTTCTAAAATATCTGCTTTTAATTGAAGTGCTTTTTCAATAAACTCTACAGAATTTCTTACGGAAAAAACAGCATTTGCTTCTCTCGGAATGGCGTTTCTTAATCCACCGCCATCAATTGAAATTAATTGAATATTTTCTTTTTCTAAAGCCGAAAATAGTAATCTTCCTAAAATGACATTTGCATTTCCAAATCCTTTGATAATGTCCATTCCAGAATGACCGCCTTGTAATCCTTTCACTACAATTTTTACAATTTGTCCGTGAGAATCTTCCAAATTATAATTTTGAGACGCTGTTACATCAACTCCTCCTGCACAACCAATATCAATTTCATCATCTTCTTCAGTATCGAGATTTAATAAAATTTCACCATGAAGTTGATTGGGTTTTAAACCAATTGCTCCTGTCATTCCTGTTTCTTCATCTATGGTGAAAAGTGCTTCCAAAGAAGGATGCGCTAAATCTTTACTTTCTAAAACAGACATAATCGCGGCAACTCCCAAACCATTGTCCGCGCCTAATGTGGTGCCTTTTGCTTTTACCCAATCGTCTTGAATTTCCATTTGAATTCCTTGCGTTTCAAAATCAAAATTGATATCGTTATTTTTTTGACAAACCATATCCAAATGTCCTTGCATTACGATTGGTTTACGATTTTCCATTCCAGATGTGGCTGGTTTTTTAATGATGACATTTCCAGTTTCATCTACTCGGGTTTCTAAACCTAAATTTTCGCCAAATTTTTTCATAAATGCAATCACACGTTCTTCTTTTTTAGAAGGTCGGGGAACACTGTTTAAGGCTGCGAAATTTTTCCAAATTACTTTGGGTTCAAGTTGAGTAATATCCATATTCTTATTTCTTTTCCCAAAGATACAAAGTATTAAGTTTTTTCTTAGTTAAAGAAAATCTAAATTTGAGCTTTATTTTTAAATTTTTCCTTTAATAATAAGTTTTTTGGTACTCTTTTTGAAACTTATGAAAAAACTAATTAATGAAATTTAATTTAAATAAATCTTCAATTATTTTTGTGCTGTCTTTTTTATTTCTTTTTATAATTCAATGTAAAAAAGAGAAAAAACCCACAACGGAAGAAACTCCTACAAAAGAAGAGAAAGTAGATTCTGCAAAACAGGATTCCATTAGAAAAGATTCTATTGAAAAAGCTCATATAAAATTTTCTGCTTTTATTTTCCCAAAGAAAAAAAGAGATTCCGCCATGTCGGTTTTTAAAGAAAAATATTCTGAACAAGAACGTTATACTATTTTAGCTTTAAATAGATTAGATGAAAAAAACAGTTGGAGAGCAGATACTTTGATAATTCCAAATAAATTTTATGACAATTTTTTAAAATATTCTCCTTTTCCAGCGCAAGTTGATTTGCTTAAAAAGGTAAAGAAATTTGTTTATTTTTCTTATCCCATTCAAGCTTTTGCAGTTTATGAAAATGGCGATTTAAAAAAATGGGGACCCACAAGTTTGGGAAAAAAATCGGCGAAAACTGCGACTGGATTACATTTCACCAATTGGAAAAAGAAATTAGCAATTAGTACAGTTGATTCTGATTGGAAATTACCTTATAATGTGAATATTGCAAATCGATTAGGAATTGGATGGCATGAATATGATTTGCCCGGATTTCCAGCGTCACATTCTTGTTTGAGATTGTTAAAAAATGATGCAGAATGGATGTATAGTTTTGCAGAACAATGGGTTTTAACCGATAACGGAAATACTGTAAAAGCAAATGGAATCCCTGTAATTGTTAATGGCGATTATAATTGGGGCGGAGAAAGACCTTGGTTAAAATTATTAAATAATTCTACGGGTAATCAAATTTCTGAAAAAGAGTTAGCAAAAAATATTCATCCATTTATTGAGAAAATTTTAGCGGAACAAAAGAATAGAGAAAAAGTGCTCTCTGAAATGCAATAATTATTTTTTTGTTTCTAAATGTAAGCTAGATTCTACTGCGAAATTCCGGAGTTCCTTCATTTCTTGTTTTCCTTTTTTGCGACCAATTCTTCCAATGAAATAAGTAATAAAAATAAAAAATAAAAATAGTATTGAAGCGGGAAAAGACCAAGAATAACCATCTTGTTTTATTTGTTTTGCAACATAAAAAAGCGTGAAACAAACCATCCAAGATATACCGAAAATGAAATAAAGAAACATAAAAAAAGTCCATACTGAAGAACTTGGTCCGAAAACGCCGCAAATTATTGTAATATTTTTTTCCGAATCAAACTCTGTTCTTAAAGAAAGAAATGGTTTCCAATATGGGTTTTCTTTTGTTTTTACACTAATTGTTGCGGTTTCACTGTTGATGTTTCCAGAAAAACGTGATTCATTACTATTTAAAAATTCTTTTAAATGTAAAGCATATTTTTCTTTTGTTGTCTCGGTGAAAATTTTAAATCTCGGCCGAGAACGGATTTGATCAAAAGTAGTTTGTTCCATTATTGGTCTTCGTAAGGAATTGGATCTTCTAATGTAAAACTAAATTTTAAAATTTCAAACTTACGCTTAACTTCTAAATTTATTTTTCTGCCTTCGGTGGATTTTAATAATTCAAAAATATCTTGGAGTGTAAAATCTGCGGCTTTTTTATTGTTTATTTTCAAAAGTAAATCGTCTTTTCTAATTCCTGCTAAAAATGCAGGTGAATCTTTTCTACAAGCTGCAACGGAATAAATTGGTTTTAAAGTAAATTTGTATTGAAAAGAACTGCTAGAATTGTAAGCTTCTTTCGCACCTCTCATATCGGTTTTATTTTCCGTATTTACTTTTACCAAATCTTTATCCCATTCCATTCCATCGTGTTTAATGTCTAAACCACTCATGTTAAAGAGAAATGGTTCATGAAAATTCCTGTTTTTTTTAAGATAAATCTTTGAGTTTGGATAATCGAAAATAACAGTAAAACGGCGCATCACTTCGTTTCCTATGGAACCTTTTCTATCTTTAGCTAAATTTAAATGTTGAATGGAATATTCATCGGGCATTGCGGTAAGTGGTTTTTCTAAATTAAAATTCCCGATGGATAATTCCTTAATTCTACTTCTTTTACCATAAATATCACCATTAAAACCCCTTCCAAGATAATCATCAATATTGGGTCTATTGTACACAAAATCTTTTATAAGTTTTGGAAAAAGCCACATGGCATCACTATTTCCTAAATCTATAAGAAGTTTTGAGGGTTTTGCTTCATTGGTCATTTTTACAGAAGCAGTCATATAAGGTTTTTTATCTTCTACAGAAATTTCAAAACCATCAAATTTTCTTTTTTTTCTGTTGTAATAATTATCATCATTAAAAACGGTAATTTTTTTTGAAACGTAATCAATTTGTATGGGATGATTTTTAAAGAAATGATAACCAATTATTCCATTCACCGGAATTCCTACGTGGGAAGAAAAATTAAATTCTTCATTTAAAATTAAATAAATAGTGTGAGAATTATCTTCAAAATCTTTTCCAATTTTTACATCATTTTTCACAGATTTTAAACCAGAAATTTCTTTATTATCACCCAGACCAGAAAATTTTACTTTTTCAGTATTTTTAAAACTGACTTCTTTATCTTCTAAGCTAAAAAGAATAGTTTCTGCAACGCCTGAATCTAAAAGGAAAGTAAGATTTACACCATTTACATTTAGGGGAATAAAAATTAAATTATTAATTAATTGAAAATGAATTACTGTTTTTCTCCCAGAATTCACTTGAAAACCAGATTCTTGTGCAGAAAAAAAATGCAGAAATAAAAATGCAAAAAAGAGAAGCCGAATTTTCATTAATTGAAATTACAACTTTTTTTGAAATATTATACAAAAAAATCCGTCTCTTTTGGAGAGACGGATTTGTAAATTAATTGAAGAGAGAAAAAACAACGTTCTTCTAAAAATTAATATCTGTAATATTCTGGTTTAAAAGGCCCTTCAACTTCTACACCAATGTATTTTGCTTGTTCTGGCGTTAAAGTTTCTAGTTCTACACCTAATTTTGCAAGGTGAAGTTCAGCCACTTTTTCATCTAAATGTTTAGGCAACATATAAACTTCATTTCCATAAGCTTCAGAATTAGTCCAAAGTTCGATTTGAGCTAAAGTTTGGTTTGTGAATGAGTTACTCATTACAAAACTTGGATGACCTGTTGCACAACCAAGATTTACCAATCTTCCTTCTGCAAGAATAATAATATCATTACCATTAATATTATAGAGATCAACTTGTGGTTTAATTTCAGTTTTTGTGTCACCGAAATTTTTATTTAACCAAGCCATATCCAATTCATTATCAAAATGCCCGATGTTACAAACAACGGTTTTATCTTTCATTTTTTCAAAATGTTTTCCTTGAACAATGTTGTAATTTCCAGTTGTAGTAATTATAATATCTGCGTTTGCAACTACAGAATCTAATTTTTTTACTTCGTAACCGTCCATTGCAGCTTGAAGTGCACAAATTGGATCAATCTCTGTAACTGTAACAATTGAACCTGCTCCTTTAAATGAAGCCGCAGTTCCTTTACCAACGTCGCCATAACCGCAAACAACAACTCTTTTTCCAGCTAACATTAAATCTGTTGCTCGTCTAATTGCGTCAACTGCAGATTCTCTACAACCATATTTATTGTCAAATTTTGATTTGGTAACAGAATCATTTACGTTAATTGCAGGCATTACCAAAGTTCCATTTGCCATTCTTTCGTACAATCTATGGACTCCTGTTGTAGTTTCTTCAGAAAGTCCTTTAATATCTTTTGTTAATTCTGGGAATTGGTCAAAAACCATATTTGTTAAATCTCCACCATCATCTAAAATCATATTTAATGGTCTTCTATCTTCACCAAAGAAAATTGTTTGTTCTATACACCAATTAAATTCTTCTTCAGTTAAACCTTTCCATGCGTAAACTGGAATTCCTGCGGCAGCAATTGCAGCTGCAGCGTGGTCTTGTGTAGAGAAAATATTACAAGAACTCCATGTAACTTCTGCTCCTAAAGCAACTAAAGTTTCAATTAAAACCGCAGTTTGAATTGTCATGTGAAGACATCCTGCAATTCTTGCTCCTTTTAAAGGTTGAGAAGGACCATATTCTTTTCTGATTGCCATTAAACCAGGCATTTCTGCTTCAGCTAAAGTAATTTCTTTTCTTCCCCAATCTGCTAAATTGATATCTTTTACTTTATAAGGAACATATTTTGTTTGCGTATCCATTAAAAATTTTATTTTATTTATTAATAATCTGTGCAAATTTACGAACTAATAATTTCTCAGCCAAAATTTCAAATTAAATAATAAAAAACCCTACTATTAATTTAAAAATAGCAGGTTTTTTTTAAGCTATTTTCGTAAATAATTAATCTTTTTTATACTTAATAAAATTTATTGTTAATTTCGATTCGTTAGCTTTTAATGTTGCACAGGAACCATCATGAATTTTCATAAAAAATGATTTATCTATAATTTTTAATGATAATATTATTAAGTATTTTTGTGTCTCGAATCAATTTTTTAATAATGCCTCTTTTTAAAGATTTCTCAGATGACAAAGCCACCATTCTTATTTGGAAGTTTAGTGAAGGAGAAGATTTGAATTTTGAAATTTTATTAGAAGTTGAAAATTTAGAGAAAGTAAAAAATTATCATCCTACCAAAATTAAAGAAGCACTTTTAGTACGGAAAGCTTTAAAAAGTGTTTTGCCGAATCACAAAATTTTATACAAAGAGAGAGAACCATATTTGGATCCGAATGATTTTCATATTTCTATTACACATTCTTTTCCTTTCGCAGCCATTGCTATTTCTAAAGAAAAAATTGGAATTGATATGGAACAATTTAATCCGAAAATTTTAAGAATTGAGCATAAATTTCTTTATCCAGATGAAGCGAAATTTTTTCTGGAAGAGGAAAAGGTAGAATATTTAACTGTGATTTGGTCAGTAAAAGAAAGTCTTTATAAAATCCATCATTCTAATTATTGGTCTTTAAAAAGGAATTATAAAGTGGAAGCATTTGATTTGAAAAATTTAGATACAATTAAATGCAGAGTTTATGATGATGAAAATTGTGATCAATTTACGGCACGTGTTAGGTTTTTTGAAGATTTTTGTTTTACAATTGTGGATTAATTTAAACCACAAAGTCACAAAGTTTTTTTAACAAATAGGTTGTATTAAAGATTATAAATATTCGTCAGTTTTTTTGACTTCGTTAAAATAGTTTGAAAATAACTGTATTTTTTGTGAAATATTTTTGTTTTTAAACCGCAATAAAAGGTTGGAAATCTTTTAAAGCTTTTCTTTGTTCGCGGGCCACATCAGACATTAATTCTAAAAGTTCGGTAATATTATTGAGTTCGGCTAAATGTGAAATTTTCGTTGGATCTCGCCGGTCAGTTATTTCATTTAGTTCTAATTCTTGTTTTCTTTTGTTTAATAAAAATTCTATTTCATTTTCTGGGATTTCTAATTCTTTTTGATGAAATTCTGAAGAAACATTATTTAAAATATTTAAAGAATTTTGAAGTTCAGAACTTATTTTTTCTGTCCATTTCTGGGCATCTATTTCCGGATATTTTTTTAAATTCGTACCACTAAAATATTGAGATAATGATGCAGTATAAGCTGTAAATAAATGGGATGTGGTAACAAATTGGTGTACTTTTTCTAGTTTTTTTTGTTGGTTTTTGGGGTCAGAAAGCATACGCTGAAAATTATCGGAAAGATTGGCTAAAGAAACCAAAGCTGCTTTTCTATTGATTTTGAATTCTTGAACATTTTCTTCTGTTTTTTCAACTTCAAAATTCTGCATTACAGATTTGAAATATTTAATATTATCTTGAGTGGCGGCTTTCATTAAATCTAAATTTTGAGTGTGTTCCCAAACGGGTAAAACAAAATAAGAAACTAAATAAACTACAATTCCACCCACAAATGTGTCAAAAATTCTGTCTTTAAAAATCACATTAATATTTCCTGGTTTTAAGAAATTAAAGGCTAAGAAAACATAAATAGTAATAAAGAATACCGCCCAAAAATACTTTCCTTTTAAGAAACTGAATGCCAAAATCATACTTGTTAAAAGAAAAAAGAGTAAAATCCCGTTATTAGAAAATTGCCAAAGAAGATAATAGGAGAGAAGTGCACCGCAAAGTGTACCGAGTAATCTCACATAATTTCGATGTTTTGTAATACTATAATTTGGGCGAATTATTGCCACAATCGTAATCAAAACCCAATAAGCGTGACCAACCGGAAAAAAAGAAATTCTTGTAATTCCATAACCAATTAATAAAGCTAAAGTGACGCGAATTGCATGGCGAAATTGTTTGGAATTTAAACTTAAATTATTTCTAAAAACTTTGAAATTTAATTTTTCTTCTTTACTTAAAAATTGTCGTAAATCTAAACCAGAGGAAAGACTTTTTGCCAATTTTATATCTTGTGAAAATACTTTGTAAATATTTTTTATTTCTGAGCTGAGCTCGGTAATCCGCAGTAAAATCTGACGAAGTATCATAAAATTTTCTAAATTCTCCGCAGATAATTCTTTATTTCTATAATCGTAATAAGTGGTATAAAGCTTATCAAGCTCATCATCAACATTTGCTAAAGGTTTAGATTTTATACCAGATTGCAAATCAATACCAATATTCGTAATTTCTGCTGCTAAATTTAAAAGAAAAACATTCATTGCAGAGAGCACTTCTTGGTTTTTTAAATCTTGATGTAAAGTTTTATAATCACTTTCTGAAGTCATTAATTTTTCGTGTAAATCAATAGAATTTAAAAACATCAACATTAACAAACGACTTGTAGTTGTAGATTCTTTAATAATTTGCCGTGTTCTAAACACAGTTTCTCGAGTGTCTTCTTGAAGATTTTTTATTTTAATTTGATGAGTAATTATTTCATCAAAAATTATATCATATTTGGGATTTGGAAGATAAAGTTGCGCTCTAATTTTCAAATATTCTCCGAGCAAAATGTAATTTTCACCAATTTGTTGACTGGCTAATTTGTAAGGTTGCAAACGGGTAATAATTAAAAAGATTAAAACAAACCAAAGACTTCCGGCAAGAAATATACTTAAACTTTTTAAGGCATTATTTCCTGTGAGATGACCATCTATAAAAATTGCAAGAACAATTAAAGTTAACGAACCGACTGCAGATAAACGTTGTCCGTAAATCCCGATCATACTGAAAAAGAAACCAAAAACTAAAAGTTCAATAAAAATAAAAATGGGATTTCCTTTTGCTAAACCTGCAACTGCAGCTGCAATAAAAAAGCATAAAACCGCAAGGAGCATAGAATTTCTCCTACGAATAACTGGTCCTGGTTGATCTGTAAGACCAATAAAACTGGTTGCAAGTGGAAATAAAAATAATTCTTTTAATACACCAAAATACGCCAAAATAATACTTGGAAGAACTACCGCCAAAGTAACTCTTACCGCTGCATAAATGTATTGGCTGGTTACGAAACGTTTAAATTCTGAAGTATAAGACATTTAAAAAAAAACTTTTAACAAATTTAAACTTCTAAAACTAAAAAGAGTCTCGCAAAGGAGACTCTTTTTGAAATTTTTTAAAATTATTTTAATAATCCTGAGCGTTTGAAGTCTCATCACCAATCGTCCAAGTAAGTCCAAATCTTAAAGTATTATCTAAGGCTGAATTTATTTTGGAAGTATTTACTAAATAAGACATATCTAAACCGAAAGATTGATATTTCAAACCAATTCCGACAGTTGCATATTGTCTTCCGCCTTGTTCGTCACTTTCGTGGAAATAACCAGTTCTTAAAGAAAAAGCATTGTCATAAGTATATTCTAAAGCGCCACTTAACATTGTACTTTTTTTGTTACTAAAAGATTTACTAATTCCTTCAATTACACCAACATTTGGAACATCATAAACTGGATTTCCATTGACATCCGTTCCAGTAATTTCTGGACCAGGAACTAATAATTTTGATGCTTCCAGACTTACGCCCACTTTATTTAGATCATCAATATATAAATCATAACCTGCTCCAATTCTTGCTGTAGTTGGAAGATAAGATTTGGAATCGTCATTTCCCGTATAATCTAAACGTGGACCTAAATTCTGTATTGCAAAACCAGCTCTTGCTTGACCTTCGTAATCACCGAAACTTTGATGTTTTGGACTTAAAAAATAACCAGAAACATCTACTGCGAAAGAATTTGCCGGTTTTAAAGTATTATCAGAATTAAATCCGCCAGATAAATCTGATCTAATGTATCTTCCAGTTACCGCCATGGAATAATTATCCGTTAATTTTAATCCATACGCAACATCAATTGAAAATTCATTTGGTTTTGCGGTTCCTTCTGAAACCACTTCTGTTCCTACTAATTTAGTTAAATCTACAGAACCCATATTGAAGTAATAAATACTTGCAGAAATTGTAGAACGCTCTTCATCTCCCAAAAACTGGTGATAAGCGCCGTAAAGTAAAAAAACATCATTTGTTAATTTACTCATATGTGTGTAATTTACTCCGACTGAAGATGTAGAACGACTGAAAGGGTATTTTGCAGCATTCCAAAACTCAGAAAAGGCATCTGATGAGGTTGCAACACCTTGATCTCCCATTCCACCTGCGCGTGCGTCTGGAGAAATTCTAAGAAATGGAGCGCCTGTGAGAACAGGTCTTATGTCGTTTAAATTTTGTGAAAAAGCTGTAATACTTAATCCCAAAGTTACAGTCAATAAGAGTTTTCTATTTAAAATCATAGGTAATTTTTTTAATCTTTTTTATTTTAATAATACCATTTTTTCTACTGCAGTTGCGCTTCCTTTACATTTATCTTGGTTTTGGCTACGTGCAAATATTTTAAAAATATAAACGCCTTTTGCAACAGTATCTCCAAAATCATCTTTACCATCCCATTCTATTGCAGTTCTGGGTGTTCTAAAACCTTGGAAAAAGGGCTCTGCTGTAACCTGTGTAGAAATTGTTTTTACTAATTTTCCTGTAATAGTGTAAATCTGCGCATTTACATCTAAAATATCTGCACAATTATGTTCAAATTGAATGTAGGTTTTATCTGTAAAAGGATTCGGCCAATTTAGTAATTTTTTAACAATTAATTTTTGATCACTTTCATCTTTTACTATAAAGTTTAACGTTTCCGTAGTAGAATTATTATTAATATCCCAAACTTTAAAAACCAATTGATGCGCTCCAGGTGTTAAATTTCGGAATGGATATGAAACGTTTCCTTTTTGATAATCTTCTAAAGTAGGGTTAACACAACCATTTCCTTCACCAGAAAAATAGAAATCATTTAAAACTGTAGTATTAATAACTTTGCCATCTAAAATCACAGTAATATCGTGACCAATTCCTGATCCGGTAGAATTTATTCCCGTGTCATCACTTACACAAGCTAAAAAAGTAGGATTTTGATCTGTAATTCCGCCATCTGCAAAATTGGTATTATTCATAAAAAGATGAACAACAGGAGGTGTATTGTCATTTAAACCGTTTGGATTAATATCTCCGATTTGGTAGGGTTGATTAATGAAAACATCAAATTTTTTGTTATCTGCATAAGCTAAAATCCTTCCTGTTCCTATTGTATAATTAATGTCTTTCGGAACGTAGAATTTTATAGAGAATTTACCGTCCTTAACTTCTCCTGAAGTTTTTACAATAGGACTTCCTTCTTCGGTATAATTTAATATTGGTAAAACATAACCATCATTATTTAAAGTTTTTTTATTTAATATTTTATCGAAAATATTAATAGAAATTCTTCCTGAGAAAGTTTCATCTAAGGTTCCATCGGGTTTTTTAACTTCTCCATTTATGGTTACAAAATCTAAAGCCCGCAATTGACCGGGAATTGGAGAAACTATATTATTTATTGTTATTAATTTTTTTGGACGACTAAGTTTCATCGCAGGATCTCCCAAAAAATTTACTTTTAAATGGTTAGAATTTGGACCTTTTATAATTCTTGCGTTTAAATAAGCGTCTCCTAAACTTTTGAAATCATCGTTTTCTAATTTAAATAACTCATCAATTAAAATTGTAGTGAAATCTATTCCGTAATCAATTCCAATTGCGCGACTAGAAGTAATCATTGTTGCTGCACCACCGGTTTTAGATTTTATAACTTGTTCTCCAGTAGAATTTGTTGAAGGGTCATCCCAAAGTGTAAATTCACAAGTAATTGTTGAGACTAAAGGAAATCTACTATAAACAGCATTAAAATTATTAAAATTTTGAACTTCTGTAGATGTTAAAACTCTTTCTTGCGCCCAACCATTAATTCCACCATGTCCAAAATAAAATAAAAATAAACTATTACTTATATCATTGCTTATGGCTTGGTTTACTTGAGGAAATCTTTGTCCACCTGCCGTATTTACGGCAGGGAAAGAATCTAAATATAATTTGCGAACATTATACTCTGGTTTATCTGTATTTGCTCCTTCAAAGTTAACTGCGATTGCATTGTTAGTTACAGTATGAAAAGCAATTCCACTTGTATCATTTTTTAAATCATCATCTACTACAAAATCCAATTTCATACGCCATTCTCCAAAAGGTGTAGATTGATTTGGTAATGCATTATAATAAGCTAAAGTTTTATCAATCATTAATTTTGCTTCAGAAACATTTGCAGCAGGTAATCTTCCAACTGGTAAATTTGGAAGCAAAGTTTGGATATTATTTGAAGTTTGATTTGCCGTCATCACGAAATAATCGTCTGTAACAAATGATGAACTGAAACTTTGGCTGTATTCACTTTCATAACTTGGAATTATATCTGATGAAGGAAACTGAACTCCTTTATAATCAAAAGAAGTATCTCCTAAAATCATAAGATATTTTATATTGCCATTTGTAGTTTTTAATCTTGTTACTAGGTTTCGAATTGCTGTAATATCTTTGCTTCCACTAGAAAATTCATTATAAATTTTATTAACATCTACAACTGCAGTGTTATAATTTTCAGTATTTTTATGATAATCCGCCAAACGTTGCGCTTGACTCAACATTTCTGGCGTTGTAATAATTAAATAATCAATATTTGCTAGTGAAGATAAATCTTGATTTCCAATTTTATTTACAAAAGTAGGTTCGTAAGCTGAAGAATTTTTAAAAGCAACAAATTCATTACTAAAATATTGATTGTCTGAAAGATATCCAAAATTAAAAGTGTCACCAGAAGTTTTATTTACTTTCTTTTTAGAATTTGTAACATCAGAAACATCCCAAATTTCATCAATTCCCGTGGCTCCAGAAAGAGAAAATCCATAAAGTGTATTGCTATTTTCAGCAATATCATAACTGCGAAAATTCATCTGAGAACCATTAAAAACTAAATCTTGTTTATAGGAAACTTCGGCATAATTTAGATAAACTAAACCATTTGGATTAGAACCTATAGTTGGCTTATAGTTAAAAGTAATTTGGTTTCCAGTAATTCCATTTACAACGCCTCGGTAATCGGTAAAAACATAATCTTGTCCACTTGTAGAATAAGAAAAATTATTTTCATTTTTGTCATTAATGTTTATTTTTAAAGAATTTCCTTGAAATTGATAAGGTGCAACTTGTGTTTTATATATAATATTATCATCTGCTTTTATGGGTGTTTTGGTGGTAAATGAAATGCTTTTATCACTATTAAAATAATCGCCTAAGAAAATACGACCGATTTTTAATAAATTTATTTTGTCTTCATCTAAAACTTGGTAGTCATCATATCTAGTAATAAGATCTGAAGGAAGATTACTATCTACGGTTTGGACTCTTTTTCCTTCACCAATATCAAAATTTATAAAATAATAAGAATAATTTTCATAAATATTTTTTACATGAAAACTTTTATCTGTTCTAGTTTCTGTTAGCCGATTGGTTGGATCTCCTAATTGTCCTTTGTAAATATTAAATCCATCGGGACCTTGTGCGTAAAATAATGCGTAATCACTATCATTCCAAACACCGTCAGATTCTCCAATAACTTCAATTGCATCTTCTTGTAATGTTTTATAATAATTATCTTGGTTATATTCAGGTAACATAAGACCACCATTGCCATAAATTCTAAAGTTTTTCGGATTTATATCTGCAGGATTAATTCCATTTGCACGCAAGAATTGAGTAGTAATTTTAAAAATTCCAGATTTATCAACTTTTATTTTATAAAAAGTACCTTGTTTTAAAGGATTATCTGTAGTTCCAAATCTATTTATAAAACTTCTTTGCGGTTTATTATCTTTATTTAATGAAAAACTCACTAATCTAAATATTTGTCCATTCTCCATTTTAAAAGCGGCAACTCTTATAGAAGCATAATTTTCACCATCTTTTTGGTAGGAACTTACACTTACATCATTATTAGATTGCAAATCGTATTTAGAAATATCAAATAAATCTTTTTCTAAAACCTTTGCCCATTGTATATTTTCTACTTTTAAAAGATCTTTTGTTTTTTCATTTATACGAATAATGATATTTCCATCTTCAAAATAGAAACCTTCATTGGAAAAATATGGCAAAGTTTTAATTTCAGAACCAAAATTTATTTTTGTGGAACCATCCCAATTAAGAGTTATGTTTTGGGCACTTAACATTGAAAAAATGCTAAAGAAAATAATAAATAGTAAATTGCGTTTCATATAATAGTAATCGGCTACAAATTAAACGAAAAAATTAAAATATTCTTATAATAACAATAAAATATATTTGTTAACGTTTTGCTAAAAACCCAAATCATTATTTGATTAATTGGATTATTTATTTTTTCTTTGTATCCTGAAAATATTTAAGATAGTATGAACAAACTAAAGTTGTTTTATTTAATAACATTATGCGCTGCTTTTATACTCACAAGTTGTGGCGGAGGTAACTCCAAAAAAGGTGGCGGTACAAAACGTTTTACGAGTAAAACGGGTTGGAAACCAAATGATAAAAAAGGTTGGTTTTTTACCGGAAAACAACAAAAACAAAAAGGTTGGCCAGGAATGGTTTATGTTGAAGGTGGTACTTTTACAATGGGATTGGTAAAAGATGATGTAATGCACGATTGGAATAATACACCACGAAGAATGCAAGTAAGTTCATTTTTTATTGGTGAAACTGAAATTACAAATTATGAATATAGAGAATACGTAACTTGGTTAAAGTATGTATTTCCACCATCTGATCCTAATTTTAAGGAAATTTACACAGGAGCTTTACCAGATACTTTAGTTTGGAATAATAAACTTTCTAGAAATGATTTTGCTGAAAGTTATTTTCGCGCTCCAGAATATGATTATTATCCAGTAGTAGGAGTGACATGGTTACAAGCATCAAGATATTGTGATTGGTTAACGAATCGTGCAAACGAAAAAGCATTAATGGATAAAGGAATTTTATCAAAAGATTATTATATTAATGAAGCGAATAATCAAGGTGCAAATGCTTTTAATTTAGATAAATATAAAGCGAGTGATGCAGAACTTGATGCTCTACTAAACAAAAGTAAATTGCAAAAAGCAACCGGCATTAAAACTACAAATGCCAGAATTGCCGCTGCAAATCGAAATGCAATGTCGGGATTAGTTGAAAAATTCCGCTTACCCACAGAAGTTGAATGGGAATTTGCCGCACTTGGTATGCAAAAAGATAGAGAATATAATTTATATAAAGGTAAAGAACCAGAAATTGATAAGTTAAAAGGCAAAAAAGGAAGAAACCGAGGAATGTATTTAGAAAATTTCAAAATGGGACAAGGAGATTATTCCGGTGTTGCAGGTTGGAAAAATGATGGTTCGCCAATAACTTCTGATGTAAAACAATATCCATCTAATGATTTAGGTATTTATGGAATGTTTGGAAATGTGGCAGAATGGACTGCAGATGTTTATAGACCAATAATAGATGAAGAAGCAAATGATTTTAATTATTTCCGTGGAAATATAACGAGAAAAGTTGAAAAAAATCCAGATGGAACTTTCAAGAAAATTGAAGATAATACTGTAAAATTTGACACACTTTCTGATGGTAGATTAGTTTATAAAGGATTACCTGGACAATACGCTAGAGAAGAAACAGCAGATAACAGAAACTTTAGAGATGGTGATTTTCAATCTTCTTTAGATGCAGGTTATGGAAGAGAACAAGATAGTACAACCGCAGCTTTCACAATGTATAATTCCAGCAAGAAAAAATTTATTGTAGATTCTAAAGGTCGTGTAATTTTACAAAAAGACACTAAACAAAGAACTACAAAAGTTTCTGATGAGGTTCGTGTTGTAAAAGGTGGTTCTTGGTTAGATACAGCTTATTGGTTAGATCCAGGACAAAGAAGATTTAAAGATGAAACAAGAGCTTTTGGTTGGATAGGTTTCCGTGTTGCGCAAGATGCAAAATCCAATACTAAAGGAAGAACAAAAAGATAAACACTTCAAAAAATACTAAAAACCTAAATCTTATGATTTAGGTTTTTTTATTTTTATTTTACTAATTAAATTAATTCAATAAAATATTTATACATTTTAAATTAGAAATCAATATCTTTATCTAAATTATTTTAAAAATGAAAACTATCTTTTATATTGTTTTGTTTTTGTGCTGTAATGTCTTGAATGCGCAAAAACTATCGGATTATAAATACATTTACGTTCCTCAAGATTTCAAGGAATTTCATGATAATCAATTTGATTTGAATTCTAATTTAGTAAAAAAACTACATTCAAAAGGTTATGAAGTAATTCAAAAAGATAGAGATAATTGGCCAGAAGAATTAAAACAAAATCCTTGTGAAGTCGCGTTAGTTAATGTAGTGAAATCTGGTAATATGTTTAAAACTAAATTAACTTTAGAAGCTAAAGATTGCAATGATAAAGTTATTTTGTCACAACAAGGCGTTTCAAACGAAAAAGATTTTGAATTAGGTTATAATGAATCACTTCAGAATATTTTAAAAAATATTCCAAATTCTTCACCAGTGAAACAACCTTTACAGATTAAAATTGATAAAGTTGAAAATACTTATGTAGATAAAGTTCAAAAAAGTGAGGAAGTTAAAAAGGAAGAAATAAAACCTAAAACTAATGAAGAGAATTCTAAAAATACTTCCAATAATTACACGAACGGAAATTTAAAATATCAAAAAATTATTATTGGAAACGGAAAATTTATTTTACTATCGCCAAACAGTTCCATTCCTTTTGCAACATTTACAGAAACATCTAAAAAAGATATTTTCCACGTCGTTTTAGAAAATGGATCTATGACTTTAGGTTATCTTGAAAACGGAAATTATTTGATTGAAATACCAAATAAAGATGGAACCTTTAGCAAAGAAGTTTTTGAGAAAAAGTAGATTTCAGAAATTTTAATTTAGATTTAAAAAAAATTCAACCATAAATAATGGTTGAATTTTTTTTGTTTACTAATTACAAGCAACTTCACATCTAAACAACTTCACAACTTTACAACTTCACAATTAACTTCTAATCCATTTCCAAAGTTCTTTTGCGCTTGCTTTATTGCCATACATCAAAATTCCAACTCTATAAACTTTTGCCGCAATATAAACCATCAACAGAGTGGTTGCTAATAAAATCACAACAGATAATATAATTTGCCAAATTGGAACGCCAAAAGGTATTCTCGCAATCATCGCAACTGGCGAAGTAAAAGGAATCATCGAAAGCCAAAATCCCATCGGTCCTTCTGGATTATTCATTATAGAAAAACTTCCATACATTCCGAGCATTAAAGGAATTATAGCAAAAAGTGTGAATTGTTGCGTTTCAGTTTCATTATCAACAGCAGAACCAATTGCAGCGTACATTGAGCTGTAAAAAATATAACCCAGAAAAAAGAAAATAAGAAAAACAGTAATTATTAAACCATAATTTAAATCCAATAATGTATGAGAAATTTGTTTTAAAATTTCTAAAATATCAAATTTCCCTAAAATATTTTCACCCGATGTTGAAGTTTTGTTTAATAGAAAAGCGCCAATTACAGCCATTGTAATCCAAACAAAAAACTGTGTGAGTGCTACAAAAGTAACACCTAAAATTTTTCCCATCATTAGTTCAAATGGTTTTACTGAAGAAATAATAATTTCTACCACACGATTGTTTTTTTCCTCCAAAACACTACGCATAACACGAACGCCATAAATAATGATGAACATAAAAACAGCATACATCAAAACCATACTTAAACCAGATTTTACACCAAAGCTTAAATCAGAATCTGCTTTTTTATTATCTACAACATTTTTAGTACTCAGATTAAAACTTCTATCCAAATCGCTTAATTGATTTTCCGTAATTCCTAAATTTTTAATCTTTACTTTTTTCACCAAGCCAGAAATATCCGAAGCGATTTTCTGTTTTGTATCAAAACCAATTTTAGTATTTAAAAGTAATTTTGTTTCCTTTTCAAAAGTAGTGAAATCATTATTTTTTAATTCTGGCAAAATCAAAATTCCGTCCGTTCCTTTCATATCTTTTAAACTAGAAACGATGGATTTTTCCGCACTTTCTGGGACATAAACGTATTTTATATTTTCTGTAGATTTCAGATGTTCTGCAAAAACACCGCTTTTATCAACTACATTAAAAGTACTTTTTGTTTCGTTTGCTTTAAACATCACTGCGATTATTGCACCAAAAGCAATAAATAAAAGTGGCGCTAAAAGTGTAAGAATGACGAAAGATTTCTTTTTTACCTGCGTTAGAAATTCGCGTTTGGTAATGAGTATTATATTTTTCATTTTAAAAAGTTGGTGCGCTTACAGCATTAATAAAAACTTCGTTCATACTTGGTATTTTCTCGTCATAGGTTCTGATATTTCCACTTGAAAGCAAATCTTGTAAAATTATTTTCTGCTCGATTTCACTTTTTAAATCAAAAGAAATTAAATGATTATCCTGCTTGATGTTTTTAATATCGTATTTACTTTTAAACTGCTCAAAAGTTTCATTTTGAATATCCGAAAGTGTAACTGAGAAAATATTTTTCTTAAATTTTTCTCTTACATCAAAAACTTTTCCGTCAATAATTTTTCTTGCATTATCAATCAAAGCGACGCTATCACACATTTCTTGCACACTTTCCATTCTGTGAGTTGACAGAATAATAGTTGCGCCATCTTCTTTTAATTTTAAAATTTGATCTTTAATTAAATTTGCATTTACCGGATCAAAACCAGAAAAAGGTTCATCAAAAATTAATAATTTTGGTCGGTGCAAAACCGTAACCACAAACTGAATTTTTTGTGCCATTCCTTTAGAAAGTTCACTCAGTTTTTTCTTCCACCATTGGTCAATTTGCAATTGCTCAAACCAATATTTTGCTTGGTTTAAAGCATCATTTTTGGTCATTCCTTTCAGTTCACCAAAATATAAAAGTTGATCTCCCACGGTCATATTTTTGTACAAACCACGTTCTTCCGGCATGTAACCAATTTGTCTGATGTGAGATGGATTTAGAAGTTCACCATTAATAAAAACTTTCCCCGAATCGGCTTGAGTAATTTGGTTGATGATTCTTATAAAAGTTGTTTTTCCTGCGCCATTTGGACCGAGAAGTCCGTAAATGGACGCTTCTGGAACATCAATTGAGAAATCTTCCAGCGCCAGTTTTTTTCCGGCATTATAAGTTTTGGTAACGTGTTCCGCTTTCAGCATTATTAATTTTTATTAATTAGTATAAAAATGATAAACAAAGTTACGGAAAGAAGTGAAATTTTGCTCTTGTGACAATAGGATTTTTATTTCGACTTTCTATCTTTTGGCAAAAGATTTCTTTGCTCAAAAATATAAGTTGTCTTTTTATTAGAAAGCCAAACAATCATTTTTAAAATACCAAAATAATTTAAAATCAATCCTAAAATAATCCCAATAAGCCAATCTTGATTTGATGCTAGATTTTCTCTAAAAATTATTTTAAAAAAATAATAGATAATTGGTACAAACAAAAGCCAACAACTTGCTAAACCCGCATTATAAAAAGTTTTTCCTTTAATGTTAAATAAAAAAGTATGCGCAATAATATTTCCAGAGGAAATAAGAATGGCTGCAATTCCCAACCAAATTGCTTTTTCTGCAAAAATTGCTGCTAAAAAATAAACCAACCATCCCAGAAAAACATTGATTAACATTGCAGTATTCGTATTCAGCGGAAATCTATCGGGCAAATTACTTTTGAACATTACTGTATTTATCATTCCAGGAAAAGTACCTGCAAATCTATATTCTTCTAGTTGATGCCAGAAAAGTGAAACCAAACTGCACCATAAAATCAATTGATAATCGCTGAAATTTTTAAAATTTAAAATAATAAATCCGATGCAGAGTATTGATAAAAATCCGCCAATATCAAACCAATGTTTTCTAAAAGCTTTCATTAGAAAATTAAATTTCCATATATTTAGAAATAAGGTTAGAAACTAAACTCCTCATAAAACTCTTCAGTTTCAGCAATCACTTCAGCCATTTCTTCCATATTTAAAACTTCTAAAAACTTCACGCGGAATTCTTTAAAATGAGGAATTCCACGGAAATAATTGCCATAATGTTGTCGCATTTCTATCAAACCTAATTTTTCGCCTTTCCATTCTGTGCTCCATTCTGCGTGTTGGCGAACGGCTTCTAACCGTTGTGCAATTGTGGGTTTTGGCAAATTTTCTCCAGTTTCAAAAAAATGTTTTACTTCATTAAAAATCCACGGATAACCAATCGCACCACGACCAATCATAATTCCGTCACAATCGTATTTTTTTCGATATTCCAAAGCTTTTTCTGGTGAATTAACATCGCCGTTTCCGAAAATCGGGATTTCAATATTTGGATTATTTTTCACTTTTGAGATATAATTCCAATCGGCTTCACCTTTATACATTTGGGAGCGCGTTCTGGCGTGAATTGTTAAGGCTTTAATTCCAGTTTCTTGAAGTCTTTCCGCCACTTCCATAATATTAATTGTTTCCGTGTCCCAACCAAGTCTAGTTTTCACAGTTACAGGCAAATGTGTAGAATTTACAACGGCTTTAGTAAGACGAATCATTAAATCTATATCTTTTAAGACGCCGGCTCCTGCTCCTTTGCAAACGACTTTTTTTACGGGGCAACCAAAATTAATATCTACTAAATCGGGTTCAACCGTTTCCACGATTTTTGCTGAAAGTGCCATTGCTTCTTCATCGCCGCCAAAAATTTGAATTCCAACAGGACGTTCATAATCGAAAATATCCAACTTTTGTCGGCTTTTCATGGCGTCGCGAATCAAGCCTTCTGAAGAAATAAATTCAGAATACATTAAATCTGCACCGTGCATTTTACACAATCTGCGAAATGGCGGATCTGAAACATCTTCCATCGGAGCCAAAAGCAAAGGAAAGTCGGGGAGTTCTATATTTCCGATTTTTATCATGGGGCAAAATTACGTAAAAAATGTAAAGTTGTAAAGGCGTAAAGTTGTAGGTTGTAAAGACGTAAAGTTGTGAAGTTGTGAAAAAGGTAAATTGTTTTTTTATTATTGTAGAGAATTATAAAAGGCGTTTAGTTGGTTGGTAATTTTTTCTGCTTTCTCTCGTAATTCTAGATATTCTTCATTTGACAAAAATTCTAAATCTAAACACAGAATTAGAAAATTGATAACTTCCAAACTTGTGCTGTAAGAAATATTAATAAATTTTGCTTTGTCTTTATTTGTTTTTCTGGAAGTTCCTTCTGCGATATTTGCAGTAATGGAAGTTGCCGCACGTCTCAATTGATTGGTAATCCCAAACTGTTCCTCTTTTGGAAATTTTTTAGAAATTTTATAAATATCCAAAACCAAAATTCTTGCATTTTGCCAAACTTCCAATTTTTCAAAATAATATTGATACATCCTATTTTTATTTTTAGATTTTCACAACTTCACAACTTCACAACTTCACAACTTCACGACTTTACGCCTTTTAATACGTTTTCGTCATATCACTAGGAATTACCAAATTAAAATCTGTCAGTTTAAAATCTTTAGTTGGAAGCAATAATTCTGGATTTTCACTTTCAAAAATAGAAATTACAGCAATTTTTAAATTCGGATATTTTTGTCTTAAATACCAGTAAATGCCGCCGAATTCTTTGCTGTGATAATCGCCATTAAAATGCAGAAAAGTATAATCAGTTTTTAAATTATTAAAAATCGATTCCGCCATAGTTGCATCTTTCGTGGCTTGTGCAGAAACAAAATTCATGGCTTTGTCTCCCGAATGCTCCGCCATCATTTTTTTCATTCCTTCGTAACCTGGCGTTTCTAGTGAGACAGAAATCGGAAGTTTTGCAATCCATTTTTTCTCATTTTCTGAAAGAGAATTCAAAGATTCTAAACCATTTTTTGCAACTAATGAAGCATATTTTCTGGGGATATTTGAAGCAATAAATTCGAGGTTTTTTTCTTTTGCAAAATCTACAATCGGACGATAATCGGTTTCATAATTATTCCAAAGTCGCACGGAATCTTTTAAATTTTTGGCTAAAATTTTACCGTTTAAATATTGATTTAATTGCGTTTGATTATCTCTTTCAAACATTTCTGCACCCAAAATCAGTTTTCCTTCTTTTTGCTTGTAAAGTTCTTCTGCGATTTTAAATTCCAACCAATGAATCATAGAATTATTGTGATATTCACCAAATAAAACCACATCAAAATCAGCGAGTTTTTTGATTAATTTTTCAGTTTTAATTTCCCTTCCATTTTGATTATAAAACTGAAAGGCTTTTAATTCTTGCGCTTTTAAACTTGCAAAACAGAAAATAATTAATAGAATAATATATTTTTTCATAAGAATAAATGTAATTAATTTTTACAACTTCACTACAACAAAATTTCACGCAAAGGCGCAAAGATTTTCGCTAAGAGCGCAAACTTTCTATTTTTCAATTTTTAAAAATATTCGTGCATTAGTGGCATATATTTACGTCAAACGTCAATAAAATGTATTTTTTTTGAATATTTACCTTTGAACTCTTCGCGTGAGTTCTCTTTGCGTCTTTGCGTGAAAAAAACTATTCGCTACTAAAAACTCGCTTTCACTTGCACACTTCCAATATGAATCGTTCTTTCACCAGAATTTCTGCCTTCGTAATTCAGTTCCAAATTAATAAAAGAATTGATTGGCTGTTGTAAAAATAAAGACCACACTTGGTTTTTTCCGGGCTTCAAACCATCAAGCATTTGATTTCCAACAATACTAAAACTGTTTCCCGTAAAATTATTATTAATGAAAGAAAAATTAGCACGAAGCGAAGTTTTCCGCCATTGCCATTGCAAAGTTCCGGTTAAATCTAAAGTTTTCAGATTTTCTGCGCCATCAATTCTGCGCTTTTCTCGGAACGATGTGTAGAACTCGGTTTGCAAAGCATCTGTAAATTTATAAGTGGCTTTTGGTTTGGTTTCAAAATTTTGCAATTGGTAATCTCGAGAAGCAAAAAGTTCCGAAGAATTTTGAATTTGGGTGGTATTATTTTCCCAATCAATGCGGAAATCTTTATTAAATAAATAACCAATATTCAAGAAATGTGAACTTTGATTGCGTTCTTCATTGCTAAAATTAGCGTTAATTAAATTGTCATTTTTAATAAAACGGTAACTTCCATTCCAACCAGATTTATCCGTTGGATTAAACAGAACTGAACCTAAAAAGTTTTGATTTTTTAAAATTTGTCGGGAATTTTTTTCAAATGGATTTAATACAAAAACTTTATTTTCTTTGTAAAAAGAATTTTCTGAAAGTAAAGAAATATTGAAATTCCAACGTTTAAAAAACTTGTTTTCCGAGTTTAAAACTGCAGAAGGATTAACAAACAAAGCGAGTTGTAATTTATTTTTATTGCTCGGTAAATATGTGACTGTATTCGTATAAACTCTTATATATTGCGCCAGATCAGAATATTCTGCGACTTCAAATTCATCCAATTGCTGAATTCCATCGCCGTTATAATCTGTCCATTTATAGATTCCTTGTCCGTCTGTTACTTTTAAATATTGAAATTCTCGCTGCGCTTCTTGTCCGTTTCCAAGTTCATAAAAAGCTTGCAAACGCATTCCGTTATTGAATAATTTCTGATTGTACAATAAATTTCCGATTACAAAATCTTGATTTTGATTGGGTTTAATTGGATTATTTTGATAGAAAAATTTTCGATAATGAATGAGTGTCGTTAAAGTCGTATTTGATGTTTTAATCAATTCACTTTCAAGCATTAAACCTAAAATTTGATTGGTGTTTTGCAATCTGTTATCTCGCACAGAATCATTATCTCTGAAATAAACTTTCGCCAATAATTTTGTTCGTGTAGAATCGCCGATTTTTTTCTGCAAAAACGCTTCTTTCCAACTGTAACTCGTAACATCTAAAAGATTTGTAGTATTAAAATTTTTCAAATTGTGTTCAAAACTTCCGCCAATTGCCCAACTTCCTTTTGGCGTTAAATATTCTGAAATAATTTTGCCGCGATAAAAATTGGAGTTTTGATCAATTGCTTTTGTATCAAGGTAAGAAACGGAACCTGTCGTTAAAATTTTTCCTGTTTTAAAACCAAAATCTGCTTCGTTTTTAATTCCAGTGTACGTATTTTTTTCGTCTAAATAATTCAGTTTATAATTCAAAAAAGAATGCGTTCCAAATTGGTTTAAAAAACTGAAAATTAACCTATTTTGCGTGGTTTGATTAAACTCTTGTTCTAAATTAAAATCACGAGAAAATTCTACATCATTAATTCTGTCTAAAATATGAAAACGATAATCTATGTGTTGAAATTCTAAACTCGGCGTTCCTTTCCAAGAGTTTTTTCTAAAAGTTTTATAACCGAAAATTCGTGTGGCGTAACCAATATTTTGAGAATTATCTTTGGATGAAAATAAATTGACATCATAATTACTTAAAGAAAAATCTGCTCCAATTTTTCCTTCACCAATTTTATATTCTGCATTTCCGCTAAAAACTTGGGATTTTACTGGAGCAGGTAATTTTCTCACGGCGCGATAACTTCCTAAATTTTGTCCAACATATTCAAAAACACGTCCATTATTTGTAGTTTGTTTGATATTATAATCGCCCAAATTTGCACCGAAGTATGTGAAAGAAACTTGGTAAAGTGTCTGCGTTTTATCTGTAGAAAATTGGTAATAATTTCCAGCAGCACTGTTTATTAATTGATATAAAATTTTATTCGCATCATATTCTGTTACAACACCAGATGGCGCAAACATTAAATCTGGATTATTTCCTGCGTTCACTAAAATCTGCTCATCTTCCTTGCTTAAATTTAAAGAAAGTGGCGCGTTTTTATTATCATTTTCCAGAAACCAATTGAAGCCTAATTTTAATTTTTCTCTTTCGTGTTGTACACTTCCAGTAACTAAAAATCTTGTGTAATTTCTGTTGGTGTAATTATAAGAAATGGTAATATAATTTTGTTTAAAAATCGGACGGTAACTTGTGAAAGTGAGTTCTCCAGTATTATAATTAATGACGTAATCTTGGCTTTCACCGCGTTTCATTAAAATTCCATCAATAAAAACTTGTTCAGAACCAGAAAGAATGGTAATAAATTGTTCGCCATTTTTCCCAGTTAATCTGTAAGGACCTTGGTTCCCTTCTACACCTTGGAAACGAATTCTGTAAAATTCACTGCGTGCAATTCCTGCGGAGAAATCTAAATAGGTTTTATTTTTTTCGCCCAAGATAGTTTGAAATTGTAAACCCAAACTTTTCCTTTGGTAGCGACTGAAATAGGTTTTATCGTCGATTAAATCGATGTGTCCTGCCCGTAAAATGGAATTTTTTTTAATATTGAGTTGGATATAAATTTTATCAAACTCTTCCAAAGTTTGCGTGTATCCATCGGCTTGTATTGGCAAATTATGATCTGAAATACTCGCTAAAACTGTAACATCTTTAGAAAGTCGCCCAGAAATTTGAAGATCTAAAGAAGATTGTACAGATTGACCTTGGTTATTTCCAAACGTAATTCCACGGATTATAGAACCATTTGATTTAATATTTCCAAAAGCTGAATTTTTTGGATTTTTTACCAAAATGGCTTCATCTACAATAATTTTATTTTTGGTTTTTATAAAATCTAAAGTGTCTTTTGTAAAATAATCTCTTTCTATTTTTTTTGAAATTAAACTGTCTTTAGAAATAGAATCATTTTTAAGATTGGGGTTTTTCCACGTGAAAATCTGAGAAAATCCCAGAGAAAATTCTAAAATAAGAAAACAAAATAAAAGAATTTTTTTTACCAAATATTAATTTTTTAAAGTTTGTAAAAATATCAAATTCAAGAATATAAGATGGGTTTTTAATTTATATTTCTAAATGCTATTTTAAATAAATGTTTAACGTTTCCTAAGACTTTATATTTTATTTAAATAATATTTAATGAGAAACAACCATTTTAAAGATTAAGTTTTTTGTGAAAAATAAATCTAACAAGAAATTATAATTTATTAACTCAAAGTTAATACTAGAATTAAATTTTTTCTACTATATTTGTAACAATATTAATCTTTAAAAAAATTATTTTATTATGAAAAAACTTTATTCTTTACTAGCAATTGCAATGTTTTCAGTAGCAGCAATTGCACAAACGACGACCCTCGCAGAATATACCTTTGCAAGTTTAGCGGGTGGTACTAATGATTATGGAACTAGTCCTTTAACTGCAACAACAACTGATCCTAGTCTAACAGTTGGTGGCTTAACAAGAGGATCTGGTATCGGTACTACAGGATCTGGTGCTGCAGCTGCGTGGGGAGGTAATGACTTTACAAGTACCGATGCTGCATCAGCAATTACTTCAAATGAATTTGCAACATTTACGATTACTGTAAAAACAGACTATAAAGTTTCTCTTGCAACTATTAGTAAATATAATATTAGACGTTCCGGTACAGGACCCACTTCAGGACAATGGCAATATCAAATTGGTGCCGGCTCTTTTGTTAATATAGGTTCGGCTATTACTTGGGGTTCAGGAACGAACAGTTCTGGTAATGAGCAAGCTGCAATCGACTTAAATGCTATAAGTGCTTTACAAAATCTTGCAGCGGGAACTGTAGTTACTTTTAGAATTCTTGTTTTTGGAGCGTCAGCAACGGGTGGAACTTGGTACATTAATTCAAAAGGAACTTCCAAAACTCTAACTGTATTAGGAAAAGCAGTAGATTTGACACTAGCAGTAGGAGATTTAAATTCTACAAAAGTAAGTTTGGTAAAAAATACTTCTGTAAATAATACTATTACTTTTGGAGCAAAAGCAAATGTTCAAATTGTAAACGCAAATGGGCAAGTTGTAAAATCTGCAAATGTAGAAAATGGAACTGCTTTAGATGTTTCTACACTTAGAAAAGGAATGTATATTGTAACTGCAACAGTAGATGGCAAAAGAGTTTCTCAAAAAATATTGAAAAACTAGACTTCAATTTGATCAAAAAAAACTGTTTCTTTTTGGAAACAGTTTTTTTTTTGTAGTTTAGCATTATATTAAACAAAAAAATATTTAAAATGAAAAAAATTTTTACAATTTTCGTTGCTGTAGCAGCAATGTCTGTAGCCAACGCACAGTTAACTTCGGATAATTTTAATTACACAGGACTTTTAACTGATCATGGTTGGGTTACCCATAGCGGAACAAGTGGTCAATTGTCTGCGAACGGCAGCGTTGCGAATTTAGCTTATGGTAATACAGAAGATGTGAATAAAGGTTTTACAGCGGTTACTGTTAGTCCAGCGGATGTTACTATACAATATACTGCGACTGTTAATTATACAGATGACACAGGTTTATCAACTTTTGGTGATTATTTTATGTGTCTTGGTGCAACATCGGGTGCTTCTGTTACTGTTCTTGTTGCAAGATTATATGCAAAAGCAAGTGCAACAGGTTATACTTTGGGCATTCAGAATACTAGTGGTGGAACTGGAACTCCAACTTACGGTACAGAAGTCGCGTATGGTACTCCATCGAATGTTGTGGTTACTTACAACGCGCTTACAAATACAGCAACATTAAAAATTAATTCTCAAACATTACTTTCAAATGCAGCTGGAACTAACGCTGCTCCTACAACTATTGCCTCAATTTGCCTCAGACAAGGATCGGCTTCATCAGCATCAACTGGTAATGCATCTATTGACAATATCGTTGTTACTAACGCAAGTTTAGGAGTTAATGATATTTCTAAAGTAAACAAAACTTTAGTAAAAAATACAAACGTTTCTAACTCTATTTCGTTTTCTGCAAAAACTGATGTACAGATTTTAAATATGAACGGACAAGTTGTAAAAACTGCGTCAGTAAATGAAAATACACCATTAAATGTTTCTTCTTTATCAAAAGGAATTTACATTGTAACAGGTGTTGTAGATGGTGAAAAAGTTTCTCAGAAAATTATGAAGAATTAAAAATTAGTTCTTTAAACTATTAAAACTGTTTCTTTTTTAGAAACAGTTTTTTTTTGAATTTTATTTAGTAATATTGAAAAAAATATTTAAATGAAAAAAACACTTGTAGTTTTAGCTTTGGGAACGCTCTCATTTGCAACTGCACAAACCAATGCTTTCAAAGGTTCTGATTTTGAGAACTTCAAAGATTTTACAGAAAGTTTAAACCATTATGGTTTGAAATCTTACGCGACGCAAGACGCGGGAAAAGGAATGGGAAATTCTGCGGCACTCAAAATTGAGGGAACGCCTTCTGGAAATGATTATGTTTTTACAAGTAATGCAACGGAAACGCTTCCAGCAAATATTAAAGAAATCACTTTTATGGTAAAAGGAAAAGCAGATAAATCTTTGTCTATTAATCTGTATAAAACAGATGGCTCTTCTTATAAATTTAATATTGGTGATTTGAAAGCAGATTCAAAAATATCACAAAGTGATAATAATAATTACAATGGAATGATTGATACAGGAGAAAAATATGTAAAAGTTACTTTAGATTGCAGCGGACTTACAGATATTAATAAAAGCAGTTCTAATAATTTTCTAGCTATAAAAGTTGGAAAAGAGGTGAAATATAATTTGGATATTGATGATATAAAAGTGAATTAGAATTGAAGAAACGACGCAATACTTTCAATAAAAAGTAAGAGATTCTTCACTTCACTTTGTTACGTTCTGAATGACAAAAGGAGTTTTATAAAAAGTCTGAAATTTTATTTCAGACTTTATTTTTTATTACTCAATACTGAATACTGAATACTGAATACTCAATACTCAATACTCATAATTAATACCAACCGCGTCTAAAATAATTGGTAATCGCACTGAAGTTTAAATTTAAAGTAAATCGAATTCTTTTTCCGTAATCTTTAAAAGCAGGTTCAAATCCTAAAGAAGACTGAATCGGAAAATAAATTTCCAGGAAATCTGGGATAATTTTTACTTTCACTCCACTGTCCCAAATAAATTGCGCACTATGATATTTGTTTTTATAAATTCCGGCATCTGCATAAATATTAAACATTTTCCAAACATGAGAATCTATATTTCCACTGGTAATCCATTGGTTTACAGAAGTCCCGATATTAGATTTAAAACCGCCTTCAGCTAAAATAAATTGCTGAGAAAGTAATCCTGTAGTTTCACTTTGTCCTAATAATCCATAGGAAAAAGAATAATTAGAAATTTTAGAAATACCAAAATCAAATAAATTGTTTTTGGTAGAATTATTTAGAAAATAACCACCGAAGAAACGAAAACTAATTTTTTTATTCTGCGCATATTCCCATCTGTAAAAGAATTCACCTGAAATTTTCTGAAAATCCTTCATACTTTGGATATTTCCTGTAATGTATTTTTCGTGAATTAATTTACTGTCGCTGTAACTATAACTTAAACTCCACAAATCGTATTTATTATAATCGGTAGAATTCATTTTTTTTGGATCCAAATCCCGATCAAAATTAGAGTAAGAAAGATTTAGATTTCTACCAATAGTGCTTCGTGGATTTTTCGTGAAATTGATGTTTGCTGCGGCTGAAAATTTCTTATAAGCCAAATTATAATCATAATGAAAATAGGATGCAGAAACTCCTAAAGTTAAACTTTGATAAAAGCTTTCGGGTGGTAAAAAACTGTAAGAAATTCCACCAGAACCTGCAATTTGATGCGTTCCTGTGCTATAATAAGGTGTAAATGAATAAATAAAAGGTTGATCAAAAAGTGATTTATTTTTAAAATTAATTCCCAAAAGCACTTTGTCATAAGCATTAAAAGTTAATTTTGGATTGATGTAAATCTCGTTATATTCTGGGTTTGGAATATCTTGAAAAATTTTAAATTTAATTTTCTTCATATTTGCAAACAAACCTTTTGTGTAAATATAATTATCCCGATAACTTTTTTCGGGGAAAATATATTCATCATTGATGATTATTTTATCGGCATTTTTTTGCGGAATATTATAATGCAATTCACTTTTATTTGCGGGTGTATCGTAGAAATAAGTTTGTTTTTCGCCAGATTTTGTTTCAGTTTCTAATTTAAAAGGCAAACTTAAATCTGTATTTTTTTTAATTTTAATTTTAAATTGATTGTCCACTTTTTTAAAACTTTTAAGATTAAAATTATCCCGATTTTTCTCTTTCATAAAAGCTTCAAGAAAAGCAGAACTGTATTGAGATTTTACAGCCAATTGGTTTAAGAAATCTTTTGTATCAATCTTTTGTTTAGCATTTTTCGCAAAATAAGTTTTCAGAAAATCATCGAAATTATCTGTTCCCATTTTTTGAGCTACAAAATTAAATAAGCTTCCCATCTCAAAATTGCTGATTGCCATATCATTAAAATTACTGAAAACAGTATATGGCGAAGCAATTTTTTGATCTAAATTTTTACTTAAAATATAATGGTAAGCTAAACCGTAACGTTCGGTGAGTTTTAAATCTGAAGCGTTAAATAATTTTAAAGGTTTTAAACCCAATATTTTCACTTCATCTGGTAATTGTCCGAGAAGTTTTGTATCTTTATAATATTGATTTAAATATTCAATTTCTAAATAGGTTTTTAAACCGTTTTTAAACCAATGGTCATTTATTTTCTCTGTGATGAAACTTTGGTTCAGAATATCTTTTGAAATGATACTAAAATAATCTAAATCAATTTTTTGTGCATCTGTAAAAAGTTGGAATTTAAATTTCCAAAATTTAATATCATTATTTCCGAAAAAGTTTTCTTTATCTTTAAATTTCTCATCAATGAAAATTTTTGAAGGTAAAAAACCAATTTTATCTTTAATAAATTTCAGTTGCAAAGGAAGATAAAATTCTAAATTTTGCCGATCAACATTAGAAATTGGATACGCGAAATAAATATTAATTAGTTGATTATTTACAGTAAAAACAAATTTATTGAAATCGTTTTTTTTGCTAATTTGCACTTCTGGATCTACGGATAAAGTCCCGGAGAAATGATTTTGATCTATTTTATTTAAATTACTTTCTGCCGCAAAATTCTCTGGAAATTCTAATTTAATATTCCAAAAAGTTCCTGCGTTTTGGGTTTCTTCTACGTCTTCAAAATATCTTTGGTATTGCGCTGAATCTTCAAAAGTATCTGGAACTAGAAAGAAGTATTTTAAAATTACTTTATCACTTGAAGAACCGTATTCTGTAAATTTATTTAGAGGAAGTTTTAAAACGTAATTTAGTTCAATTTTTAGAGATTTACCTGATTCTAACGGTGTTTTTAAATTTAAATAAATATTTTCATCATCTAAATTCTTGATCTTTTCTCTTTCATTATTTATAGAAATATCGAGATTTTCTAATCTTCCTAAATCTTCTTTTTTCGCAAAATACAAATCGCTTTTCCGATCTTCTAATTTTCTGTATGAAAGTGGGGTTTTCTGATTTTTATAGGAAGAAATCCAATTCAGTAATTTTATTTTAGAAATATTTTCGCCTAAATTATTATGATAAATTAAAGTTTCTTTTACATTTAAAGTTCGCAAATCCTGTTTCAAAACTGCGTTTACAGAAATAGAATCTTGCTGCGACAAAAGTGTGGCATAACCGAAAAAGAAAAAAAGTAAAAAACTGAAGTGTTTCATTTGCTATTTAGATTTTCAAATATAATTGTTATAAAGCAAAAAACGAGTGTTTCGTAAAAATTTTCTACCTTTAAAATTAAATACGTTTTTCCCTTGAATTTTAGATTTTTAAAATTAATTATTCTTTTTTTTCTGCTTGTAAAATTTCAAGTAAAAGCACAAGTTGAAGAAAATACGCGCTTGTTGAATATCGACGTAACAAAAGAGACGATTAGAACTCGGTTTCAACCACCAAAAAATTACAAATGGGTTTCTGAAGCGCCAAAATCTTTTGGTGAATATTTAAATTATTTTCCACTTTATCCGCAGAATTTTCCTGTTCGAGATTACCAAAAAATACCTGTGGAAAATCAGTCTTATCACGCTGCAATTTTAAAAATTGATGTAGGAAATAAAGATTTGCAACAATGTGCAGATGCGTGGATTCGTCTTTATTCAGAATATTTGTACGCTAATAAAAGATTTGATGAAATTGGTTTTCATTTTACCAGCGGACAATTTATTTCTTGGAAAGATTACGAAAATGGTTTGAGAACGGAGGAAATAAAAGACCGTGTAAAGTTTATAAAAACAGAAAATTTTGATGATTCCTATCAAAATTTCAGGAATTATTTAAACTTGGTTTTTAATTATGCGGGAACCATTTCTTTGGATAAAGAAAGTGAATTAATTACCAGAAATGAAGATATAAAAAGTGGAGATTTTATTATAAAACCCGGAAGTCCAGGTCATTCTGTAATAATTGTGGGTGTTGCGAAAAATAATTTAGGAAAAAAATTATATTTACTCGCAGAAAGTTATATGCCCGCTCAAGATATTCATATTTTAAAAAATTTTCAAAATAAAAGTATTTCGCCGTGGTATGAATTAGATGTAAATTCTAAACAAACAATTACAGCAAAATATATTTTTGAACCAACGGCTATTAAACGATTTAAAGGGAAATTATAAGTTTTGAATTATTAGCAAATTTCCTTAAAAAATTGGATTTATAGAATTTCCATTTTCATCTGTGCTAAAATAAGTGTCTAAATAAATATTGCAGTTCGGCATTTTCTCTTTTAAAATAATTGCTTTTTCGTCTAGGTTTGTTTCATTTTCTTCTGAAGAAATAAAAATTGTATTTAGATTTTGATTGTTTAAATTTTCACACAAATCAGACAATTTAATTTCCGTTTTTGTGATGTTCAAAATTTCTAAATTCTCCATCAAATTGAAATAGGGAATACTTTTTTTTGTAATTTTTCTGTGGTCAATTAAAGACAATTCTTTTAATTTTTTGATTTTGCAAATGTGTTCAACGCCTTCATCTGTAACCCAAGTGCATTTTAAATAGAGTTCTGGAATCGCAACTCTTTTGGCGAAATAATACATCAATTCATCATCTGCATCTCCGTCAATAGAAGTAAATCCGGACATTTCTGTCGGAATATCCTGTAATTTTTCAATACGGAAATGCTTTTGCCAACATTTTTTTTCTTCTTTGGAGAGTTTCATTTTAAAAAAAAGCTTTTTATTTGAATTTTAATATTTAATAATAGACTTTAATATTATTAATTTTTAAATCAAACTACCATTTTCCCCATGGTTTCCCAGTAATAAATGTGTACATTTTTTTGCTGTATTCAGAACTGGTAAATTCTTTTACGGGTTTGAATTTAAAACCATTAATTATTATTTTCTCATGTTGGTAATTACAACTTGTGCAATCTTCTGTGTTAATTTTATAATCTCTTTCCGTATAAGGTATTGTCGTATAATTAAATGCTCGCAAATGAAGTTTTAGTTTTTCAAATTCTTTTAAGTGGTTTTTGTAAATAAATTCTGCAAGTTGATTTCCCAATGCAGATGTATAACCATTATCCATTATAGAAGGTGCATCAAAAGGACTAATTATAATGCGTACAAATTTTTTATAGGGAACATCAGATTTCCAATTATCTTGATTATTTATATAATTTCTTGCAGTTGAACTTTGAGTCTCAAACACAATGAAATATTTTTTTGTTTCCTGTGCATTTACAGCAAATAACGTCGTTATTAAGAGGCAAATTGAAAATAATTTTTTCATTATTTTTATGATTTAAGGTTAAACATTTATCGTTGAAAGGAGCGGAGGATTTTTAATTTTGCACCTATTTTTTTCTTCTTTGTAAGAGTTTCATTTACTTTTCTTATTCCAATCCTCTATAATCTTTAGGACAGATTTTTCATCTCTTGCATATATATAACAATCAAAATCATTAGTTTCACCAGTATAATAAATTTCATCATTAGAATACAATTTTACAGTGAAGGTTTCATCAAACTTTAATCGGCATATAACGATTTTTTCAGTTTCTCTTACTGAGTAAATATTTGCTTTGTAAAAGGATTTCCAATTAATATTAGAATATACATATTTACTTAATTTGTCATTTTTGTCCTTGTTGATAGAAGTAAAAGAATCTTTAGTAATAATTTGAGATATCATTTTATCTTTTTCTATGACACCTACCGTTACAAATTTTTCTCCTTTTATGTTATCCAGATATTTTTGAATTGGAGGAAATTCCGCAGTCTGAGCATTATTTTCATATTTAATAAAACTTGTGGTAATTATTAATAGCATTAAAGCTAAATTAATTTTAATTATTTTTTTCATAATATTTGGATTTTATTTATCATAAAAATATTTCAATTTTATTTCAAAAAAAATACGGCATTTGCCGTATTTTTTAATTTATAAAAAAGATGTTTTACAAATTTTCGATGTAGGAATTCCAACCTGCAATTTTGTAATCTAAAGATGCTTTTTCAATTTCTTCCGCTTTGTAGATTCCGCGTCCAACAATAATGAAATCCGTTTTTAAATTTTTAAAAACAAATTCTGAAGTGTTGTATTGTTGTCCTTTATTATCGCCCTTTGTTTCCATATTTACACCTGGTGTAAAAAGTAGTAATTCATCTGGAATTTTATTTTGACAAACGCCACCAATTACATTTGGATGAGAAAGCGCAATTTTCAAAGCTTCTTCTCGGTATTCAGAATTGGTTAAAGTTCCTTTTGATGACATTCCTAAAATGGCAATTACACCGACATTTAGAAAACAATCCAAAGAATTTTCACCACCAATAACATGAGAAGTTACTAAATCTGCCCATGAAGAAATTTTGTAAATTCCATTAGAAAATTGCAGTTCTTGCGTATTTCCGATGTCGCCAAATTTCCGATCTTCCATTAAAAGGAAATTGTATTTATTTGCCAAATCTTTTAGGGGAAGAATAGTTTCATCGAAATCAAAATCGGTTAAAATATCAATATGTGTTTTTAATGCCACGATATTTGGTCCTACTTTTTCGGCAAAATCTAAAAGTTCTTTTGTGGTTAAAACATCTGCAGAAGCAATCAGATTTGATTTTTTTTCAATTGCAATTTCTAGTATTTTTTTAGAAAATGAATTGGTGGAATTTTCTAATTTTTGTTCATAAGTTAAACGTTTTTCTTCTGCAAACTGCACTTGATTTCCTTTCAGAAAATCATTAATTCTAGAAATTTCTTCGTCAGAAATTAAATTATTTTTTCTCAAAATCTCACAAACTTCTGTCATATTAAAAAGTGAATGAACTCTAAAACCTCTTTCTTCCAAAAGTTTTTTTCCGCCTTGTTGTCTGTCTAAAACAACAATAATATCGGTCACTTTTAAATCTTCCTTTTCAATTTCTGGAATGGTTTCTAAAAGTGAAATCCCAGAAGTAATCACATCTTCAACAATTAAACAATTTTGCCCTTTGCTGAAAATTCCTTCAATTAATTTTTTTGTTCCGTAAGCTTTGGCTTCTTTTCTTTTGATAATTAATGGTAATTCACTTTCCAAAGACATTGCAGTTGCCATTGGTAAAGCTGCGTATGGAACGCCGCAGATTAAATCAAAATCATTAATTGAAATTAATTCTAATAAAAAAAAGGATAATTTTTTTAAAATTTTAGGATCAGAAGCGAGTGGTCTTAAATCTACATAAAACGGACTTTCTATGCCGCTTTTTAAAGTAAATTTCCCAAATTTAATAATCCCTAATTGATAACATTCTAATAAAAAATTCTCCTTATTGCTCATTCTTTTTGGTTTAATGCAAAGTTAAGATTTTTTAGATGTAGTAAAAAATTGCTTTGTAAATTCAATAAAAATATTATAAATTTGTAACCATTGTATAAGGTTAAGCAATTTGGTTATGAATGAATATATGACACTTTCAGAAACTTCTGAATACATTGGTAAAAGTAAAGAAACTTTGAGAAGATGGGATAATGAAGGAATATTAGTTGCTGTTCGTGAACCAGTAAGTAATTATAGAGTTTATAGAAAATCAGACATTGATACTTTATTTGCTGATTTTCTAGATGAAGATATTAAAGAAACTATTTCTAATTATATTGAACCAAATGATGATTATACGGTTTTAGAACTTTTTGCAGGGGCAGGTGGATTAGCAATTGGAATGGAAAAAGCTGGATTAAAATGTGTAGTTTTAAATGAAATTGATAAATGGGCGTGTCAAACTTTAAGAAAGAATAGACCAAATTGGAATGTTTTGGAGGGAGATATTAAAAATTTTAGTTTTGAGAAATATAAAAATAATATTGATGTTGTAACTGGTGGATTTCCTTGTCAAGCATTTAGTTACGCAGGAAAAAAATTAGGTTTATCCGATGCGAGAGGAACTTTGTTTTATGAATTTGCAAGAGTTGTAAAAGAAGTAAATCCACCAATTTGTATTGGTGAAAATGTTCGCGGTTTATTAAGTCACGAAAATGGAAAAACACTTCAAGGAATGATTTCTATTTTGGATGAAATAGGATATAATGTAGTTCCAGTTCAAGTTTTAAAAGCAATTAATTTTAATGTTCCACAAAAAAGAGAACGATTAATTTTAGTTGGAATTAGAAAAGATATTAATTTAGAATATGAATATCCGAAACCTTATAAAAAAGTTTATAATTTAAAAGATGCATTAAAAAAAGGCGAATTATTTGATTGCGATGTTCCAGAATCAGAAGGTTCAAAATACCCACAAAGTAAAATTGATGTTTTAGATTTAGTTCCTCCAAAGGGTTATTGGAGAGATTTACCTTTAAATATTCAGAAAGAATTTATGGGCGGAAGTTTTCATCTTGGAGGTGGAAAAACTGGAATTGCAAGAAGAATTGGATGGGATGAACCTTGTCTAACTTTAACTTGTAGTCCTGCACAAAAACAAACCGAAAGATGTCATCCGGAAGAAACCCGTCCATTTACAGTTCGTGAATATGCAAGAATTCAAACATTTCCTGATGATTGGAAATTTGAAGGTTCGGTTGCACAACAATATAAACAAATTGGAAATGCAGTTCCTGTTAATTTAGGAAAGGAAGTTGGCTTTTCAATTGTAAAATTTTTGAATAGTTATTATGGTTTTTCAAAATCAAAAAGTTGAGAAATTTCGATTTCCTTCGCTAATTTTTCAACACCTTCATTAATTAAATTTTGGGTATCAATATTTTCAATTAATATTTGAAGATTTTCAACCAAACCTTTATAAAAATTAGGAAATCCAGTAATTCTATGCCAAAAATCTTTACCAATAATTACAGGATGACTTTTGTCAATAACTTTATAATGCATACTCAAATCATCAATTTCGCCATAAAGAACTCCGACAATAAAATCAGTATTGTTTATATTTTTAAATGCTTTATTTGTTCTTGCAAGATTTATTGTATCTGTGAATTTCTTTATTAAAGGTTTTACATCTTCCGAATTAATGGTATTTGGACCAGCTTTCAATTGGCACCATTTTCTACGATTTTCAATTTTATCAATAAATTCTATATCCATTCCCTTTATTAAAGAACCTTCCGCGATTTTTAAATCGACAAACATATTTTGAATCCTCGATCCAAAAGTAGTATTTATAGATGTTCCTAAAACTCGTGGATAGAATAAAGCTTTTGCAACACCAATCGGAGAATATTCATTTTCTAGAACTTTGGATAAATATTTTACAACTATCGGATTTATATTGTAATTCTTAAGTTTCGAATTTCTGTTTAACGATGCTAAAATATGATTTTCAAATATATAAGTCTTGAAATATTCAACAATTTCTTTCGTTGTTTCTTCTTGATTTTTTGCTTTCATTCTCAATATTATTGTGTAAATATAATAAAAACTCTTTCCAATATTTTTTAAACGAATCAATTTTCAAAATCTTCTAAATTAAATATTACCTAAAAATCTTATCTTTGAAACGTTTTTAAAATAAAATACTATGAAACGCTTTTATCCTTTACTTTTTTTATTGATTTCTACGCTTTCTTTTGCTCAAGTTGAGGAAAAAAAATTAGATGATTTAATTCAAAATACTTTAAAAACTTTTGATGTTCCAGGAATGTCGGTTGGAATTATTAAAGATGGAAAACTCATTTATGCAAAAGGTTTTGGCGTGGCTTCATTAACTACAAAAAAACCAATGGATGAAAATACTTTGGTGGGAATTGCTTCTAATTCTAAAGGTTTTACAGTTACAGCTTTGGCGATTTTAGCTGATGAAGGAAAACTAAATTGGGACGATAAAGTTTCTAAATATATTCCAGAATTTAAAATGAACGAAGCTTATCCAAGTCAAGAAGTAACGATTAAAGATTTGGTGACGCATCGCGCTGGTTTAGGTTTAGGAGCAGGAGATTTAATGTTTTTTCCAGAAGGAGGTCCTTTTACCGTGAATGATATTATCAATAAAGTAAAATATTTGAAACCAACTTATTCTTTTCGTGATGGAATGGAATACAATAATATTATGTTCATTGTTGCGGGAGAAATTATTCACCGAGTTTCTAGTTTGGAATGGGCAGATTTTATTGAACAAAGAATTTTAAAACCTGTCGGAATGACGTCAAGTTATGGAAGTTATAATCGCGCAAAAAATGTGACCAATAAAATTGACGCACACGCACCAATTGACGGAAAAGCCGTTCAAGTTCCACACGATTGGAATGAAACCGCAAACGCAGCCGGCGGAATTATGAGCAACATAAAAGATATGACAACTTGGGCAAATTTTTTAATGAACGGTTTTACAACTGCAGATGGAAAAAAATTAGTTTCGGATAAACAAATTCAGCAAATTTGGGAAATTCAACGTCCGATTTCTGTGGCTTTAAAAAATCCTTACGACACCCATTTTTATGGTTACGGAATGGGTTGGTTTTTGAGCGATGTAAAAGGTCAATTTCAAGTGCAACATACAGGTGGATTAATTGGAACGGTGACGCAATTCACTTTACTTCCTGATTTGAAATTGGGAATTGTAGTTCTTACAAATCAACAAAGTGGCGCAGCTTTTAACACAATTACAAATACGGTAAAAGATTCTTATTTGGGAATTGCAGATAGAAATTGGCTAAAAACTTATGGCGATAGAATGCAAAATTATAACTCTAAAATTGAGAAAGAAAAAGAAGAAGTTTTTGCAAAATCTGCTGCGTTTGCGAAAACCAACTTAGCTCCAAGAGATTCTCAGTTTTTAGGTACTTACAAAGACGATTGGTTTGGAAATGTTGATATTAAAAAAGAAAATAATAAATACCGTTTTTACGCAGAAAATTCTCCGAGATTAAGTGGAACATTGATGCCGTATTCTGAAAATACTTTTATCATAAAATTAGACAATGCAAGTTATGACGCTGATGAATTTATCACTTTCAACTTTGATGAAAATGGCAACGCCATTTCTGCTAAAATAAAACCAATTTCCAGCGTCACGGATTTTAGTTTTGATTTTGAAGATTTGGATTTGAAGAGAGTGAAGTTGTAAAGTTGTAGGTTGTAAAGATGTAAAATACAACTAGGTGAAGATGTAAAGTCTTGATTTATATTTAAATTACTTTACAACTTTACAACTTTACAACTTTACGACCTACAACTTTACAACTATTAAGGTTTATAAAACGCGACTAAATTCTTATTCGCCATTTCAAATTCTGACCATTTTTCACAATCGAAATTAAAAATTGCAACGCCACAAGTGGGAAAGTGAATAATGTTTTCCGAAAATGAATTTGCAAAATTTGAAATTCCATTGTTATGAGAAAATAAACAAGCAGAATTATGCTTGTCATCTAAAGAAAAAACAACAGAATGAAAATTTTTCTCTGAAGGATTGTATAATTTCTCTGCAGTTTCAAAAGATTTTTGATAATGTTTGGCGAAAATTTCACAGGTTTCTACGGTTCTTTTTGCAGGACTTGCTAAAAAATAATCAATTTTAGTATTATTTGCCAACAGATATTTTGACATTTCCGTAGCATCTTTTTTACCAATTTCTGCTAATGGACGCTCTAAATCTTCAGTGTTTTCCGGCCAATCACTTTTTGCGTGTCGAATAAGTAGGAGTGTTTTCATAAGTTAGAAAATAGAGATTAAATCAAAATTTTTGCAGAATTAAATTTATAAAAAATTCTTCAGTATTTTAAATAAAGAAAACTATTAAAATTCATCCTTTTACTAAATTTTAGTAAATTTGCATCTTGATGGGAAAAGCGCTTGCAATAGATTTTGGTAAGGTGAGATGTGGTCTTGCAGAAACCGACGATATGAAAATTATTGCAAGTGGTTTAACAACAGTTCCGACCGCTGAATTAATACTATTTTTAAAAGATTATTTAAAAAAAAATAAAGTAGATGAAGTGGTGATTGGACAACCGGTAGATTTGCGTGGAGAAATCTCAGAAATAGAAACTGAAATTTTAAAGTTTATAGAAAAATTTAAAATAGAATTTCCCAAGATAAAAGTTTTCCGTTTTGATGAAAGATTTACATCAAAGATGGCAAGTTTTTTTATAAGTCAAAGTGGGAAAAGCAAGAAGAAAAGACAAGAAAAAGGTTTAATAGACAAAGTAAGTGCAACTATAATTTTGCAAAACTTTTTAGAACAGAAAGAGAAATGATATTACCAATTCGGGCATTTGGAGATCCGGTTTTAAGAAAGAAAGGAAAAGAAATTTCTAAAGATTATCCAGAGTTGAAAACATTTATAAATAATATGTTTGAAACTATGGAAGATGCAAATGGCATTGGTTTGGCGGCGCCGCAAGTGGGTTTAGATATTCGTGTTTTTGTAGTAGATTTATCGCCTTTAGCAGAAGATGAAGATTATGCGGAAATTGCGGAAGAATTAAAAAGCTTTAAAAAAGTATTAATTAATCCAACCATTCTAGAAGAAACTGGTGAAGTTTGGAAATTTAATGAAGGCTGTCTTTCCATCCCCGAAATTAGAGAAGATGTAGCGAGACACGAAACAATTACCATAGAATATTTTGATGAAAATTTTAAAAAACATACCGAGACTTTTTCTGACATGAGAGCGCGCGTTATTCAGCATGAATACGATCATATTGAAGGAATTTTATTTACCGACCATTTGAGTTCATTAAAGAAAAAAATGATAAAAGGTAAATTAACCAAAATCTCTCAAGGTGACATTCACGTAAATTATAAAATGAGATTTCCGAAATAGGAAGTTTTAATAAAAATATTAAGTAAAAATTTAATTAAATAAAAGATATGCAATTAGAAAAAATAATCTCCATTTCTGGAAAACCTGGACTTTTTAAATTGGTTTCTCAACTAAAAAATGGTTTTATAGTAGAAGATATTTCAACTCAGAAAAAAGCCAGTATTTCTAATTCTTCACAGGTGAGTTTATTAGATAATATTGCCATGTTTACTTTTGATAAAGAAGTGCCTTTGTTTGAAGTATTCGAAAACGTTGCTAAAAAAGAAGATTATAAACAAACGATTTCTCATAAATCTAGCGATGCAGAATTACGTGCTTTTATGGAAGAAGTTTTGACCAATTATGATAAAGAACGTGTTTATGTTTCTGATATTAAAAAATTAGCACAATGGTATAACTTATTACAAAAGGCAGGTTACATTAAACCAGAGAGTTTTATAAAAGAAGAAATTTCAGAAGAAAATGAATCTGAAAAACCTTCGTTAGAAAAAAAAGAAACTAAAAAATCAGCACCCAAAAAAGAGAAAAATACAACTTCTAAAGCGAAAATCTCTACTTCTTCTGCAAAAGGAGCACCGAAAAGTACGCACAGAAAAATGGGATAAAACATTTGCAATTAGTAATGTTTAAAATAATTATACTTCGGCAAAGTTTTGTTTCTTTGCCGAAGTTTTTTTATTAAATCTGCAACCTAAAATCTACAATTTAAAACCTAAAAGCAATGACTTCCAGACAAGAACAACTCGACCATTTTAATCAACTCTTAGACATAATGGAAGAGTTGCGAGAAAAATGTCCGTGGGATAAAAAGCAAACTTTGGAAACTTTGCGTCCATTAACTCTTGAGGAAACTTATGAACTTTCTGATGCTATAATTTCTAAAGATTTACAGGAAATTAAAAAAGAATTGGGTGATGTTTTATTGCATTTGGTTTTTTATTCAAAAATTGGAAGTGAAGAAAATACTTTTGATATTGGAGAAGTTATTAAGTCTTTAAATGAAAAATTGATTTTCCGCCATCCGCATATTTACGGCGATGTAGAAGTAAAAGATGAAGAAGAAGTAAAGCAAAATTGGGAAAAATTAAAATTAAAAGAAGGAAATAAATCGGTTTTGGGCGGCGTTCCGAAAAGTTTGTCGGCTTTAATTAAAGCGCACAGAATACAGGATAAAGTAAAAGGAATTGGTTTTGAATTTCAAAATCCAGAAGATGCGTGGAAAAAAATAGAAGAGGAGTTGGAAGAATTTCACTCAGAAATAGAACTCGATAAAAAAGAAATGGAGTTGGGCGATGTCTTTTTCTCATTAATCAATTACGCCCGAATGAATGGTTTAAATGCCGATTCTGCTTTAGAAAAAACAAATAAAAAATTAATTTCCAGATTTCAAAATATGGAAAATTTAGCGACTGATAAAAATCTAAAACTTCAGGATTTAAGTTTAGAAAAAATGGATGAACTTTGGGAAGAAGCGAAGAGAAACGAATAAACCTCAAGAATTTTCTGAAGATTTATTCATTTTTATTTAGTCAAAATATTGGTGATAAGTTTCCATCGAATGTTTTAAGTTTCCTACGATTTTATTCGCTTCTTCTTTGTTAGCTGCTTTGTTCAAATCTTCAATTAATTCCATGTGCGGATGTAACCAAGCGTGTAAAACTTCATGTGGTGTTCCTTTCATAGTGCAACTTTTCACTAAATTTTCGTTGGTTGTTTCTATGGTTTTTCCCAAAGTTTTGTAATCATCAATTTCTGGTTTGTACCTCTTAATTTCACTTTCCATTTGATTAATGAAAGGTTTCATTTCCGCATTCATCGCCCATTTTGTGCAGTTGTTTAATTCTAATTTTGTGGTTTCAGAATGTTCTTCCTCTGTTGCATGATTTTCAGACATTCCATGGTTTTCCATAGTTGTATTTTCTTGATGATCCTTATGTTTTTGTTTTTTCTCGCAAGAAACTACGATTGTTAATCCCAGTAAGGCTGATAAAATAATCTTTTTCATTTTTTTTAAATTTTTATAGTTTTAATTGGAGAAACTTGAACGGAATAAAAAATTTTTATTTATCGTCTTTTTTTAAATACAGCAAAAAAGAAATTCCCGCAGAAACAAACATAAGAATTCTACCTAAAAAATTTGTTTTGTTGGTTTCCCTGTAAAATAGTATTTGGTAAGATACGCTAAAATAAATGCCGCCAAAACTTGCAGAATTAAAATTGAAAAGTTAAAAATTGTATATTATTTTTCTATCTTCTTTGTCTTCAAAAGTTGGCTTCGCTGCTTCCAACTTTTGCAATTACAGAAACGGAATATAGAAAAAAGTCTGAACCTAGTGAAAAATTACAGGATGAAAAGCGGTGATGGGTTTGTTAATTTTTGGAAAGAAGTAGTCATTTAAAATGTGAATTTTAGTAAAATTATTTATCATCATAATGTCCAAAACCAGATAAAATTTCGACAACATTATCTTTTAATTCATAAACAAGCCTATGTTTATCACTTATTCTTCTTGACCAAATTGCTGCTTTAAAGTATTTTAGTTGTTCTGGTTTCCCAGTTCCGTCCGTTGGAGTTTCTCTAATTTCGGATAGGAATGAATCTATTTTCTTCAATAGAATTTTGTTACCTGCTTTTTGATGTTTTTTAATATCAATTAAAAATTCTGCAGAAAATTCTAATTCAAAACTCACAAACCCAAAATTTTTGTTTGTTCTGAAGCTGAAACTTTAGTTTTCGGGCTTTTTCTTGCTCTTTCGATTTTATCTGTAAATTCTTTTTTAGAAAGTTTTGTATTGTCTTTTTGCTCCTTAAAAACGGCAGTAATTCCTAATGCTTTCAGAACATTTACAACCATCCTAATTTTATCTTGACTTATATCTTCTTTAATCTCAATAGTTGCCATTACATTTTATTTGTATTTTCAAAGTTACTAAAATTTGTAAAACGAATTTAGACTTAAATTGTAAAATGTTTTTATTTAAACAATTGCGTTTCATCTTTCAGCATTTTAAACTCCAAAGGATTTCCACTGAAATCAAAAACAAACATTGTGGTTTGTTCGCCAGATTTGCCTTCGTATCTTTTTGTAGGTTTTATTAAAAATTCAATATTTTCTTTTTCAAGGTTATTTTGAATTTCAGTAAAAATTTTTTCATCTAAAACGCAACCAAAATGCGGGATCGGAACGTTGATTCCGTCAACTTTTCCGCAAAAATCCAAGACTGGAAAATCTTTGCTAATGTGCGCTGAAAGTTGATTTCCAAAAAAATTAAAATCTATCCAAGTTTCCGTGGAACGGCCTTCTTCACAACCTAGAATTTTGATGTAAAATTTACGAGTGGATTCTAAATCTTTTACTTTGAAAGCGAAGTGGAAAGGGAAGTTCATTTGATTTTAAATTTCTAAGAATTATTATCTCAGGAGATTACCACGTTATATTTGTTAGAATATGACGACGGAGACTATGGTATTGTTGATTATTTGGATTTTCCAGATAAGAAAACAATTGATTTTTATTAGAAAAGGATTTTCTTTTAAATAAAAATTTACAATCCAAACTGATACGCAAATAAATCTGGATAAACACCTAAAGTTACAATTGCTACAATAATGAAAACCGCTACAATATTGTAAGTTAAACTTACTTTTTCTGTCGTATTAAAACTGCTTTCTTCATAGAAAAACATAGCGATAATCAATCGTAAATAATAGACAATTGAAATTGCAGAACCGATTACAGCAATTACTACTAAAATTGGCGCAGCTTGCATTGCTTGTGCAAATAAACTAAATTTCCCTACGAAACCTGCAGTTAAAGGAATTCCCGCCATTGAAAGTAAAGAAATTGCAGCAACAACAGCCAAAATTGGTTCGGTTCTCGCTAAACCGTTAAATGCTTTAAATGAAGATTCTCTTTTTATTTTTTCAACGTAAATTAAACACATCATTACACCAACTGAAGCTAAAGAATATGCGAAAAGATAAAATGCTAAATTGTAAGTGGATAAATGATTAATTCCAAAAAATATTAAACCAACATAACCTGCGTGAGAAACAGCGGAATAAGCCAACATTCGTTTTGCGTTTGTTTGCGCTAATCCCATAAAATTTGCTAGTAATAAAGTGATAATTACGAGAACGGCTAAAATATTAATCCATTCTTCGAAAACGCCAAAGAAACCGATTGTCATTAAACGGAACAAAGCCACAAAACCAGCAATTTTCACAATGGTCATCATAAAAGTTGTGATAAGCGACGGTGAACCTTGGTAAACATCTGGACCCCACATGTGAAATGGCGCAAGTGAAACTTTAAAAGCTAAAGCAGCCAACATTAAAACGCAACCCATTGTAAACATTAGGTTTTTCGGATTTGAAATACCGAATTCGTGGACGGCGTAAAGATCAAAACTTCCTGCACTTCCATAAATTAATGCAATTCCGAATAATAAGAATCCTGTTGCAAATGCACCCATTAAAAAATATTTAATAGAAGCTTCGGTGGAACGCAAATCTGTTTTTCTGCTTCCTGCCATTACATAAAGTGGAATAGATAATATTTCAATTCCTAAGAAAAGTGTCACTAAATTTTGGTAAGAAAATAAAACAATTCCGCCAATTAATGAAAATAACATCAAAGAATAAAGTTCTGATTGATGACTTCTGTGGTCGCTGAAAGAAAATCCTCCCAGAAAATATAAAAGCAAAGTAATAACTATTGAAACTTTTGTGAAAAGCGCAGCGGTTTGGCTAAATATAAACATAGATTCATATTTTGCAAAAAACTGATGTTCCGGTAAAAAGCTCACGTAAAAAGCCACTAATAAACCGGCAATTCCAATATATCTCGCCCATTTTCCTTGTTCAAAAACGCCAGAAAATAAAGCAATCACGGCTGTAAGGAAAATAATAATTATAACACTCATACTTTAGTTTTGAAATTTTTATGTTCGGGTTTTTTTTAATTTTTACCTGAATTTTTATCAATTTATTTTTAAAAAATTAATGAACCGTAAATTAATTTTAAGGAAGAATTTACCATTTCTATTATTATTTGCGGGAAAACTCCGAGCAAGATTACAAATATTGTTAAACTCGCTAAAACGGTAAATTCTATTCCCGAAATATCTTTTACTGAAGATAAAACACTTTCGTCGCCTGTTCCAAACATGGCTTTTCCGTAAAATCTTAATAAATATCCTGCGGCTAAAATCATCGTCAATCCAGACAAAATTCCTAAAATGGTATTGTAATCGTAAACTGATTTAATTAAAATAAATTCGCCAATAAAACCATTAGTTAAAGGAACGCCGAGTGAACCAAATAAAATCACCATAAAAAGTACAGCAAATTTTGGAGCAACTTTCGCCAAACCGCCCATTTTACGAATATCTCTGGTTTTGAATTTTTTAAATAAAATATCTGCACAATAAAATAAACCAACAACATTAATCCCGTGTGCGAAAGATTGTATCATTGCGCCTTCGCCGCCTTCAATTGTGAAAGATCCATTTAAGGTTAATAATGCAGAAGCGAAAATTCCCGCAACAATTAATCCAATGTGTGAAAGTGAAGAATAAGCGATAATTCTTTTTGAATCGTTTTGAATTAATGCGATTAAAGCGCCAAAAACTACGGTGAAAACACACAACATTAATACAATACCGCCGGAAGTTCCAGCAATTGCGTGTGGTGTGATTGGTAATAAATATCTTAATAAACCGAAAATAGCCATTTTTGCCATCAATCCAGAAAGCAACATCGAACCTTGTGTTGGTGAATAAGTATAAGTATCGGCTTGCCAATTGTGAAAAGGAAATATTGGAAATTTCACGGCAAATGCAACGAAAATAAACCAGAATACTAAAACTTCATCGGTGAGATTTAAATTTGCGTGGTACAAATCCATCAAAGCAAATGAATTGGAATGAACATAAACAAAAATTAATCCAGCTAACATAAATAATGAACCCACGAATGTGAAAACAAAAAATTTGGTTGTGAATTTTAATCTTTGGTCTTCTTGACCCCAAAGTCCAGCAATAAACCAAATTGGAATTAAAGTAATTTCCCAGAAAGCATAAAATACCAAACCATCTAAAGCGGTGAAAACACCGATTAAACCAAATTGCATTAATAAAATTAAACCGTAAAATTTATTGCTGTAGCAACGCTTTTCATTAAAAGAAGACAAAATTATTAATGGCACCAAAATATTGGTTAAAATAAGCATTACCATACTTAATCCATCAATTCCGAAATGAAGATTACTTCTTAAAGCATAAGAAAACGGAACGTTTATTTCGAATTGCAAAGGTCCATTTACAGTTGGTCCAAAATTAAAATAAGCTAAAGCATAAAAACCCAAAAGCATTTGTGCAAGGGAAAAACCGAGTGCAACATCATTACTGAATTTATTATTCTTCCAGAAAAAAACGAAAAGTGAACCAACTAAAGGTAAAAGCAATAATGCTAATAAAATTCCAGACATTTATTGTAATATAAAGTTAACAATTAAGATTATTCCTATAGCTAAAGACATTATTAGCACATAGTTTTCTACATTTCCATTTTGGAAACGCTTCATCGCTTTTCCAGTATCTTCTGCTCCAAAACCAATAAAATCTGAAAGTTTTGTGAGAATTTCTTTATCAAAAAGTTTACCGGCGCGTCCCATTCCTTCCACAGGTTTTACAACCGTTGCGTTATAAATTTCATCAATAAATAATTTTTTAGTGGAAAGTCTTTCCCAACCTGTGTATTGTTTTTCTGGCAAGGCTGCTTTTCCGTTTTTAACGTACATTCTGTAAACTATAAATAATATAATAAGAACGACCAAAACAGTCACTGCCATTAAAGACAATTCTTTCCATAAAGGGATTTCCGCTTGTTGCACATCAAATAAATAAATATGGCTTAACCAATGATCTAATTTCCCTGAGAATTGATGACCTACAAAATGTGGTAAATTTAAAAGTCCACCAAATAAAGATAATATTGCTAAAACCATTAAAGGAATTGTCATAGAATAAGGACTTTCGTGGATGTGTTTTTTCTGTTCTTCAGTTCCTCTAAATTCTCCAAAAAATGTTAAGAATAATAATCTAAACATATAAACTGCAGTTAAAGCTGCGCTGAATAAAGTTAAAAACCAAATAATCGGGCTTTTATTCCAAGTTGCAGCTAAAATTTCATCTTTAGAAATCATCCCAGAAAAGAAAGGAATTCCAGAAATTGCTAAAGTTCCTATTAAAAATGTAATATAAGTTAAAGGAATTTTTTTTCTTAAACCGCCCATAAAACGCATATCTTGTTCGTCGCTCATCGCGTGAATTACAGAACCTGCACCTAAAAATAAAAGTGCTTTGAAAAATGCGTGTGTAATTAAATGAAACATTGCAACGGTGTAAGCTCCCGCTCCAAGAGCGATAAACATAAAACCAAGTTGTGAAACTGTAGAATATGCTAAAACTTTTTTAATATCATTTTGTCGCAAACCAATAAACGCTGCGACTAAAGAAGTTGTTAAACCAATAAATAAAATAATATCTAAAGTTGATGGTGCGAGTGAAAAAAGAAAATTACTTCTTACTACCAAATAAATTCCTGCTGTAACCATTGTTGCCGCGTGAATTAATGCGGAAACTGGAGTTGGACCCGCCATTGCATCTGGAAGCCAAGTGAAAAGTGGAATTTGTGCAGATTTTCCAATTGCGCCGATAAATAAACTTAAAGTGATGAAAATAACGACGGGAGAATTGAGTTCGAATTTATTGGCATTTTGCGCAACCGTTAAATAATCAATTGCATTCATTTGTTGCGCTATTACGAAAACTCCAACTAATAAAGCCAAATCACCAATTCTGTTCATTATGAAAGCTTTGCGAGCAGCTTTGCCGAAATCTTCATTTTTATACCAAAATCCAATTAGTAAATATGAACAAACGCCGACGCCTTCCCAACCAATAAATAAAATTAAATAATTATTTCCCATTACCAAAAGTAACATTGAGAAAATAAATAAATTTAAATAAGAAAAGAATCTTGCAAAACCAGCATCGTGACTCATATATCCGATGGAGTAGAGGTGAATTAAAGAACCAATCCCGGTGATAATCATAATCATCATTAAAGACAATTGGTCAATTTGAAAAGCAAAATTAATTTGCATTCCATTCACTTTAAACCATTCAAAAGCTTTGACAATAATGGGCGACGAATTTTCATCGAAGCCTAAAAATATTTTAACTGCGATTACAAATGAAGTAAAAACTACTAAAGTTGCTAAAGTCCCCACGAATAATTTAGGTAATTTTTTACCAAAAAAACCATTAATTAAAAAACCTGCGAGAGGTAAAAGTATGATTGCGTAAACTAAATTTTCCATCCTTTTCTTAACCTCTTAATTTATTAAAAATACTAATATCCACCGATTTGGAATTCCGATACATCATTGCAATAATTGCTAAACCAACTGCAACTTCCGCCGCTGCAACTACCATTATAAAAAATACCAAAATTTGCCCATTTCCGTCGCCTTTATAACTGGAAAATGAAGCTAATAAAAGATTTACAGAATTTAACATTAATTCTACACAACCCAAAATTATAATTGCATTTCTACGAACTAAAACGCCTAAAACGCCTAAACAAAACAAAAATGTACAGAGAATTATAAAATATTCTAAAGGCACACTTTGTATAAAAGTATTGGTTTCTCCCATAATTTATATATCTTTTTTACCAATTAAAACTGCACCCACGATTCCTGCTAAAATGAGTATTGAAGCGAGTTCAAATGGCAAAACATATTCGTTAAATAATAATCTTCCTAATTCTTTTGTTAAACCTGCGGATGGATTTATATTACTTCCTGCAACATGATTCATTGTCATTCCTTTGTACGCACCGAGCATTCCGATGAATAAAATACCAGCAGAAAAAACAGCAATGTATTTACCTAAACCTGGTTTTTTAGTTTCATCACCTTCGTTTAAATTTAGCATCATTAAAATATAAAGAAATAAAACCATAATTGCTCCGGCGTAAACTATAATTTGAACAATGCCTAAAAACTGTGCATTAAGCAATATATATAATCCTGCGATAGAGAAAAAAGTAACAATTAATGATAAAATACTGTAAAGCGGATTTTTACCAAACACGAAATATATCGCGCTTAAACACGCGATGAAAGCAACTAAAAAGAAAAGAATTTGCTCCATTTTTTTAAACTAATTTTTTTTGTTCTTCAGATTGTCTCTCTGAAACATCAATTCTTGCATCCATTGTTTCTACTAATTTATCTTTACCGTAAATAAAGGAACCACGGTTGGTTTCTACATCTACCAATCTATCAGTTAAATAAATCGCAGACTTTGGACAAGCTTCTTCACACATCCCACAGAAAATACAACGCAACATATTGATTTCATAAACTTCAGCAAATTTTTCTTCTCTGTAAAGATCTTTTTGCTCTTTTGTTCTTTCTCCGGCCGTCATTGTAATGGCTTCTGCAGGACACGCAACTGCGCATAAACCGCAAGCTGTGCAACGTTCTCTTCCTTCTTCGTCTAGTTTTAAAACGTGAAGTCCGCGCCAAACTTTTGCGCGAGGTTTCACTTGCTCTGGATATTGAATGGTTTGAGAACCGCTGAAAACTGTTTTCCCCGCATGTTTTAAAGTAATCGCCATTCCTTTAAATATCTCCGGAAAATACATCTTTTCGAGCAGTGTCATCTTTTTGTTTGAGACAACTTTTGACCTATTTGTAAGTTTCATTTTATTTATTTAGTGTAACATTTTACCGAAGTAACAATTTACCAATATTAAATTAATTTAAATTTTTCTTTTTAATTATTTAAAAAAATATTCAAAAGCTAAAATTACCGCACCTGTTAAAACTAAATTTACTAATGCAATTGGTATAAATTTTTTCCAACCAAGATGCATTAATTGATCATATCTAAATCTTGGTAAAGTCCATCGAACCCACATAAATATGAAAATTCCTGTAAAAGTTTTTAATAAAAATGCAAGGATTGATAAAATTCCAGCGGCGTTTTCTCCCCAATGTACAGAAACCCAATGAATTCCTGGGAAATTATAACCACCCAAAAATAAAGTAACAAGTAATGCATTTGAAATAAACATATTCACATATTCTCCGAACATGTAAAGTCCCAATTTCATTGAAGAATATTCTGTGTGATAGCCATTAATTAATTCAGATTCACATTCTGCTAAATCAAAAGGATGTCTGTTACATTCCGCCATTGCTGCAACAAAAAAAATGACAAAAGCGACTGGTTGATAAAAAACATTCCAATTAAAACCAGAAACCCAAGGAATTACGCCCCAAAGTTTTCCCGTTCCTTGTGTTTCAGTTATTACTTTTAAATCTAAACTTCCAGACATCATAATAATTGCAAGTAAAGATAAACCCATTGCGAGTTCATAAGAAATCATCTGAGAAGAAGCACGAATTGCACCGATTAAAGAATATTTATTATTTGAAGCCCATCCTCCAATCATGATTCCGTAAACGCCGATGGAAACCATTCCTATTAAATATAAAACGCCGACATCAATATTTGCCACTTGAAGTGAATAACTTTCTCCACCAAAATTTAAAGATTTTCCCCAAGGAATTACTGCACCTGTAATTAATGAAATAAACATCACTAAAGACGGACCAATTATAAATAAAAATTTCTCAGCATTTGCTGGAGTAAAATCTTCTTTAAAGAAAAATTTCCCACCATCTGCAATTGGTTGTAATAAACCGAAAGGTCCGGCTCTGTTTGGTCCAATTCTATCTTGCATTATAGATGCAACTTTTCTTTCAGCCCAAGTGGAATAGGCTGCAACAGTTAATGCAAGTAAAAACAAGCAAAATACCAGAATTAATTTAAAAGTTAATTGCTCCATCTTTTATATTTCGTCTTTTTTACTAATTTCTTTCGCGTCAGAATTTTCTATTAAATAAGATTCTTTTGCGTCATCTTTTCTACTTATTTCTTTTGCATCTGGATTGTCTAATAAACGCAATTCATTGGTTGGTTTTTGATAATGATTTAGTGAAATCACAGAATGTCTATCGATGTGACGTGGACCTTCAATTACCCAATCTTTTGCATTTTTTCTACCAAATCTACAAGTGTTACAAATATAATCTTCTCTGGTGATTTCATCATATTGGTCTTTTCTTGCAGTCACTCTAATTACTTCATCACCTTTTAACCAAACTACGGCTTTCCCAGAACATTTATCGCAATCGCAATGTGCATCCATCGGTTTTGTAAACCAAACGCGGCTCATAAATCTTGAAGTTCTGTCAGTTAAAGCTCCAACTGGACAAACATCAATTACGTTTCCGATAAAATCATTTTCCAAAGCTTTATTTAAATAAGTAGAAATTTCTGCATGTTCTCCTCTAAATAAAATGCCATGTTCTCTTTCTTCTGTTAATTGGTTCGCCACTAAAACGCAACGCGCACACAAAATGCAACGGTTCATATTTAATTTAATGTAAGGACCGATATCTTCTGGCTCAAAAGTTCTGCGTTCAAAATCTGTTCTTGTAGATTCTACGCCGTGTTCGTAACTTAAATCTTGCAAATGACATTCTCCGGCTTGGTCACATATTGGACAATCTAAAGGGTGATTTATTAATAAAAATTCTGTAACGGCGTGTCTTGCTTCTTGTGTTTTAGGAGAAGTTAAGTTTTTCACTTCCATTCCGTCCATCACTTCAGTTCTACAACTTGCAACCAATTTTGGCATTGGTCTTGAATCTTTATCAGAGCCTTTGCTCACTTCTACTAAACAAGTTCTGCATCTTCCACCGCTTGTTTCCAAAGAAGAATAATAACACATTGCAGGTGGAACTGAACGACCACCGATTTGCCGTGCGGCATTCATAATTGTAGTTCCGGGCGCAACTTCTGTAGTTTGCCCATCAATGGTTACTTTAAATTTTTTAATTTCTTCGCTCATATTTTTTATTTTGCCAATTGGCAATATGATTTATAAATTTTTCTTCGTTCTGAATGTATATCCAACTCCCGCTAGAATTTGTCCGAAAACAAAATCTTGTTGCGCATAATCTGGTTTATTATTTAATGTGGTTTTTATATCCCACATATTTATATATCCCGCTTTTGCTTCTAATCTCAACATCCAATGTTTATTATAAATAAAATTTAGACTACTTCTTAAATCGATTCCCATTCCTGCAACGTGAAAACGGTCGCTTCTTTCATTTCCAAATAATTTCACATTACTTTTTGGAAACATAACGCCGATTCCGGCTCCATAAGACCAAACTAAATCTATTTTTTCTTTATTAATTAAACTTTTATATTTTTCTAAACCTAAATTTTCATAATTAAGTCCATCTGTATGCTCAAAAGTAAGGAAATTTGCATCGGCTAAATTCACTTTTCCATTTTGTACATAAGCGGCATATTTTGGATCAGAAATATTTCCATTAAAATCTACAATTTGATCTTGATCCATTACATATTTCATGTGATCTATTCCTAAAACTATGGCTAAATTATCTTTTAAAAAATAGCCAATTCTTACATCATATTGCACCACAGTAAACCATTTTGGATTTACATAATCCCACCCAAAAGGTGAAGGTCTATCATGTGCAACTACATTATTTAATTGAAAATCATAACCATTTCCTTTAAAATGAATATCAGAATTGGTAAATGCACTTCTATTCCAACCGAAGAAAACAATCATACTCCCTTTCTGAAAAGGTTGAGTTTGTGCTTTCAAACTTAAAATTGAAAATAAAATTACTGCTAAAAATAATATTTTACTTTTCAACTTTATTTAATATTTTGAATTTCTGGTGTTGGAATTGGATCTGCATAATTTGCCAAACCATAATTTCCCGTCATTGCTTCGGGATTATCAATCCACCATTCAAACTCATCTCTAAAATGTCTGATTGCCGCGGCAACTGGCCACGCTGCAGCATCACCAAGTGGACAAATTGTATTTCCTTCAATTTTTCTTTGAACGTCCCACAATAAATCGATATCTTTCATTTCACCTTCTCCGCTCAATATTTTTTTGAAAATTCGATACATCCAACCAGTTCCTTCTCTACATGGAGTACATTGTCCGCAACTTTCGTGGTTGTAGAATCTCGCCAAAGTCATCGTGTGTTTTACTACAGATTGGTCTTCGTCTAAAACTATAAATCCACCAGAACCCATCATCGAACCTGTAGCGAAACCACCGTCTGATAAAGATTCATAATTCATTATTCTATCTTCACCATTGATTGTTTTTAATAATAAATTTGCTGGTATAATTGGAACTGAACTTCCACCCGGAATACAAGCTTTCAATCTTTTTCCATTTGGAATTCCGCCACAATATTCGTCAGAATAAATAAAATCTTTTACAGAAATGGTCATATCAATTTCATAAACGCCGGGTTTATTAATATTTCCACAAGCAGAAATTAATTTTGTCCCAGTTGATTTACCTACTCCAATTTTCGCATATTCTGCGCCAGTAATATTAATAATTGGAACAACTGCTGCAATAGTTTCAACATTATTTACCACAGTTGGTCTTTCCCACGCACCTTTTACTGCAGGAAATGGTGGTTTTAATCTGGGATTTCCACGTTTTCCTTCGAGAGATTCTAAAAGTGCAGTTTCTTCACCACAAATATAAGCTCCCGCTCCACGATGAACATAAATTTCTAAATCGTAACCAGAATTTAAAATATTTTTTCCTAAAAATCCTGCTTTTTTAGCCTCATCAATAGCTTCTTCTAAAATATCTGTAATCCAAGCATATTCGCCACGGATATAAATATAAGAATCATTTGCGCCTAAAGCAAAAGAGGAAATTACCATTCCTTCAATTAAAAGATGTGGTAAAAATTCCATTAAATAACGGTCTTTGAAAGTTCCAGGTTCAGATTCATCTGCGTTTACAACCAAATGTCTGGGAATGCCGTCTGGTTTTGCTAGAAAACTCCATTTTAAACCTGTAGGAAATCCTGCACCACCACGACCACGAAGTCCGGAAGTTTTTACTTCTTCCACAATTTCTTCTGGCGTCATTTTGAACGCTTTTTCAACTGCTTCATAACCACCGTGTTTTCGGTAGGTTTCAAAATAGCGAATACCTTCTATATGTGCATCTTTAAGTAAAAGTTTTTTACTCATTTTTTATTTTATTAATCTAAAGCCAATTGTCCTTCTCTACAAAGTTGGAGAATTTCATCTACTTTTTCTATTGTTAAATGTTCATGGTAAAATTTGCCTAATTGCATCATTGGTGCGTACCCGCATGCACCGAGACATTCTGCAGGTTTTAATGTGAATAAACCATCTGCACTCGTTTCACCGTCTTTTATATTTAAAGTTGTTCTAATGTGATCTAATATTTTTTCACTTCCATTTAACATACAAGGTCCTGTTCTGCAAACTTCCAACACGTATTTCCCTACAGGTTTCATATTAAACATACTGTAAAATGTTGCGACTTCATAAACTTCAATTGGAAGAAGATTTAAAACTTCTGCAACATAATCCATCACAGGAACGCTTAACCAACCTCCTAATTCAGTTTGTGCTAAATGTAAAACTGGGATTAAAGCAGATTTACTTTTCCCTTCCGGATATCTTTTTATAATGGTCTGAACTTTCTCTAAAGTTTCAGGTTTAAAAACTATTTCGCTCATATTTAAAGATTTTAGATTTTAGATTTTGGATTTTAGATGAAAATCACTTTCTAAAAATCTTATCAATTTTTTTTATTAAAATTTATTATGCATCTAATTCACCTGCAATTACATTCAGCGAACTTAAAGTTACCACCGCATCAGAAATCATTGAGCCAGTTACCATTTCGGGATAAGCTTGATAATAAATAAAGCACGGTCTTCTAAAATGCAATCTATAAGGCGTTCTTCCGCCATCACTTACCAAATAAAAACCTAATTCTCCATTTCCTCCTTCTACACAATGGTAAACTTCACCTTTCGGTATTTCAGTTTCTGCCATTACGATTTTAAAGTGGTAAATTAAAGCTTCCATTTTAGTGTAAACATCTGCTTTTTCTGGCAAATAAAAATTTGGAACATCTGCATGAAAATTTCCTTCCGGTAAATTTTCGTAGGCGTTTTTTATTAATTTTAAACTTTCCCAAACTTCTTGTTGACGAACCATAAAACGGTCATAAGTATCTCCTGCAGTTCCGATGGGAATCGTAAAATCAAAATCATCATAAGAAGAATAAGGTTGTGCAACTCTTACATCATAATCAACTCCAGTTGCGCGCAAATTGGGACCTGTAAAACCATAATTTAAAGCACGTTCTGCAGAAATTGCTCCAGCTCCGATGGTTCTGTCCATAAAAATTCTATTTCTTTCCATTAAGGTTACAAACTCACCAAATCTTTTAGGAAAAGTTTTAATAAAATCTTTAATTAACTCGTGAAATCTTGGACTAAAATCTCTTTCAAAACCACCAATTCTCCCCATATTTGTGGTCATTCTCGCGCCACAAATTTCTTCATACATTTCATAGATTCTTTCACGATCTTGGAAAACGTATGTAAATCCTGTTAAAGCTCCTGAATCTACACCAATAACACCATTACAAACCAAATGATCGGTTATTCTTGCGAGTTCCATCATTATGATTCTCATATAATCTACGCGTTTCGGCGTTTTGCAACCAATTAGTTTTTCTACTGTCATGTGCCATCCAATATTATTTATGGGCGCAGAACAATAGTTCATTCTATCTGTAAGAGTAGTGATTTGTGTGAAATTTCTTCTTTCAGAAATTTTTTCAAAAGCACGGTGAATATAACCTACAGTTTGTTCATCGTGCAAAATTCTTTCACCATCCATTGTAAGAATGTTTTGAAAAATTCCGTGTGTTGCAGGATGAGTTGGACCTAAATTGAGCGTATATAACTGTCCGTCAATCTGCTCTTTAGATTCGTACTGATTTAATATATTTGATAATTCGTTGTCTTTCATAATTTTGATTTGCTTTAAACTTTAAGCAATTTATCTACCGAACATTTTATCATCTTTATCGGTTCTGGTTCCATCTTCTAATTTATATTCTTTCAACATCGGATGATAACCTAAACCTGGATCATTTAAAATAACTCTAAGATCTGGATGTCCTTTAAATTTAATTCCATAAAAATCAAATGTTTCCCGTTCCATCCAATTTGCTCCAGAATAAAGTTCTGTTAAACTATCGACTTCGTTTTTCTCACGAGACATAAATACTTTAAGACGAATTCTAAAATTAGTTTGCATATTATGCAAATGATAAATCACACCTAATTCTTTTTCTTGAAATTCTGGATAATGAATTCCGCAAATATCAGTAAGAAAGTTAATTCCTAATGTTGATTCTTGCAGATAATGAACTATCTTTTTAATATCTTGTTTTTTTACTTCAACCGTTAAAAATCCATAAGGTTCGGATGAGTTTAAAACAGACTCTGGAAATTCTCTTGTAATGGCTTCTAGCACAAATTCATTCGTCATATCCATTAATTTATATCGTAAGATTCTAGTAAATGTTTGTATTCTTCAGAATCTCTTCTTCTAGAACTTTCACTTTCTGCTAAAGCTTGAACTTGCATAAATCCTTCTAAAATTTGCTCTGGTCTTGGTGGACAACCGGGAACATAAACATCTACAGGAATTATTTTATCAATTCCTTGAAGTACAGAATAAGTGTCAAAAATACCACCTGAACTTGCACAAGCTCCAACTGCAATTACCCATTTCGGTTCTGCCATTTGGGTATAAACTTCTTTTAAAATTGGGCCTAATTTTTTAGCAATGGTTCCACAAACTAAAAGTACATCGGCTTGTCTCGGAGAAAAAGACATTCTTTCTCCACCAAAACGTGCTAAATCATAAGTAGGCATCATCATCGCCATAAATTCAATTCCACAGCAAGATGTTGCAAAAGGTAGAGGCCAAAGTGAATTTGCGCGAGCCATTCCCACGAGACTACTTAAATTAGTTGCGAAAAAACCTTCGCCTGCATGTCCTGGAGGAGCGGGCGCGTCTGTTCTTATAATAGGTTTATTATCTGACATTTTCTGTTATTTTAATTATTTGTCCCAATCTAAAGCGCCTCTTTTCAAAACATAAAAAAAGCCCAAAAAGAAAACACCTACAAACATTAGAACTGCAATGAAACCTTCAAAACCAAATTCTCTAAAATTTACTGCATAAGGATAAAAAAATACGATTTCAATGTCAAAAAGCACAAATAAAATAGCGGTTAAAAAGTACTTTACAGAAAATGGTGTTCTTGCATTGCCTTCATTTTCCACACCGCACTCAAAATTTTTATCTTTATTTTTTCCCTTCAAATTTGGACCCAAATAATGTGCGCCAAGAATTGAGATTGCAACGAAGCCAATTGCGACAGCGGCTTGAATTAAAATAGGAATATAATTTTCTGGTAAATTCATTTTGCAAGGTTCTTAATTTGCAAATTTAATGAATAAAGTAGAGAAGATGAAATATTGGAGGCTAAAATGTTAAATTTAATAACACAATTAAAATAATTTATAATGATTAAAAATTACTTGTTTTGATTCATTTTTTTTAAAATCGTAAAAGCCAAATAAGCAATATACCCAAAAATAATACTTGCAATTAAAATGTTAATTGCGGTATTTGTTTTTTCATCTGCAACTTTAAAAAAGAAATTATAAACTAGAAAAATAATTATTAAAATACCGTAAATGATAAGCTGTTTTTTCATTTAAATTTCTTTTGAATAGGTTCTTCTGCGCTTATGATTAACCGGATTATAATCTTGCCACAAAACTTGAACGCTTTTGTTTTCTTCTAATTCTGGGTTTGTTTCCGCATAAGTAATTCCCATTTTTGTAAAACGTTCATATATTTCTTTAAAAATAATTGCAGTTACACCACGTCTTTGATATTCTGGTTGTATTCCAATTAAATAAAAATTGGCACTATCATTTTTTTTGCTCGCTTGAAGTAAATAATACCATCCGAAAGGAAACAATTTTCCGTTGGCTTTTTGTAAAGCTTTGCTGTAAGAAGGCATTGTGACAGCGAAAGCCACAAGATCATGATTTTCATCTTCTACACAAATGATATAATTTTTATCTATAAATGGAAAATATTTTTCTTTATAAGTTGCAATTTGCTCTTTAGTAATTGGCGTGTAGGTTGAAAGAGAATTATAAGTTTGATCTAAAAGCTTAAACATTGGATCTATAAAAGGTTTTATGTCTTCTTTACTTTTAAATTGAATAACATTTAATTTATATTTCTGTTTAATCAATCGGCTAAATTTTTCCACCTTTTCAGATAAAATCTCGGGAAATCTCATTTCAAATTCTACCCATTCTTTTTCTTTAACTAAACCTAATTTTTCCAAATGCTTTGGATAATATGAAAAGTTATACAATCCAATCATTGTAGCTAATTTATCAAAACCCTTTGTTAACATTCCCGATTTATCAAGGTTTGTAAATCCCATCGGACCTTCAATTTTTGAAATATTTTTTTCTTTTGCGAATTCTACCGCTTTATTTATTAAAGCTTTAGAAACTTCAATGTCATCAATGAAATCCAACCAACCGAAACGGATTTTAGATATTCCTAGTTCTTCCGCTTCTTTTTTATTAAATATAACTGCAATTCTTCCTACAATTCTTCCATCTTTTAAAGCTAAATATTTTTTAGAATCACAATAAGCAAAAGCAGCGTTGTGTTTTGGATCCCAAACTTTAAGTTCATCATTTATTAATGGTGGCACAAAACATGAATTATTCATATAAAGTTCCATCGGGAATTTTACGAATTTTTTCAATAAATCTGCGGAGTTTACTTCAATTATAGTTAGAATTGACATTTAATTTTATTAAGAAAAACAAAGATAAAATTAAATATTTTAAATAAAAGTTTTGGCATACTTTTTACTTCTAATTAAATTGAATTTTGAAAAAAAAGAAGATAATGAGTGGATATTACTTGATTTTAGGTGCGATTTTTTTAATTAGTTTCATTGTGCAAAACCGCCTGAAATCTAAGTTTGCATTCTATTCTCAAATGCATTTGCAGAACGGAATGTCGGGAAAAGAAATTGCAGAAAAAATGTTGCACGACAATGGAATTAATGACGTTCAAGTTACTTCTGTTCCTGGACAATTGACTGATCATTACAATCCTTTAGACAAAACAGTAAATCTTTCGGAAGAAGTTTATATGCAAAGAAATGCTGCTTCTGCAGCAGTTGCAGCTCATGAATGCGGTCATGCTGTACAACATAAAGTTGGTTACGCCGCTTTGAAACTCCGCTCAACAATGGTTCCTTTAGTAAATGTGAGTTCGAAACTTTTAAATTTTATTTTAATTGCAGGGATTTTAGTAATGGCTTCGAGTGGAAATAAAACGCTTCTAACAATTGGCGTAATTCTTTTCGCAATCACTACAGTTTTTGCATTTATAACTTTGCCGGTAGAATATGATGCGAGTAATCGTGCTTTAATTTGGCTGGAAAAATCTGGAACTGTAACGAGACAAGAACAAGATGGCGCAAAAGATGCTTTAAAATGGGCGGCGAGAACTTATGTTGTTGCAGCAATCGGTTCTTTAGCACAACTTTTATATTTCGCTTCCCTGTTAAATGGTGGAAGGAGAAATTAATTTTTTAACCACAAAAGTTACAAAAGTTTTGCTTTTTTAAAGTTGAAATTAACGATTCCTAAAGTTCAAATTATAATTTCTGTCATTCTGAGCGAAACGTAGTGGAGCGAAGAATCTGTGTCTTTTTTATTAAAGAGACTCTTCAATTCATTTCGCTACTTTGCATTTCGTTCAGAATGACAATTTCGCTGTCATTCAGAGCGGTACGAAGTAAATAATCTATTTTAATCTTCCAAAATTTCAAAATTAACTTCATGAATTTCTGCTAAGTTCTCTATAAATTTTTCAAAATCCACAGATTTTATTTCGGCTTTTATGGTGCAGTTTCCTGCTGTTATAAATTCTAAAATTTTTCCTTCATATTTATTAATTAAAGAAAAAATACTGTTTTGTACAGAAAATTTAAAATTAATTTCTATTAAAATTGTCAAATCTTTGGTAATGAATTCAGCTAAGTCTAAAGTTTCTTGCGCACAATTTTTATAGGCTTTTACCAAACCTGAAACGCCCAATTTTGTTCCGCCATAATATCGAACGACAACTACACAAATATTGGTTAATTCTTTTGCTAATATTTGGTTGAAAATGGGTAAACCTGCACTTCCATTTGGTTCTCCATCGTCATTTGCTCTGTGATTTTCTCCGTCAATTCCAATTCTAAAAGCGTAACAATGATGCGTTGCTTTTGGATGTGTTTTTTTAATTTCTGCTAAATAATTTTTGAAATCTTCTTCACTTGAAATTGGACTTGCAAAGCCAATAAATTTGCTTCCTTTTTCTTTTAAAAGGATTTCACTTATTGGTTTTTTTATGGTTTTAAAAGAGAAAACACTCATTAAATTAATGATTTAATATTCATAAAAATAAGTATAATTTTGTCATTCCGTAGGAATCTCAACAGTTTAGATTCCTACGGAATGACAAAAATCTGAAAGTAATTAAATTAGAAATTAAATTCAAAAATTCCGATAAAATAAAACTAAATTATCTCTCAACTTTTCTGTTTTAAAAGGAATTTCAGAGAATTTTGGCGCTAAAGTTCCATTATTTAAACTGAGATTTTCATTTTTTATAATTACGCATTCGTCCCAAAGATTTTCATTTATAAATTGTTGTAAAGTAAAACTTCCACCTTCTACAATCACCGATTGAATTTGTAATTCATACAATTTCGCCATCAAATAATTTAGAAAATTTTCTTTCTGAATTTTGATGTATTTAATATTTCCATTAGTTTCTTCTTTAATAGAATTGAAAACTATGGTTTCTGCTTCAGAATTAAAAATATTAAAATCTGAAGGAACTTTCAAATTAAAATCAAGCAAAATTCTTATTGGATTTCTGCCTTTTACTTCACGGGTTGTTAAACTTGGATTATCATTTAAAGCCGTATTTGTACCGATTAAAATGGCGTGTTCATCTGCTCTTGATTGATGAACGCGTTGTTTACTCAAACTGTTTCCGATTGCAGTTGGCCGGAAATCTTTATCTAAAAATCCATCGCCAGATTGTGCCCATTTTAAAATAATAAAAGGTCTTTTTTTGGTGTGGAAAGTGAAGAATCTTTTATTTAATTCTTTACATTCTTTTTCTAAAACTCCTGAAACAACTTCAATTCCTGAATCTTCTAAAATTTTTTTTCCTTCTCCGTTTACTTTTTCATGAGAATCCATCGCACCAATTACGACTTTTTTAAAACCAACTTCTTTTAATTTTAAAGCACAAGGTGGCGTTTTTCCAAAATGAGAACAAGGTTCTAAAGAAACATAAATGGTAGAATCGGGGAGAAGTGATTTGTTTTTTACAGAATTTATAGCATTAATTTCCGCATGATTTTCTCCTGCTTTATGATGAAAACCTTCGCCAATAATTTTCTTATTATAAACAATAACTGCTCCTACTAAAGGATTTGGATAAGTTTTTCCTAATGCTTTTTTTGCTAATTCTATGCAACGTTGCATGTAAAATTCGTCTGACATAATTTTTTTTAACCGAAAAGAAATAAAATTTTGGGAATTTTAAGCTTGAATAATTACTAATTAAAGTTCAACAAAAGTTAAAGTCCGAGAAAATCATTTGAGATTTTATGTGATAGATAATCAAAAAAACTTTTCTTAATTTTTTAATATTAAATGAATTTATTTCTTTTCTGCTGCATTTGCTCCAAGTGAAATTGCAGGAATTTGAAAATCAATAATTAGTTCCATTAATTTATTACGTTGCTTTTCTAATGATTTTACACCGCCACGCAAATCACTGTAATTTCTTTTGATATAAGAGAAAATTAAAAAATATTTTTTGTTGCCATTTGTAATTTTTTTAAATCTGTAAATTCCGTATTCTGCGTATGGACTTCCTGTTTTCGGTGTTTCAGTTAAAATTCCATCTACAATATATTCTGTTCCGTCTGGACTTTCTGTAACTTGAACTTTAGAATATTTATCAGTTTTTTCACGGTTTTGGAAACTTTCTACTTTTTGCCGAACTGCCTCATCTAAATCTATATCTTTATCAAAATAGGAAATATTTATGAGCTGATTGAAATTTGATATTTCTTCATCCCGAGGTAAATATTGTTGAAGATAAAGTGTTGCAGATGATTGTTTGCTCCAATCTAGCAAAAATTCTGTTCCATCGATTTCCAAAGGACCTGGAATATTTAAGAAATCTTTTACAGTTTGAGCGCTTAAACTCAATCCCATAATTAAACAGAAAAACGCTAAAAATTTATTCATTTTATCAAGTTTATTCGCCACTAATAATTTGATGTAAAGTTGCTTTTAGACTTTCTAATTGCACTTTTTTCTCATCAATTTTTAGATAGGTTTCCTTTAATAAAGGGTTATTTCGAGAAGAATCTGCGAAGAAACCAAGATTGTTTTCCATTTTTACTATTTCAGATTCAGTATCAGAAATTTGGTTTTTAATTTTTCTGGCTTTATCAGAAAGTTGAGATTCTGTAAGACCTTCTTCTTTTAAATCAAACTCATTAATTTTATTTAATTTTAATTTTTCTTTTAAAATTTTATTGAATTCTGTATTTATTCCTAGATTTTCACGTGGAACTTTTCCAACTTTATTCCAGTTGTTTTTTAACTCCTCTATTTTTTCTACACTACCTTTTTCATCCGAAATGGTTTTTAATTCGGCTAAAATTTGATTTTTCTGTTTCAGATTTTCTTTCCAATTGTCTGATGCAACATCATTTTTCTGACGAAAATTCTCAAAAAAAGTATTACATGCAGCCCGAAACTCTGTCCAAATTTTATCAGCTTGACTTCTAGGAACATGCCCGATTTTTTTCCACTCATTCTGCAAATTTTTAAAAAGTGGAACGGCCGTTTCCCAATCTTCACTATTCATATTATCAGTTGCAGTCTGTATGAGACTTAGTTTTTTATCTAAATTATCTTGTTGGGAATTTTTTAAACCTTTGTAGAAATCGTTCTTTTTTGAATTAAATTGGCGAAGGATTTCTTTAAATTCACTCCAATTGTGATTTGATTCTTTTTTAGGAACGCTTCCTAATTTTAAAAATTCTGTGCGCAAATCCTCAATTTTCTTAATAGATTGTTGCCAATAATTATGATTTCCTTCTTTTTCTGGTGAGACAAGCGCTTTCATTTTAGAAATAATTTCATTCTTTTTAATTAAATTTTCAGCTTGTTCTGCATCAATTTGTGAAAAAAGTTCTGTTTTTCTGTCATGTATTTTATTAGATAATTCCTTGAATTCTAACCAAGTTGTTTCTCTGAATTCTTCTGCAACCGGAACGGCTTCTTCCTTCCAAAGTTTGTGTAAATATTGAAGTTCATTAAGCGCTTTTTGTACAGATTTCTCGTCTAAAAGTTCTTTCGCACGTGCAATAATATTTTGTCTTTTTTCCAGATTATGCTCATATTCTTGCACTAAAAACTCTTTGTTCATATCGAGCATTTCGTAAAACTGAGTGAGATGGAAAAAGTAATTATTATTTAATAATTTAAACTCATTTTTCGCCACTTGTCCCGCATTTCCCCAATCTTCTTTAATTTCTCGAATAGATTTAAAAAGATTTGTTCCGACTTCAGAATTGGTGTATAAATTTTTTAAACGATCAATAATGGATTGGCGGTTTTTTAAATTTTCAGCTTGCTCAAGTTCTATTTTTTTGTGATACTCGTTTTGTTGTTCTCTATAAATATTGAGAATTCCGTTAAATCTAGAAGAAATAGGATGATGATAATTTGCTTGCTCATCTTCAGGTAATTCTCTTTTCGCAACTTCAGATTCTGAATTTATAAGTGTATGAACTTTTTCTTTTAAATGATTGAATTCTTTATAGTGTGTTTCGCCGTCTTTAGAATTGATTATTTTCTCCATCATATCTAAAAGTTTTGGGAGAGAAACTATTTCATCTTTTTTTGATTTTTCATCTTCATCATTTTCTTCAACTGTTGAGTTTTTCTCATTTTCATTTGATACGATTTCTTTAGATTTAATTTCTTCATCTTTTGGAAACTGCTTTTCGTCACTAATTTTCTTTAAATCTGACGATTCTAAAGTTTCAGTTTCTTCTGAAATTTCAGCTTCCAATTTTTCAGTTTCGTTTTCTTTAGAAACTAATGATTCTGGTTCAGAAACTTTTGAACTATTCTCTGAAGATTCAATTTCAGTTGTAGAATTTTCGTTTTCTGTAGCCAGAATCTCATTTTCTTTTAGAGGTTTTAAATCCTTTTCGTTGTTGTCAGAAATATTATTTTCTGTTGTCATAGCAAATCTTTTTGGTTAAAATAACACCGTTTTTATAAAAAAAAATAAATTTATTAAAATATTTCCATTAAAGTAGAAGAATTCTAGTTAGATTTCCAAATTTCCCATGCTTTTTCTGCTTGCTGTTCTAACATATAATAACCGTTTAAAGTTTTTGCATTGAAATTAGCTGCATTTATTAAAAATTTTGTGTAGGTTGGATTGTAAATTAAATCAATTACCAAATGCTTTTCTGAAAGTCCTTCGAAAGGAAATTTAATACACTTTTCTTCATTGGGAAAAGTTCCAACCGGTGTACATTGAATTATTAATTGATGATTTTCAACAATTTCTTTAGATAAATTTTCAAAGTTTAAATCAGAATTTCTAGCTATAATTTTAAATGGAATATTAAATTTGTTCAAAACATATTTTACTGCTTTTGCAGCACCTCCATTTCCTAAAATTAATGCGTTTTTGTGGAAATCTTTTAAGTGGAGCAAAAGCGTTTTTTCAAATCCGAAAGCATCGGTGTTAAAACCAATTTTTTTATTGTCTTTAATTTTAATACAATTTACAGCGCCAATTATTTTGGCTTCTTCACTTATTTCATCTAAGAAATCTATAATTTTTTCTTTGTAAGGAATGGTTACATTTAAACCTTTTACTTCTGGATTTTGAAATAATTTTTCAACTTCTTTAATCTCGTTTAGGTCAAAAATTTCATATTTATTTTCAGATAAATGAAGTTTGCTAAATTTATCTGTAAAATATTTTTTAGAAAATGAGTAGGAAATATTTTTTCCAATTAAACCAAAAACTTGTTTTTCATTCATACTTCAAAAATAAAAAAAAGACCGATAATAGAACCGGTCTTTATAATTTTTTAGATAAAATTCAATTTATTCTACAATAAATTTGGTGGTTTTTGTTCCTGCTTTTAAAATGTAAACTCCTTTTGATAAGTTTTTTAAAATTATTTTATTAGAATTTTTAAAAGGATTAGTTAATGTTTGAACAAGTTTTCCAGTAAAATCGAAAATTTGGACATTTTCAATTGTTGATAAATTTTCACCACTTACATTTAATTCTTTATTTTTAATAGGATTTGGATAAATTGTTAGATTATTTTTGTTTTTATCTACTTCATTAGTTGAAACAGTTGTATAGCAAGTCCACATCATGTCATCAATTGCAACTCTGTTTGATGTACTGCTGTTAACTAAACTTATATCTACAGGACCAGAAATATTTATTCCTTTTACTTGAGTTGTTGTAACACTTGCACTATAAGGAATTGTTAATCCTGTATCATTATCATTTACAAAGATTTTTAAAGTACCTGCAGTTCCAGAATAATTTAACTGTGTTGTAACAGTTAAGTCACCAATTCCATTTGGTGCAGATAATGCCGTTAAAGATCCATTTCGTATAGTTATTGCTCTTCCATTTATATTTAAATCTGTTCTAGAATCTACTGAAGTCCAAGAAATACCATTACTTGTCCAATTATAGGTAGAATAAGTGGAAGAACTTGCAGGAATTGTTTCAAAATTTTCGTTTCCACAATTAGTTCCTATTGCTAAAGTTGTTGCATTCACAGAATTACTTTGGGAAGAAACATTTTCAGCTGCATCTTTTGCAACCACATATAAAGTATAAGAAGTTTGTGGGTCTAAATTTGCGATATTGGTTGAAGTTGTATTTGTTGTTCCCATCAAAACTCCATTTGCATAAATATCATAAGAAGTCACTTCAACATTGTCTGTTGAGGCAGTCCATTGCAAAGAAATATTATTAGTTCCAACATTTACAACAGATAAATTGGTTGGAGCAGAAGGTGCAACATTATCAACTAAAGTAGTTGTAGATGCTACATTACTTTGAGGTGAAAGATTCCCTGCAGCATCTACTGCTATGACATAAAAATTATAATTTGTTCCTTGATGTAGTCCTGAAACTGTAGCTGAGTTTGTAGATGAATTATTTTTGAATACATCATTTGCGAAAATTTTATAATAAGAAACTGCAATGTTGTCTGTTGACGCTGTCCAAGTTAAATTTACAGAAGCTGTATTTGTGGAAGTTACTGCTAAATTTGTAGGAGTTGAAGGCGCAATATTATCCACAACTTGTGTTCCCCAGATTTGTTGAACCCATTCTGGATGATCAATAAAAGGGTTTCTGTTTTTTTGAAAAACATAGGCTGCATTATTTCTTTCTATTTCACTAGGTGAAACGGGGTCTTGAGCTGCCCAACTTAATAAAACGTCTTTCTCCCACGAAGTTAAACCTGGATAAGTTGTATTTCCTAACATATTTCCACTAGAAAATCCTGAAAGTTTAGATTCATATCTTGTTACGAAATAAAAAATCATTCTTGCAATATCTCCTTTAAATTCATCAATTGGTTCACAAACTGTTCCTGTATAATTTGGAGAAGAACTTGGTCCAACTTTAGTTCCGTTTTTTGAAGTAAAGGACGGGTTTGTTACTGCACCATACGGATAATTACTACGCATTCCATTTACTTTGCCGTCAGTTGGTCTTATAAAATTTATATCTGAAACCATAGGAGAAGCAGAATTAAACAAACTTTGTGGCACCACGTGTTCTCTATTATAACAGTCTCCTTCTTGGCTGTAATTTCCACATTTTTTCTGTCCGTGTTGAAAATTATAAGGATCAGATCCTTTGGGATTTTCAGAATACATATCTAAAACAGAACCGTCATTTTCATAATAATGATCAACATCTGTTGTAGGATAACCATTATAAAGCCCACCGTAACCATTATCTTTCGCTCCGTTAGTAATAATTTGGCTTAATTTTGTTTTAAGAGCAGCGCCTGTTAATCCTGTTGTTCCATCATAATAGCCAGCTGGGACTTGTGCTGTAACAAAACTTAATAAGATAGTAAGAGAAAATAAAGTAAATAATTTTTTCATTTATTGAATATTTTTTTTGGGCGATAAAGTTAAAAATTAAATATGAATTGGAGTTATTTAATTATAACATTTAACATTTGAGCAGTTTTGTCTTCGAAAAAGAAAAAATAATTGAAAATGAAAATCAACTTTTTTAAGTATTATTAATATTTTTTTTATTAATCTTTGAAAAAATAAAAGAAACGAGAATACCGAAGAACGCTGCAATTAATGTGACGATAAAATAATTTTCACCCACTATTTTTACCGGAAAAGGGAGAGTTGCACTGGCTTTAAAAAGTCCAGTTTCTATTTGTAAATAAGAAACCAAAGTTCCCAGAATTAAACCTGCAATTATTCCAAATAAAACGATTAAAAACCCTGTATAAAAATAAACCATTCGTAAACTTTTTAATGGAAAACCTAAAGAAATTAATGATTTTGCTTGTTCTTTTTTATCTAATTGTAGAATAATAATTGCACCTGCTAAATTGAAAGTAGTGATGAAAATGACGAGTGCAAATATTAAATAAATAAAAAATTTTTCAGTATTAATCATTTTCCAAAAAGCAGCATTTTCTTCTTTTTGAGTTTTAATAATAATATCTTTTCCCAAAGAATTTTGAAGTTCACTTTTGATTAAATCGGCATTTGCAGGATTTTTTAATTTAATCACAATGCTATAGGCAGAGGTTTTTGGCAAATTTAAAAGTTGTTGCGCTAATTCTAATGGAGAAATAATATAATTATTTAGTTGATCATTCCCAGGAAAAATTCCAGTAACATAAACATCTTTTTTATTAAAAATATCCGCTTCTTTGCTAATCATTCCCACTCCAGGTTTTGGCATTAAAAGTGTGGCAGTACTATTGTTGGAACCAACGGGAATTCCTAAACGATTATTCAGTTCGTTTTCCATTAAAACTTCATTACTGTATTTAAAGCTTGGATAAGTTCCGTAGAAAATACTTTTATTTATTGGATTTACGAATGTATATGCAGAATCTACACCGCGTAAATAACCAATTTCACCGACATCATTAAAATCGATATAGACTTTTTCATCTATCACTTTAGAGAAATGAGCAATGTTTTGATTGGCTTTTAATTTTTTTGTTAAACTTGGTACATCAGGTAAGGTTTTCCCCACTTTACTTGTTATTGTAAGATCTGCGTGAAGATTTGAAATTAAATCTTGATTTAAAAGTTCTAGACCAGAAAAAACAGAAATAATAATAAACATTGATGCTACTGCAACCATCATTGCGCACGCGGAAAGCCAAGTAATAAAAGTTACCGCAGTACTGCCTTTTTTCGACAGCAAATATCTCGATGCTATGTAAAAAGCAGTGTTTTTCAAAATAATTTATAAAATTGGATTGTCGCCTTCACCTTTCAGTTCACGCTCAATCGCTTCTACATCATCCATTGAAGTGTCTAAGAAAAAAGAAAGTTGTGGAATAATGCGAACCTGTTTTCCCATTTTTTGACCAACAAAATTTCTATAAGTGGCTTTGTTTTCTTCAATTTCTTTCATCACAGCTTTTCTATTTTCTGCGGGAAAAATACTGATATATATTTTTGCTACACCCAAATCTGCAGAAATTTTAACATCAGAAACACTTACCAAAAGTGTTTGTTTGCTTTCAGAAGCTTGTTTTCTAAACAATTCAGCGAAATCTTCTTGTAAAATTTGCGCTATCTTTCTTTGTCTGTTGCTTTCCATAATGCTGCAAATTTACTAAATTTGTGGAGATAATTTGAAGTAAAAAGTAAAAGTAAAAAAGGCAAAAGTGAATGCAGTGAAGAAAACTTTTTAAACCATTTCAAAAAAACATCAAATAAAAACTCAACAATTGTGAAATTAGAACATATCGGTATTGCTGTAAAATCTTTAGAAGTTTCTGATGATTTATTTTCGAAATTATTGGGAAAAGAAAACTATAAACAAGAAACTGTGGGAAGTGAGTCTGTAAAAACCAGTTTTTATAAAGTAGGCGAAAGTAAACTCGAGCTTTTAGAAGCTACAAATTCTGAAAGTACAATTGCTAAATATTTAGATAAAAATAGGGAAGGAGTTCATCATTTAGCATTTAGCGTAGAAAATATTTTTGAAGAAATTAAAAGATTACAAACTGCAGGTTTTCAATTTATTTCCACGGAACCAAAAGAAGGAGCAGATAATAAACTCGTCGTTTTTCTTCATCCAAAATCAACAAATGGCGTATTAGTGGAAATTTGCCAAGAAAAAAACTAAAAAATTTTTATTATTTCCTAAAAAATATTAGATTTGCACACCAATAAAACAGAAACAATTTAGTTTCACGTTTTAGGTCCTATAGCTCAGTTGGTTAGAGCACCTGACTCATAATCAGGTGGTCCCTGGTTCGAGCCCAGGTGGGACCACAAATAAAAACCTTCGCTTTGGTGAAGGTTTTTATATTTAATAGAAACTTAATTCCTAAATTCGTTTATCCAAAAAATTAAAATGAACGAAAACATTTTAGGTTTAATTGCAGGCGGAATTACTTCTATTGCAATGTTGCTACAACTCATCAAAGTTTTAAAAGAAAAAGATGTAGAAGATTTATCTCTTGTAATGATTCTTACTTTAATCTGTGGGCTTTCGCTTTGGGTTTGGTACGGATTTTTAAAAGATGAATTGCCGATTATTTTATCTAATGCATTTGCGGTTTTGGTTAATATTTGTCTTTTAATTTCTTATTTTATTTACAGAAAAAATTAAAGTATTTACAGTTTAATATTAAATATTTTATTTTATAAAACCTTAATAATCAGTAATTAATTTTCTTTATAAATTTAAAATCTGATAAGATTATTTAAATTTGATTTTAAAAAAAATAGTATATTTGCAATTAATTATTTATAATTTTTAAATGGACCCCGACAGTTTCGTCAAAATTCTTATAGCCATTCTTTTAGTTCTGTTAAATGGTTTTTTCGTTGCAGCAGAATTCTCAATAGTAAAAGTTCGATATTCTCAAATTCAGTTGAAAGCAGCTGAAGGAAATAAAATGGCAAAACAAGCCGAGTTGATTATTAAAAACCTTGACGCTTATCTTTCTGCGACACAATTGGGAATTACTTTGGCTTCTTTAGCTTTAGGTTGGGTGGGTGAAAGCGCACTTCATCAGGTTTTTCTAAATATTTTTCACACATTTGATATAGAATTAGCAGAAGCAACAATCACCACCATTTCTGTGATTTGTAGTTTTATGATTATTACGATAATGCATATTGTTTTCGGGGAATTGGTTCCGAAATCTATTGCCATTAGAAAATCAGAATCTACCACCTTCTTTATTGCAGCGCCACTTCGTATTTTTTATAATATTTTCAGACCTTTTATTTGGTTAATGAATTTTCTTTCGAATTCAGTTTTAAAATTAATTAAAATTCATCCCGTTTCTGAGCAGGAAATACACTCTACAGAAGAACTTCAGCTTTTAGTAAAACAATCTGCTGCAGGTGGAGAAATAGAGGAAGAAAATTACGAAATTATTAAAAATGCTTTTGATTTTACAGACCATTCTGCAAAACAAATAATGGTGGCGAGGCAAAATATTTTAAGTATTGATATTGAAGATTCTTTAGAAGAAATAATGGAAATTATTATGGCAAGTGGCTATTCTAGAATTCCGGTTTTTGAACATTCCATAGATAATATTATTGGGATTTTTTATACTAAAGAAATTATTCGTGAATTTGTAAAACGAAAAGGAGAACTTACGCACGATGATTTGAAAGAATTAATGCGAGAAGCATTTTTTGTTGTAGGAAGTAAAAAAATATCAGATTTGCTTAAAATTTTCCAGCAGAAAAAACAACATTTAGCAATTATTATTGATGAATTTGGTGGAACAGAAGGAATTATCACTTTAGAAGATATTTTGGAAGAATTGGTTGGTGAAATTCAAGATGAAGAAGATGATGAAGAAACCATTGTAGATCAAGTTGGAGACAATGTTTATTGGGTTCAAGCAACGCAACCTTTAGAAGAAATTAATGAATATTTACCGAAAGAACTTAATGAAGAAGGTGATTTTAATACTTTAGCAGGATTTATAATGAATCATTTAAGTGATATTCCTGAAGAAAATCAAGAATTTGACATTGATGATTATCATTTTAAAATCTTGAAAATGCAGAATAAATCTATAGAACTAGTTGAACTAATTTACGATCCAAAAGCTGAAGAAGAAATTTCTTTAGAAGATATTAATAACAATATTTAATGTACTTTTCTCCTTTTAATATTAAAGATTACGAAAATCCAAAACGTGAGTACAATGAAGATATCGCAGTTTTGGAAGAAACCGATTTTGAAAATAAATTAATAGTTTATAATGACGATGTAAACACGTTTGATTACGTCATTTCTTGTCTCGTAGAAATTTGCGGCCATACTTTAGAACAAGCAGAACAATGCACTTTACTCATTCATTATAAAGGAAAATGTAAAGTAAAAACTGGCAGTTTGGAGATTTTAAAACCGATGCATCAGAAATTATTATCGCGCAGTTTGACGAGTGAAATTGAGTAGAATTAGGAGTTATAAAGTATGAGTGTTGAATTCACAATTCATAATTAATAACTTATACTTTATAATTAAATTACAGTTTTTCCGCTACAAACCGCGCAGTTTCAGAATTTTTATCTTTCGCCAAATCTTCCGGCGTTCCTGCAAACACAATTTCACCACCATATTTTCCTGCACCAGGACCAATGTCTATTATGTAATCTGCAGATTTTATGATATCCGGTTGATGTTCAATTACAATCACGGAATGACCTAATTCTATCAAAGCTTGAAGTGATGTCAATAATTTATTTATGTCATGGAAATGCAATCCAGTAGAAGGTTCATCAAAAATAAATAAGGTTTTTTCGGTCGTATTTCCTTTCACTAAAAACGAGGCGAGTTTCACACGTTGTGCTTCGCCGCCAGAAAGTGTAGAAGAACTTTGCCCAAGTTGCAAATAACCCAAACCAACGTCTTGCAAAGGTTTTAATTTTGTTACAATTTTTTTCTGATCATTATCTTGGAAAAAATCAATTGCGTCATCAACTGTTAAATGTAAAATATCCGAGATATTTTTTTCGTCAAATTTAATGTCGAGAATTTCATTTTTAAATCTCGCGCCGTGGCAAACTTCACACTCCAATTCTATATCTGCCATAAACTGCATCGAAACGTTGATTACGCCTTCGCCTTTGCATTCATCGCATCTTCCGCCATCTACATTAAAAGAAAAATGTTTTGGTTTCAAGTTCATCATTGCTGCCATTTTCTGTTTAGAAAATAAATCGCGAATATCATCGTAAGCTTTTAAATAAGTTACAGGATTTGATCGGCTTGATTTTCCAATCGGATTTTGATCAATGAGTTCGATATTTTTAATTAATTTTTGTGGAAATTCTATAGAATCATAATCGGTTTTTTTACCGCCCATTCCGAGTTGTTGTTGAAGTCCTTTGGTTAAAACTTCCTTCATCAAAGTAGATTTCCCACTCCCCGAAACACCCGAAATTACAACCAAACATTCTAAAGGAATATCAACATTAATATTTTTTAAATTGTTTTCGCGTGCACCTTTTATTTTAATAAATTCTTTGCTTTTTCGGCGTTTTGCAGGAACTTTTATTTCTAATTCGCCGGTCAAATATTTCGAAGTTAAAGTATCGGCTTTTATAATTTCTTTGTAATCACCTGAAAAAACCAATTCTCCACCAACATATCCCGCTTCTGGACCAATATCAATAATATAATCCGCCGCTTTCATTACGTCTTCATCGTGTTCCACTACAATTACGGTATTTCCTAAATCGCGAAGGTTTTTTAAAACTTTAATTAAATTTTCTGTGTCTTTAGAATGCAAACCGATTGAAGGTTCATCTAAAATATAAATACTTCCCACCAAAGAACTTCCGAGCGAAGTTGCGAGATTAATTCTTTGAGATTCTCCACCAGAAAGCGTATTTGAAGTTCTATTAATCGTTAAATAACCCAATCCAACTTTCGTCAAAAATTCCAAACGAGAAGTAATTTCGTACAACAATCTTTTCGCAATTTCAGAATCGTGTTTATTCAATTTTAAACTTTTTACTAATGGTAAAAGTTCATCTAAAGGCAATTCTATAAAACTTTGAATATTGTGTCCATCAATTTTCACCCATTCCGTTTCAGGTCGCAATCTGTAACCTTCACAAGTCGGGCAAAGTGTTTTCCCACGGTATCTGGAAAGCATTACGCGATATTGAATTTTATATAAATTTCCTTCCAACATTTGAAAAAAATTATCAATCGTAGGTTCATTTTTATCGCCAGTTCCTTTCCAAAGAAATTTTTTCTGTTCTTTTGAAAGTTGAAAATAAGGTTTATGTATAGGGAAATCTTTATTTTTTTTAATGAAAGATAATTTCCATTCTTTCATAGAATCTCCGTGCCAACAAGCAACGGCGTCTTCAAATATGGATAAATTTTTATTTGGAATTACTAAATCTTCATCAATTCCAATTACTTTTCCATAACCTTCACAAGTTGGACATGCGCCGAAAGGATTATTAAAACTGAAAAAATGAACAGTTGGTTCATTAAAAACAATATCGTCTAATTCAAATTTATTAGAAAATTCTTGTGTTCTTCCGCTATCTTCGTTTTTTAAATAACAATATCCACGACCTTCATAAAATGCCATTTGAATGGAGTCTGCTAATCTTTGAAGAAAATTTTCATCTTCATCATAAGAAAATCTGTCAATGACCAAATTAATTACAGCGTCTTTTTCTGGTACAAAACCGAAACTTTCAAGATCTTCAATTCCCACCACATTTCCGGCAACTTCCAAACGCGTGAAACCTGCCATTTTTAATATTTTTAGTTGCTCTTTAAAATTATCAACTTCAAAAATTAACGGCGAACTTAAAGTAAAAGTGGGTTTATTTTTAGCATTTTCTATAAAATCAATCACATCAGAAACAGAATCTTTTTTAACTTCCGTACCAGATTTTGGTGAAAAAGTTCTTCCAACTCTGGCGAAAAGCAGTTTCACATAGTCATAAATTTCAGTCGAAGTTCCAACTGTAGATCTGGGATTGGAAGAAATCACTTTCTGCTGAATTGCAATTGATGGCGCCAAACCTTTAATATCGTCAATTTTTGGTTTTTCTAATTTTCCTAAAAATTGTCTTGCATAAGAACTGAGACTTTCCACGTAACGTCTTTGTCCTTCGGCGTAAATGGTGTCAAAAGCAAGCGAAGATTTTCCACTTCCTGAAACGCCTGTAATAACGATAAGTTTATTTTTTGGTAAAAGAACATCAATATGTTTAAGATTATTTAGATGCGCATTTTTTACGAAAATATATTTTTTAATGTCAATTTCTTCTGTTGTCATAAGATTACAAAATTAAGGATTTTAATTAGTATTTCAATTTCAAAAAAATGATACATAGTCATAAAAAAATAAAAATAAAATTATTAAAAAATCCGCTTTTTTTTAAGAATATGTTAATTATATTTGTGCTCGATTTTATAAAGCTTTTTTCTTTAATGGAGAGGTTTTAAATTATGTTTAAGATTTTAAAATAAAAAAATGAATAAAAAAATCGGTGTCTTTTTCTTAATGGCATTTAGCTTAAATGCTTTCTCACAACAAAGTGAATTACCAATTAAAGAGGTTTTCGTGCAAGGAAAATTTTTAAATCTTCCGGTAGAAAAAATAAACGAAAATATTACCATCATTACAAAAGCTGAAATTGCAAATTCGCCTGCAAATAGCATTGATGAATTATTGCAATTAAACACAGGTTTGGATATTCGAAGAAGAGGTTCAAATGGTGTTCAATCGGATGTTTCTATTCGTGGAAGTTCTTTTGAGCAGGTTTTAATTTTAGTAAATGGAGTGAGATTAAACGACAGTCAAACCGGTCATAATTCTTTAAATATTCCATTTGATTTGGATTCTGTTCAACAAATAGAAATTATTAAAGGTCCTGCTGCAAGTAGATTTGGAAATAATGCTTACGCAGGAGTAATCAATATTATTACAAAACCAATTGCTGGAAAAACTGTAAAAATTTCAGCAGAAGGTGGTGATTTTAAAACTTATGATTTTGGTTTGAACGCAAATGTTGGAACAGAAAAATTTTCAAATTTATTCCAAATTCATACTTCTGCTTCTGATGGTTACAGACATAATACCGATTACAAAATCAATAATTTTTATTATCAAAATAATTTAAAAATAAAAAATGGTGCTTTAAGTTTACAAGCGGGTTTTTCTGAAAAAAAATTCGGTGCAAATGGTTTTTATTCATCGCCTTTAGCGACGGAACAATATGAAGAAATGCAAGCTTCAATTGTAAGTATTTCGCACCATCAAAGTTTTAATAATTGGGATTTTAATTCCAATATTTATTGGCGACGAGGACAAGATATGTATGTCTATATTCGAGATAAACCTTCGGTTTATAGAAATTTGCACATCGGAAATAATATTGGTGGAGAATTTAATACAACTTACCATTCAAATTTAGGAACAACTGGTTTGGGTGTAGAATTGCGAAAAGAAATTTTAGTAAGTAATAATTTAGGTCATAGAAATCGTTTTGTTTCACAGCTTTTCTTTGAACATCATTTTTCATTATTTAATAATAAATTGGCTCTTTCTCCCGGCATTTCTTGGGCTAATTATTCTAATGAAGGTAACTTTTTTTATCCTGGTTTAGACGCAGGATTCACTTTTAATGAACACCATAAAATCTATGGAAATGTTTCAAAAGTTCACCGCGTTCCAACCTTCACAGATTTATATTACACAAGCGGAACGGAACAAGGAAATACAGATTTAAAACCTGAAAGCGCAATTTCTACAGAAGTTGGTTATCAATTTAAAATGAATAATTTCCAAGCCAAAACAAGTTTCTTCACCAGAGATTCTGATAATTTGATAGATTGGGCAAAAGATTCACCAACTTCAAAATGGACGGCAAGAAATATTGGGAAAGTGTCTTTGAAAGGAGTAGAAGTGGAAGTGAAACAGGAATTTTCCGGTTTTTTAAAATCTTATACTTTGGGTTACACTTATTTGGATAACGAAAGAAAAGATACAGATTCTCGACTTTCACGGTACGATTTAGAAAATTTAAAACACCAATTAATTTTTAAAATAGAAAATAAATTTTTAAAAAATTTCACCAATGAACTGACTTATCGTTACAACGAAAGAGTGAATTTGGGAAGTTATAATTTGGTAGATGAAAAACTGAATTACCAGTTCAAAGATTTTGGAGTTTTTGTTTTAATTAATAATTTAACCAATTCAAAATACACAGAAACAAGTCTTGTACCAATGCCTGGAAGATGGTTTCATATCGGGCTGAATTATAAAATTGATTTTAATAAAAATTAAAAATGAGGAAGGTTTTGATTTTTTTTGCAGTCTTTTTCCTCATTCTTTTTAAAGCGCAAAAAGAAAATCTTTCTTCATACAATGCTATTTCTTTAAATTATCAGTTTAATTCTAAATATTTTCTGTTTACTGAAGTTCAGTTGCGTGGAATTGAAGATTTTTCTTATCCAGATTATTATGAATTGAAAGGTGGAATCGGTTATAATTTGACTAAAAATCACAAACCTTTAATTGGAATTGGACGTTATGTAAATTATACCGAAAAGTCTTTGTCTAAAGAAGAATTTCGTATTTTTTTGCAAGATGTAATTAATTTAAATTCAGGAATTTTCAAATTTGAAAATCGTTTCCGCGCCGAGCAGAGTTGGTTTTATGAACCGAAGAAAAGCGCACATTCAAAAAGAAATCGCTTTCGTTATCGTTTAAATATTTCTGCACCTTTAAATTCTAAAAAAGTAGAAAAAGGAACCATTTCAGCCAATATTTATGATGAGGTTTTCTTTGTAATTCCAATGAAACCTAGTTTTGCAAGAAACCGTTTTTTTGCAGGACTTTCTTATCAATTCAATAAAGAAATAAGTCTTTCTTCAGGTTATCTTTGGCAAAGAGAATTTGGTGTGATTTCAAATAGAAATTTTCATTTTTTGTATTTGGCTTTTAGTATTAATTTAGAAAATTTAAAAGAAAAATCTACTCAAAATTTAAATATTAATGATTAATGTTGATAACTTTTTCATTCTAAATATATTTAACCAAAATTGGCTTTGAGTTTTTAAAGTCAAATCATTATCTTTGTCGTCATATAAAAATTTTTGAATGAAATTTATTGTTGCAAGTGGCGAATTACAGAAAGCTTTACAAATTGTAAGTGGTGTAATTTCAACCTCCCAATCTAGACCAATATTAGAAAATTTTCTTTTTGATTTAAAAGAAAATATTTTAAAGCTTACTGCTTCTGATGGCGAAACTACTTTAATTACTACAATTGAAGTAAAATCTGATGATGAAGGAAAATTTGCGGTTCCTGCGAAAATTTTTCAGGATTTTGTGAAAACTTACGGGGAACAACCTTTAACGCTTTCTGTGAAAGAATCAGAAGATGGAAACGGAAGTTTGCTAGAAATTTTAGATGAAAAAGATAATTTTGCTGTTGCTTTAGACAATGCAGAAGATTATCCAGATGTTCCAGAATTTGAATCTTCACAAAGTATTACAATTCCTTCTGGGATTTTATCTGAAGCTTTAGCAAATACACTTTTTGCAACCAGTAATGATTCACTTCGTCCAGTAATGACGGGTGTTTTGTTTCAATTTAAAGAAGATGAAACCAATTTTGTTTCTACAGATTCTCACCGTTTGGTGGTTTACAAAAGAGAAGATTTAGTAAATGCAGAAGCAATGGAATTCATTATGCCGAAAAAACCATTGTCTATTTTCAAAAATATTCTTGCCAATTCTAATGAAGATGTTGCGATAGATTTTAATGAAAATATGGCGAAATTTACTTTCGGAAATAATATTTGGATTTGTAGATTAATCGATGGAAAATATCCAAATTATACCGCAGTAATTCCAAAAGAAAACCCGAATGTTTTGACAATTAATAGAAATCTTTTGTTGAGTGCAATTAGAAGAGCATCTATTATGAGTAACAAATCTACCAATCAAATTAGATTTAAATTATCTGGAAATATTTTACATCTTCACGCAGAAGATACAGAATATGCAAACAAAGCAGATATGCAAATTCCATGTGATTATAACGGAGAAGATATCAATATCGGTTTCAGTTCTAAATTTTTAACGGAAATGCTTTCAGTTTTAAATTCTGACGATATTACAATGAAAATGTCACAACCAAACCGACCAGGAATTATAGAACCAGTCGATGGTTTAGAAGATAACGAACACATTTTAATGCTTTCTATGCCTGTAATTGGGATGTAGAAATTATAAGATTTGAGAAATATAGATTTGAGATTTGAGACTTTTCTCAAATCTCTTCTTATTTAATATAACAAAGTTTTTTTTAGTTTTTAGTCTAAAATCTAAAATCTAAAATCTAAAATCTAAAACACAAATGAAAATTTCAAATAATTGGCTTAAAGATTTTATAAGCACCGAGCTTAATACAGATAAAATCAGCGAATATCTTACGGATATTGGTCTGGAAGTGGAAGGTGTAGAAAAATTTGAAAATATAAAAGGCAGCCTTGAAGGAATTGTTGTGGGTAAAGTTTTGACCTGTGAAAAACATCCAAATGCTGATAAATTGAACATTACCACCGTTGATGTTGGTGCAGAAAATATCCTGCAAATTGTTTGTGGAGCGCCAAATGTTGCTGCCGGACAAACCGTTCCAGTTGCTTTAGTTGGAACAAAATTGTACGACAAATCTGGAAATTCCTTTGAAATTAAAAAAGCAAAAATCCGCGGTGAAGTTTCGGAAGGCATGATCTGTGCGGAAGATGAATTAGGCTTAAGCGATGATCATGGCGGAATTATGATTCTAGATAATGATTATAAAACGGGCGAATTATTTAAAAAATATTTTGAGATCACGCAGGACGAAGTTTATGAAATTGGTTTAACGCCAAACAGAACCGATGCAATGTCACATTACGGCGTTGCTCGTGATTTAAACGCTTTCCTTTCCAGCAACCAGTTGAAATCTGATTTCAAGAAGTTAGAAGTTGAAGAACCTGAAATTTCTGGCAGTCATAATTTTCAAATTGAAGTAGAAAATTCAGAATTAGTTCCTAGATATTTAGGTGCAGTTATTGAAAATATTAAAATTTCCGAATCTCCAAATTGGTTAAAAGACCGATTAAAAGCGATCGGTTTAAATCCAATAAATAACGTTGTAGATATTACAAATTACGTTCTTCACGGACTTGGACAACCTTTGCACGCATTTGATGCAGCAAAAATTAAAGGAAATAAAATCATAGTTGGTTCTTCTCCAAAAGGAACGAAATTTAAAACTTTAGATGGAGTAGAACGCACTTTGAATGGTGCAGAAATTATGATTAAAGATGGCAAGCAAAATCCAATGTGTATCGCAGGTGTTTTTGGTGGTGAAAATTCTGGCGTTTCTGCAGAAACCACAAAAATTGTTTTAGAAAGTGCTTATTTTAATCCAGTTGCAATAAGAAAAGCTGCAAAATTTCATGGATTAAATACCGATGCTTCATTCAGATTTGAACGTGGAATTGATGGTAAAAGTGCAAGAAAAGCTTTGTTGGTTGCGATAAAAATGATTGAAGAAATAGCACACGGAAAATTAGTAGGAGAGATTTTAGAATTTTATCCAGAGAAAATAGAAAATAATTATTTGCTTTTTAGATATTCTAAATTAGACCAAATTTTAGGAATGAAAATTCACCGTGCAAAAGTGAAAGAAATTTTAAAATATTTGGATATTGAAATTTTAAATGAAATAAATGATGGTTTAGAATTGTCTGTTCCGCCTTACAGAGCCGATGTTACTCGCGAAATAGATGTGATAGAAGAAATTCTTCGGATTTTTGGTTATAATAGAATTGATATTCCAGAAAAATTTTCTTTTTCACCTGTTACTTTAAGTTTAGACGATCAAGATGCGCTGGAAAATTCTTGGGCAAGAACGCTTCAAAGTCAAGGTTTTAATGAAGTAATGAATAATTCTTTGCGTTCTGTGAAAGATGAAACCGATGCTGTAAAATTACTAAATCCTTTAAGCAGCGATTTGGCTTTTATGCGGAAATCACTTTTGGAAGGGCTTTTAGAAAATGCAGCTTATAATATTAATAGAAAAAATGCGGATTTAAAATTCTTTGAATTGGGTAAAATTTACCACAAAAAAGAGAAATACGAAGAACGCAAACAATTGGCGTTTTTGGTAACAGGAAGAAACCACTCAGAAAACTGGATGTTGCCAAAATCCGCAACTAATTTTTATTATTTAAAATCTTACGTTATTCTTTTACTTGATAAATTGAAACTTAAATTTGAAGAATTACCTTTGGAAGATTCCCGATTTTCTGAAGCTTTAGAATTTAAATTTAATGGAAAAACTTTAGCAAAATTGGGCAAAGTTTCACCTGAATTATTGAAAGATGCAGATGTTGATCAAGAAGTTTTTTATGCTGAAATAGAATTGGAAAACTGCGAACAATTAAGAATTAAAGACAATTTTAAATTTATAGATATTCCAAAGTTTAATAAAATCCGTCGTGATTTGGCTTTATTGTTAGATAAACAAATTACTTATGCAGAGCTTTATGCATCGGCAAAAAAGAATCCATCAAAATTTTTAAAAAACGTAAATTTATTTGATGTTTATGAAGGACAAAATTTACCAGAAGGAAAAAAATCTTACGCTTTAAGTTTCGAGTTATTAAATGAAGAAAAAACCTTGGAAGAAAAAGACATTTCTGAAGTGATGAATGTTTTGATTAAATCTTTTAAATCTGAGTTTAATGCGGAACTTCGATAATTAATTTTAAATACTAAAAATAAAAATTATGAAAAATATAATCCTCGCTTTTTGCGGCATTTTTTTGCTTGCATCTTGCTCTTCAATCAATGGTTTAAAATCTAAATCGAGTACAAGTCAAGCTTCAATAAATGATTCCAGCTGGAAATTAGCAGAAACAATAAATGATATTACACCAACTTTGTTAATCAAAGCAGGAAATGTTACAGGAAATGCAGGTTGCAATAATTATTTTTCTAATGAGGTTAATTTAGATCCAACTGTAGGAAATTTCAGTGTAAAAAACATTGGTTCTACCAGAAAAATGTGTCAACACATGGAAGTTGAAACCAATTATTTAAAATTACTGAGTGAAACTACAAAATACGTGGTAAAAGATAATGTTTTAGAATTGTATAAAGGAGATTTACTGCTTTTGAGATTTAATAAAATGTAGGTTTAAATTTAAGATTTTAAAACGTTTAATAAAAAAGTGCAGAAGATCTTTCTGCACTTTTTATTTTATAATTTTTCAATTGAGAACTATCAATTGACAATTGGCAACTATTTCAAAACGTCCGCTTCCAATTTACTATCGCCATAAATTTTAATAAACGCTTTCGTGTAATCTGCCTTTGTCGCTAAATTCACATTTGGAATAAATTTCTGTGGATTTACCACAAACAAAGGAAACCAAGTGCTTTCAATTTGCACTTGTATTTTGTGCCCTTTTTTGAAAGTGTGCATTACATCTTGAAGTTTTACATTAACGATTGTTTTTTGGTTTGGAACTAAAGCTTCAGGTTTTTCAATAGAATTTCTGAATCTTGCAGGCATAATTTCACTTCTTACCATTTGGTGATAATTTTGTAAAATTACATTTGGTTTGTCCGGATTTTCTGGCTCATTTTCAGGATAAATATCTATTAACTTCACAATAAAATCGGCGTCTGTGGAAGTGGAAGAAATATTTAATTTTGCTAATAATTCTCCACCAAATGTGATGTCTTCTGTTAAAACATCGGTAGTAAAAGTCGCAACATCTGGTCGCATGTCTGCAAATCTTTGGTCTTCACTCATATAATTTCTTGGTGTAAAACCATTGAAATCTTTTAAATTTTCTGAACTAACAACAGGTTTATTTGGATCACTGTAATATTCGGTAAAAGTTTGAGAAGGTTGCATTTCGATTTTATTATCTACAAAATAGAAATCTTTTTTCTCAGCATTTTTTGGAGGATATTCTGCAAATTCGCGCCATTTTTTTGCACCTGTATCAAACATCACCGCTTCTGGAATTCCAGAATCTTCTTTGGAATTTCCTTTTAAATAATGGGAGAAAAATTTAGTTTCAAGATTTTTTTGATAATAAGTTGCAATACTGTCTCCGAAATAAATATCATTGTGATACGCTTTTCCAGTTTCTCTTCCCCATGCGCCATGAGAAAATGGTCCCATTACAATGGTACTTTTTGCTTTTGGTGAAGTTTTTTGGATGGTTTTGTAAATGTTTAACGGACCCGATAAATCTTCTGCATCAAACCAACCACCGACAACTAAAACCGCTTGATTAACATCTTTTAGATGTGGTAATAAATTTCTTTTTTGCCAGTAATCATCATAGTTTGGATGATCCATAATTTCTTGCATGAAGAAATTATTTTTATAATATTTATCAACTCCATCTTTTAAAACGCCCATATCTTGATAGAATTTTAAACCATCATCAGAATATTTGGGAATCATAGAATCTGCAAACCATGCGTTTGGAGTTGGAGCAGTTTTTTGAATTCCAAATACTGGAAAAGTTCTAAAATATCCTAATAAAAATCTACCGTTATGAAGAAAATCATCATTCCAAAAATTAGAAATGGGAGCTTGTGGAGAAGACGCAACCAAAGCTGGATGATGCGCTAAAAGTCCAACTGCAGTGTAAAAACCTGGATAAGAAGTTCCATATTGTCCCACTTTTCCATTGTTATTTGGAAGGTTTTTTACCATCCAATCTACAGTATCATAAGTATCGGTACTTTCATCCACATTTTGTTTGGTTTTATGTTCAACTTGTGGTGTCATATTGGTGAAAGTTCCTTCACTCATATACCTTCCACGAACATCTTGATAAACAAAAATATATTCATCATTCATTAAATATTTATTTGGACCTAAAGAAGTTTTAAAGGTATTTTCTCCGTAAGGAGCAACGCTGTAACAAGTTCTCTGCATTAAAATTGGATATTTTTTATTTTTAGAAATATCTTTTGGTGTGTAAATAGATGTAAATAGTTTCACCCCGTCTCGCATAGTAATGTACAATTCTTTTTTAGTGTAATGTTCTTGTACATAATTGGATTTTGCTGTTTTTGCTCCTTGTGAAAATGATAAAATGAAGATAAAGAGGACAAAAACCGAACTGTATTTTTTCATTGTAAATTAATTTTTGCACTAAATTATAATTTTTTTCTTGAGCTCAATCTTTTTTCTTAATCTTTTTATGAATTATTTAAATATTAAACAAAAAAAAGAACCCATTTCTGAGTTCTTTTATTTTGTAATTTTATTTAGAATAAAAATTAATCTTCGTCTTCTTCGTCATATTTTGCTAATTCTTCATCACACCATTTAAAGGCTTGTTCTACAACTTTAGTTGCTTCATCTGCCATTGTTTCTTCGTCGTCGCCTTCCAAATCATCAAACCATTCAACCTCTTCTTCTTCAACATTTAAAATAAATCTTGGATATTCTGTGTGTACCACAAATAAATCTTCCGGCATATCGGAATTATCCGCTAATAAAAACTTTGGTAATTTCATTTTTTAAAATTTTAATTTCGGCTCAAAGATAAGAAATTCTTTATGAATGGTGATTTTCTTTAGAACTATTATTCTACAGTAATTACTTCTTTTTTACTATTTAAAATTTTTCTTTTTATGGGTTCTTTATAATTTAAGTTAAAAATACTCTTATTTATTTCCTCTTCAGAATGTTTATAACTTATATTTGCCATATCTGATAAAGAATAAAAAGTAGCAATAGAAGAAGCTTTTTTATCCTTATTTTTTTTTAAAGCTTCAACTTTATTTGGATACAAATCCTTATATTTTTCAGAAAACCAAACTAAATAAGGTATTTTATATTCAAATTTTGGTGGTTTTTCACTTCCGTGTGAGAAATTTTTATTATCATCATATAAATTTTCACCGTGATCTGAAAGATAAATTAAACCACTTACTGCATTTGCTTTTTGAACTTTTTTAATAATGGATGACAAGAAATAATCTGTGTAAAATATAGAATTGTCGTAAGAATTAATAAGTTCTTTTTTATATTCTAAGCCAATATTGCTGTAACCAGACTTACTAATATTTGGTTTAAATTTTTCAAAATTTGAAGGATATCTATTTGAATATCGGAAATGGCTTCCTAAAGAATGAATGATTATAAATTTCTTTTTATTGCTTTTCTCATCAATCACTTTTTGAATATTTTTTAAAATATCACCATCATAAAAATTCCCGGAACTTGTGTCCATTTTTAGCACATAATTATAATTACAAACCCTCTCTAATCTTTTTATAACTGGTGTTGAGAGGGACTGTGTTCCAATCCAAGCGGTATAATAATTGGCTTCATGAAAAATATCTAAAATAGTTTTTTCTTTAAATTGTAGATCAAAATTTTCAGGATTTGCTCTGGTAATAATCTGTGGAACAGACAATAAAGTGAGTGTTGCAGTACTATTTACGTTTGTAAAAGGAATTAGATTTTTTATTTTTTCTAACTCTGGAGTGGTTTCTCTAGGATATCCATAGAGATGAAAGTTATGTCGTCTTGCACTTTCGCCAATCACTAAAATATAAATTTCATTTTCGGAATTAATAGATTTCTGTTTCGCATTGAAACTAAAATTTTCAATTTCTTTAGCAAAATTTTTATTTTTTATATTTGAATTGATTGCGTAAATTGTATTTAAAACAACATTTGCTGGAAAAACCTTTTCGTATTTTTTTGTGGTGTTATTAAAAGAATCTATTAATTTATCCCTAAAAGAAAGATAATTTGGTAATAATGAAAACATATTATAGTATAAAGTAACATTTAGAAATAGAAAAATAGAGAATAGTGCTATTTTCCATTTTCTTTTTAAACTGTTTTCATTTACAAAAGTTAATAAATAACAATAGAAAATTAATATTAAAATTAAAAAATATAAAGTAGGTAAGTTTGAGAATATTTGCTCTTTGGCTTCTAAAAAATTCGTGTTTAAAATAGACTCCATTAAACCAATATTTATAGGAACGCCGGTTACTTTTACAAATCCAATCTCGAGAGGCGCAAATAAGAAAAAAAATAGTCCTAATCTAAAATAGTTTTTCACATTCAAGAAAAGAAGTGGTAATAACCAAACAAATAAAGATAATATTAAATAAGATAAACTCATTTTAAGATTACCATGCAAATCACCCGCATAAAGTAGCGTGAAAAAATTGGGAATAAAAAGTATTAAAAATAAAATACAGTAAATAATATACTGACTTTTTTTACTTTTTCTAATTCTTTCTCTATTAAAAAATTCTTTCATGAATTTTATTTAAGAAACATTTTCGCCACTTTTTCTGCTTTTTTACTTTCAGAATAATCATAAAAACCTTCTCCAGATTTCACGCCTTTTTTGCCCGCCATTACCATATTTACTAAAAGTGGATTTGGTGCATATTTTGGATTTTTAAAACCGTCATACATAACATTTAAAATTGCAAGACAAACATCAAGTCCAATAAAATCTGCCAATTGCAAAGGTCCCATTGGATGCGCCATTCCCAATTTCATCACGGTATCAATTTCTTCAACACCGGCAACGCCGTTATAAAGCGTTTCTATGGCTTCGTTTATCATAGGCATCAGAATTCTGTTTGCCACAAAACCTGGATAATCATTCACTTCAACGGGAACTTTTCCTAAAGTTTTTGACATTTCAAAAATAGACTCAAAAGTTTGTTGGGAAGTAGAATAACCTTTGATGATCTCTACTAATTTCATAACTGGAACTGGATTCATAAAGTGCATTCCGATTACTTTATCTGGACGAGAAGTTGCTGCTGCAATTTTTGTAATAGAAATGGAAGAAGTATTCGTCGCCAGAATGCAATTTTCTGGAGCAAATTCATTCATCTGTGTGAAAATTTTCAGTTTTAAATCTAGATTTTCTGTCGCTGCTTCTACAATTAAATCAGCACTTTTTGCTACTTCAGATAAGTTTGTTGATTTTGAAATATTTGCTAAAGTTTGATTTTTTTCATCTTCAGAAATTTTTTCTTTTGCAAGCATTCTGTCAAGATTTTTAGCAATGGTTTCAATTCCTTTTTCAATGTTTCCAGGTTTTACATCAACCAAAGTGACTTTAAAATTTTTCTGTGCAAAAGTATGTGCAATCCCGTTTCCCATTGTTCCAGCGCCGATTACAACGATGTTCTTTATCATAATTATTTTATTTATATTTTTTTTAATTTTTATTTAAATAATCAAAAGTTAGTTTAGAAATTTCTGCAATTATTTCTTCGTTTGTTTTTTGATCTTCTGTGGAATTACTCACAAAAACACAGATTGCGTAATGATTTCCATTTGGCAAAGTTACAATTCCCATATCATTTTCTGCGCCAGTTAAGCCCAAATCATTTTTGCCAGAAGAACCAGTTTTGTGTGCAAGCAGAGTATTTTTAGGCAAACTTCCTTTCAATTTATTTTTCCCGGTTGTTGTTTCAATCATAATTTTCATCAGGAAATCCGTAGAAGATTTGGAAATAATTTTATTGTCGTAAAATTCTTTTAAAAGTTTTACAATCGAATCCGTAGAACTATAATTTTCATATTGTGCGTTCCAATCTTGATGCATCTCTTCTTCATTAAATTTTATTTGAAAATCTTTTACGCCTTTAGAATTCATAAAATCCTGAACGGTTTTTGTGCCGCCAATTAATTTTAGTAGAATATCGCAACCATTATTATCGCTTTGTGCAACGGTGTATTTTATAATTTCCGCTAAAGTTAATTCTACATTTCCACTTGGATATTTCTCGCGAATTGGGCTCCAGGTATTTTCTAAAAGATCCGCTTTTTTAATGAATATTTTTTGTTTTAAATTTAATTTTCCTTCATCAACTAAATTTAAAACTGCCAAAGCAATATGAAATTTGAAGACACTTTGCATCGGTAAATGCTTATCACCATTAATATCAAAAGAAAATGCTTTTTCAAAACTTAAGACAGAAACGGCAACTGTTGCGTTTTTACCTTTAATAATATTTTGGATTTCGGTTTTTAAATCGGATTTATTTTGAATATTTGATTTTTTTTCTTTGCATGAAGAGGAGAAAAAAAAGAGAAATAAGATAATAATGTTTTTCATATATCAGTTTTAAAAAATAGATGTTTTGTTTTCTTGCCTAAATAAATAGTGGCACTCGCAATTGCTACGTTAATAAATATAAGATAAACATATTCAATATTTTTTAAATGCATTTCTGAATTTAAAAAAGTTAAAGAAAATATTAAAAAAGAAAGCCAAAATAAGAAACTCAAAAGAAAGCCAAATTTCTTTTGTTTTAAAATTAGAACAAAACCAAAAATTCCAAAAAGACATAAAATAAATGGAAAAATGAAATTTAAAATAATCCTTAAATATGAAAACTTTATTTCTTGAAATTCTACTGGATTATTTTTAGAAAGATTAAACCAAATCTGAATGCTTAAAAACTCATAATACAATCTGAAAATACAGAAGGTAAGTTGTAAAGCTAGAATTATAACTAAAAATACATTTAAATTTGAAAAACGTTTTTTCATTTGTTTGAAATTCTAACTAATCATCTTCACAATTTCCAAAGCCACTTTCAAAGCCTCCGTTCCATCTTCCAAAGAAACTTCTACATTTTTATTTTCTGTGATAGAATCTGCAAAACTTTCGAGTTCATCTAAAATAGCATTGTTCGGAGTAATCGGCGGATATTCAAAAATAATCTGGTTTTTTTCGCCTTCCGCATTTTCAATAATCATATCAAAATCAGACGGATTTTCTGGTGCTTCTTTCATACGAATGACTTCAGATTTTTTCTCAAGAAAATCAACAGAAATATAAGCGTCTTTCTGAAAAAACCTAGATTTTCGCATCGCTTTCATAGAAATTCTGGAAGTCGTTAAATTTGCAACGCAACCATTTTCAAACTCAATTCTCGCATTACAAATATCCGGAGATTTTGAAACCACAGAAACGCCTGAAGCATGAATTTCTTTTACTTTAGATTTTACCAAACTCAATAAAATATCCAAATCGTGAATCATTAAATCCAGAACCACAGAAACATCAGTTCCTCGCGGATTAAATTCAGCCAAGCGGTGGATCTCAATAAACATCGGGTTTTTAATGTAATCTTTTGACCCAATGAAAGCGGGATTGTATCTTTCAACATGTCCAACCTGGGCTTTAATTCCAAATTCTCTACATTTAAAAAGAATTTCCTCTGCTTCCTTTAAATTTTGTGTCACAGGTTTTTCGATAAAAAATGGAATTCTATTTTTTATTGCTTTCATTGCAAAATCGTAATGGTATAAAGTCGGAGTTACAATATCAAGCATTTCAATTTGTGATAATAATTCATCGAAATTTTCAAAATATTTATAGCCAAATTCTGCTTCTAATTTTTTACCATTTTCCACATCTTTATCGTGAAAACCAATTAAATTATATTTTTCAGATTGATTAAGAAGTTTTAAATGAATTTTTCCCAAATGTCCTGCACCAACTAAACCTGCTTTCAACATAAAATTTTAATTTTTTAAGTTTTGTAAAGATAATAAAAGTGATGGAAGAAAGAAGAGTGAAGTTGGAAGTTTTACAAGTTCATTTTCCATTTTCCATCTTCCAACTTCCATCTAAAATTGCTATTTTTGTAATATGACGGATTCTTTTGTACATAAAGGCAAACGAAAATTTTTAGTAGAATATCTTCGGGAGAAAATCGGGATTTCAGATGAAAATGTTTTAAAAGCAATGAATGATGTGCCGCGACATTTATTTATACAAAGTATCTTTGAAGAATTTGCCTATGAAGACCGCGCATTTCCCATCGCTGCGCAACAAACAATTTCGCATCCATCAACAGTTGCCGAACAAACCGAACTTTTAGAAATTAATAAAGACGAAAAAGTCTTGGAAATCGGAACTGGTTGCGGTTATCAAACAATGGTTTTAATGAAAATGCACGCTGTGGTTTTTACTATTGAAAGACAAAAAGATTTATTTGATTATTCTAAAAAGAAATTTAAGGAATTAAATTGTCGTCCGAAATTTCAAAGTTTTGGTGATGGTTTCTTGGGACTTCCAACTTTTGCACCTTTTGATAAAATTTTAGTGACTTGTGGTGCAGAAAATTTACCACAAGAATTATTACATCAACTAAAAATCGGCGGGAAAATGGTCATTCCTTTAGGAAAAACTGATGAGCAAATTTTATACAGATTTACAAAAATTTCAGAAAATAAAATTCAAAAAGAAGAATTTGGAATTTATAAATTCGTACCAATGTTAGGTGATACAAATCTTTAAAGATGGAATTTAATTCAAATCTAAAATTTAGAATTTAAAATTTTGATTTTATCCCATAATATGAAAACCTCCATCAACATGCCGAATTTCACCTGTAATTCTAGTTTCTTTACGGAAAAGATGAACCACTTCATGCGCTAAATCTTCTGGCAAAGCATTTCCAAGCGGACTTAATCGATGAGCTCTTGCAACATCTTCGTCTTTCAACGTCGCATTTCCTGCTTTACTTCCCATATAAGGTGAAAATCTCAAAGCATTTGCTCTGATTCCGTATTTATTTCCCAATTCATAAGCCATTTCAATCGTTAATCTTTCTAATGCTGCTTTTGCAATACTCATATTAATATATGGAAAAAATGAAACTTTTTCTGCAGCGATATAACTTAAAGACACAATTGAAGCGCCGTTTTGGAGAACGCCATTATCCAATAAAGCGTGGCAAAGTGAAATCAATGAAAATGCAGAAACATTCATAGTGTCATTAAATTCTTCTGCAGTAACTTCCAACATTGGTTTTACAGATTTATTTCTGATTGTTTTATCCATTGCAATGGCGTGTAAAAAACCATTAATAGGAATATTTTTTTCTTTTAAATCATGTGCTAAAAACTGTAAACTTTTAGGCAAAGTAACATCTAAAGGTGTGGTATAAACATTATTTCCTAAAACTTTTTTCACTGCATTATCAAAATCTGCATAATTTTTATTTAAAAAATCCTTTGCTTTTTCAGATAAATTTTTGTGAAATGGTGTGACGCCAAGTCCAGTGCAAACAACGTTTCCATTATTTTGCAGCACTTTTTCTGCTATTTTCATAGCTAATGAATTTTCATCTGCAATTCCAGTGATTAAAAAAGTTTGATTTGAAAGCATAATTTTAAAGTAAAAAGTAAAAAATATAAAGTAAAAAGTAAAAAGTTTTTTTAATAATTTCTGGACAACTGAACAACTGAACAACTTTACGCTTTATAAAGCGCCGTTCCCCAAGTCCAACCAGAACCTACGGCTGCAAAAAGTAATAGATTTCCAGGTTTTATTTTTCCGCTTTTGAAGGTTTCATCTAAAACAATTGGGATTGTTCCGCCCGAAGTATTTGCATATTTATCCATATTTGTCATTACTTTTTCGAAGGGAATATTAACTTTTCTTGCAGTTTCCTGTAAAATTCTAATACTTGGTTGGTGCGGAATTACCCAATCAACATTGTCTGAAGTTAAATGATTTGCTCCTAGAATTTCTGTAATTACCTCGGGTAAAACTTTTGTCGCGGTGTTGTAAACTTCCTTTCCATTCATTTGGAAAAAATGCTGTCTGTTTTTTAAAGTTTCTACTGATGCAGGAATTTCGCAACCACCTGCAGGAATATTAAAATGTAATTTTCCACGTCCATCTGCGTGTAATTTAAAATCAAAGAAACCTTTATCTTCGCTAGTTGCGGAGATTAAAATTGCACCTGCTCCGTCGCCGAAAAATACAGAATCTTTTCTTTCCCAATCAGTAATCGTGGAAAAAGTATCCGCTCCAATTACCAAAACATTTTTATACATTCCAGTTTGTACAAATTGGCACGCAATTGCAATTCCATAAAGTCCACCAGAACAAACGGCCGAAATATCAAAAGCCACTGCTTGAAAAGCACCCATCTTTTCTTGTACAAAACACGCCGTAGAAGGCGCTTGTCTGTCGGGAGTAGAAGTGGCGACAATAATTAAATCAATATTTTCTGGTTTCACATTTGTTCCTTCTAAAGCCTTTAAACCTGCTTTATAAGCCAAATCACTTGTTACTTCGCCTACTGCAATTCTTCTTTCTTTAATTCCTAAATTTTTAAAAATCCATTCATCAGAAGAACCTACAGCTTCGAAAAAATCATTTTTTAAAATTTTTGGTGGTAAATAAGATCCCGTTCCTTTTATGTAAGCGTTCGTTTTTGTCATATTTTAAAATTAACTACAAATATCAAATAAAATTTTAAAATGATTAACTATAATCTACAAAAATTTTATAAATGCTATTTTTTTGAAATTATAATCTTTATTTGTTTGAATTTGTCTCAAATTGTGAGAATAATTTGTGGCAAAAGATTTGTTATAAATCTTAAAAATTATATTATGAATACTGAAAATAATCTCAAAGAGCAAAACGAAAATTTAAAAAAAATAAATTATCCGAAATCTGAAGATATCTTCAATCAAGAAACACATACTTCCATTGATCCAAATGGTACGCTTGAAGAAAATGAAGATTTGAACGATAATATGGAAGAAAATTTGGATGTTCCTGGTTCTGAATTGGATAATGCGCAAGAAGAAGTGGGTTCTGAAGATGAAGAAAATAATTATTATAGTACAAGCGATAATAATGACAACCATGAAGAAATTAATGAAGATTTAATTTCTTAAAATTTGAAGCAAATCGGTTTCAGTTTTCTTGGAAATTGTTCCGGCTTTCCATTACAATCTGTCATTGCGAGCAAAACAAAAGCAATCCGTTGATTAGAAATTGACCGCAGCTCGCAATAACAGGATTTCCATTTCAATCCGGGCTAAAAAGCTCGGGTTTTTTATTTTTTGATGGAATTAAATGGAGTTTTGTTTACTATTAAATTAAATTGAGGTAGAGTGTTGATTAAAAAAATTTGTTCAATTTGTAAAATCTGCCAGAAAAAATTGAAATTTTTGGTAATCTTTTTTTAATTGAATATCTTTAAGCCAAAAGAATTTCAAATTTTCAACAATGACTTTCCAAGAACAAATTAAAAAAGGAATTCCGTCAGAATTACCAAAAATAAAACCTTACAATACTCAAATAAACCACGCACCAAAGCGAAAAGATATTCTCGATAAAGAAGAAAAAAAACTTGCCTTAAAAAATGCTTTGCGCTATTTTGAACCCAAATTCCATACAGAATTATTACCTGAATTTCAACAAGAATTAGAAGATTTTGGTAGAATTTATATGTACCGTTTTCGCCCAGATTATGAAATGAAAGCGAGACCAATTTCTGAATATCCTGGAAAATCTTTACAAGCAAAAGCAATTATGCTTATGATTCAAAACAATTTGGACTATGCAGTTGCGCAACATCCACACGAACTTATTACTTATGGTGGAAATGGCGCGGTTTTCCAAAATTGGGCGCAATATCTTTTGACAATGAAATATTTGTCTGAAATGACGGATGAACAAACTTTAACCATGTATTCTGGTCATCCGATGGGATTATTTCCGTCCTCGAAAGATTCACCGCGAGTTGTCGTGACGAACGGAATGGTTATTCCAAATTATTCCAAACCAGACGATTGGGAAAAATTTAATGCACTTGGAGTTTCGCAATACGGACAAATGACGGCGGGAAGTTATATGTACATCGGTCCTCAAGGAATTGTTCACGGAACAACAATTACGGTTTTAAACGCATTTAGAAAAATAAAGAAATCACCAAAAGCTGGACTTTTTGTTACATCCGGATTGGGCGGAATGAGCGGCGCACAACCAAAAGCAGGAAATATTGCAGGTTGCATCACAGTGATTTCGGAAGTCAATCCGAAAATCGCAAAGATTCGTCACGAACAAAAATGGGTGGATGAAATCCATGAAGATTTAGATCAATTGGTTTCTAGAGTAAAAAAAGCGCAGGAAAATCAGGAAACTGTTTCGCTCGCATATCTTGGAAATGTAGTGAAAGTTTGGGAAAAATTTGACAAGGAAAATATTAAAATTGATATTGGTTCCGATCAAACATCACTTCACAATCCTTTTGCCGGTGGTTATTATCCGGTCGGAATTTCTTTCGAAGATTCTAATAAAATGATGGCTGAAAACCCAGAACTTTTTCAAGAAAAAGTTTATGAAAGCTTGAGAAGACACGCAAAAGCAATCAACAAACACACTTCAAAAGGCACTTATTTTTTCGATTATGGAAATGCTTTTTTATTAGAAGCGAGTAGAGCGGGAGCGGATATTTTAGCAAAAAATCCCACTTTGGGAAGAGAGTTTAAATACCCAAGTTATGTGCAAGATATTATGGGACCGATGTGTTTTGATTTTGGTTTCGGTCCGTTTCGTTGGGTTTGTGCAAGCGGAAAACCAGAAGATTTAGAAAAAACGGATCAATTGGCATGTAAAGTTTTAGAGGAAATTATGAAAAATTCTCCAGCAGAAATTCAGCAACAAATGCAAGATAATATTACTTGGATAAAAGGCGCACAAGAAAATAATTTGGTAGTTGGTTCTCAGGCGAGAATTCTCTACGCCGATGCAGAGGGCAGAATGAAAATTGCGGAAGCTTTTAATAATGCGATCAAAAATGGAGAAATCGGCGAAGTGATTTTAGGAAGAGATCACCACGATGTTTCTGGTACAGATTCACCTTATCGGGAAACTTCAAATATTTATGACGGTTCCAGATTTACGGCAGATATGGCAATTCAAAATGTCATTGGCGATAGTTTTCGTGGTGCAACTTGGGTTTCCATTCACAACGGAGGCGGCGTTGGTTGGGGCGAAGTCATCAACGGCGGTTTCGGAATGTTGCTTGACGGAAGTGCAGAAGCAGAAAGAAAATTAAAATCAATGCTTTTTTGGGATGTTACTAATGGAATTTCCCGCAGAAGTTGGGCACGAAATGAAAATTCAGTTTTTGCAATTAAAAGAGCGATGGAAAATGAACCAAATTTAAAAGTGACCTTGCCGAATTTTGTGGATGAAGGTTTGTTTTAATAAATTAAAATAAGAACCCATGAATTTATTTCAAGAAATTCTAAAAAATCAAGAAAACATAAAAGTAATCGATGAAAAAATTAATTATAGCGATTACGCTGCTTTTGATCTTTCGGCAAAACATACCGATAAACTTAATTTAGATTTAACAGACGCAAATAAATTCGAAGAATTTGTAGAAAAACATCTTTCAGAAAACAACGCAAAAGTAGCTTTCGGCGGGTATTTAGAAAAAAGAAATCTCTATAAAAGAAGTGAAAATTTTAACCAAGAAAATGTAGAAGAACGAAATATTCACATCGGTTTGGATCTTTGGATAAAAGCGGGAACTTCGGTTTTAAGCGCTTTAGATGGAAAAATTCATAGTTTTCAAAATAATACGGCGTTTGGAGATTATGGTCCAACTATTATTTTAGAACACGAAATTGAAGATGTTACTTTTTACACTTTATACGGTCATTTAAGTTTAGAAAGTTTAGAAGGAAAAATGGAAGGACAAATTGTAACAAAAGGACAAAAAATTGCAGAACTGGGAAAATTACCAATCAATGGAGATTATGCGCCGCATTTGCATTTTCAAATTATTAAAAATATAGAAAATAAAAAAGGTGATTATCCCGGCGTTTGCAGTTTAAAAGATTTGGATTTTTACAAAGAAAATTGTCCGGATCCGAATTTGTTATTGAAAATCTCAAATCATTAACCGATTATTTAGAAATTTATAAAATTACTAATATTTATAAATTTCTGAGACCATTTTTATATTTTCAAATTTATCGGTTTGAAAATTCTATTATTATCAATCATATAATTTGACTTGCTAAAAGTACATTTTCTAGATCTAAAAACTTTGAGTTCTTATTTAATGATTCGATTAATTTTCATTATACTTTTTTTTTGTAACATATTTTAAAAGTTTAAACTAATGCAATAGACATTAAAAAATGAATCATTCTTCTCAAGAATTTTTAGCACAAATCGAAAAACACAAAGGAATTTTATTTAAAATTTCTAAAATGTATATGGATGATTTAGATAATCAGCAAGATTTGTTTCAGGAAATTACTTATCAAGCGTGGAAATCTTATCCGAAATTTCGGGGCGAAAGTCAGTTTTCAACTTGGCTTTATAGAATTGCATTGAATACGGCAATCATTTTTTTAAAATCTGAAAAGAAAAGAAAAGGATTTTCGGCAAATTTTGATGAAAACATTTCTGTAGCAGTTGAAAATTATGATGTTGAAACCGAAGAGAATTTAAAGAAAATGTATGATGCAATTCATCAACTTAATAATATTGATAAAGCTTTGATTTTCTATTATTTAGAAAATTTTAGTGGAAAAGAAATAGCAAATGAAATGGGAATTACAGAAGTGAACGTTCGTGTAAAACTAAACCGCGCAAAATTAAAATTAAAAGAACTTTTAAAATAAAATTGATATGGAATTAGATAGTTTAAAAAATACGTGGCAAAATGAATCTCCAGAATCTACGCCAGAAATTTCCTTAGAAAAACAAAAAGAATTGCATTTACCGTTAGAAAAAATCCGCAGAAATATGCGCATGGAATTTTGGTCTAGCGTGTTTTTTCTCGCATTTGCATTTGTATTTATTTGGAGTTTAACTTTTATGCCTTTTAAGTTTAAGTTTTATCTTACAATGCTCACTTTTTCAATGGTTATAGTCGTTTCATTTTTTTTCTACCAATTTTTCTTATTCTACAAAGAAATCTCCAATCTTACAGTAAAAACTTTTGAATCTTTAAAAGATTTAATGCTACAATTCCAACTAAACAAGCAATATTATATTTCTTTTTATTTAAGTTTTGTGCCATTTCTTGTGTGTGAATTAATGATTGTTATTAATTTTATTCCAGCTTATGATCATTTTAGTAATTTAAAATTTGCTATATTATTTTTAGGATTGGTGCTTTTTTCTCTTACTTTATTATTTTTTGTTGGGAAATGGTGGTTTCAATGTTTTTATGGAAAACATATTAAAAATATTTCGCAACAGATTGAAGATTTAAAATAAAAATAAACAATAAAAAAACAGCAATTGTAAAAATTGCTGTTTGAATTGTTTTTCTTAAAATTTTAAATTGTACTTATAATTGAATTTAAAGTTTCTGATGGTCGCATTGCTTCATCCGTTTTCTTAAAATCTGGAAAATAATAACCACCAATATCTTGCGGTTTTCCTTGTGCGCCAATTAATTCAGAATTAATTTTTTCTTCATTATTTTTAAAATCTTCCGCTACTTTTTTGAAATGATTTGAAAGTTCAGAATCTTGCGTTTGTTCCGCTAATTTTTGCGCCCAATACATTGCTAAATAAAAGTGAGAACCGCGATTATCAATTTGTCCCAATTTTCTTGCAGGAGATTTGTCATTCGCTAAAAATAAATCATTTGCTGCGTCTAAAGCATCGGCTAAAACTTGCGCTTTTTGGTTGTGTTTTGTTTGCGAAATAAATTCTAAACTCGCTTGTAAAGCTAAAAATTCACCTAAAGAATCCCATCTTAAATAACCTTCTTCAATAAATTGCTCAATATGTTTTGGCGCAGATCCACCTGCTCCGGTTTCAAAAAGTCCGCCGCCATTCATTAATGGAACAATAGAAAGCATTTTTGCAGAAGTTCCCAATTCTAAAATCGGAAATAAATCTGTTAAATAATCTCTTAAAACATTTCCAGAAACTGAAATGGTGTCTTTTCCTTCACGGATTCTTTCTAAGGTTACTTTCATCGCTTCTTTAATATCCAAAATGCGAATGTCTAAACCAGAAGTGTCGTAATTTTTTAAATATTTTTCTACTTTTTTCGTGATTTCTCGGTCGTGCGCTCTTTCATGATCGAGCCAAAAAATTGCAGGTGTGTCGGATAATCTCGCACGGTTTACCGCCAATTTCACCCAATCTTGAATTGGTGCATCTTTGGTTTGACACATTCTAAAAATATCGTCTTTTTCTACTTTTTGTTCTAATAAAGTTTCGCCATTTTCGTTCTCAACTTTTACAATTCCGTCTGCAGATACTTGAAAAGTTTTATCGTGAGAGCCGTATTCTTCTGCTTTTTGCGCCATTAATCCGACATTTGGAACAGAACCCATTGTTCTTGGATCAAGTGCGCCGTTTTTCTTCATATCTTCAACTACGGCTTCATAAAATCCAGCGTAACTTCTATCTGGAATTATGGTAATTGTGTCTTCTTCTTTCCCTTCTTTATTCCACATTTTTCCGCCACCACGAACTAAAGCAGCCATGGAAGCATCTACAATTACATCAGAAGGAACATGGAAATTGGTGATTCCTTTGTCAGAATTTACCATCGCTACTTTTGCACCGTTTTCTAAAGTTTGAGAAATAGCATTTTTAATTTCTTGTTCTTCTGGTTTTCCTGAAATTTTATCATACAAATCTTGCAAACCGTTATTTGGATTGACGTCTAAAGTTTTAAATAAATCTGCATATTTAGTAAAAACATCTTTAAAATAAGTTTCTACAATTGCTCCAAAAATAATTGGGTCAGAAACTTTCATCATGGTTGCTTTTAAATGCGCAGAAATCATCACATCTTTTTCTTTTGCCTCTTGAATTGTTTTTTTCACAAATGATTTTAAAGAATTCAGATGCATTACGGAAGAATCAATAATTTCTCCTGCTTTTAAAGGTGTAAAATCTTTTAATATTTTTGAAGAACCGTCATTTCCATAAAAAACGATTTTATATCTTCCGTCATTTTCAATAGTTGTAGAAGTTTCAGTTCCAAAAAAATCACCACTATTCATATAAGCCACTTCAGTTTTAGAATCAGATTTCCATTCTCCCATTCTGTGTGGATTATTTTTAGCGTAATTTTTTACTGCTTTTGGCGCTCTTCTATCAGAATTTCCTTCACGCAAAACTGGATTTACCGCACTTCCCAAAACTTTAGAATATTTTGCTTTTATCGCTTTTTCTTCTTCATTTTTTGGTTCAGATGGATAATTTGGAATATTATATCCGTCTTTTTGAAGTTCTGAAATGGCTTCATCTAATTGTGGCGTAGAAGCAGAAATATTTGGTAATTTAATAATATTCGCATCTGGTGTTTTTGCTAAATCTCCTAATTGTTTTAAAGAATCAGTTACCTTTTGGTTTTCTTTTAAATATTCTGGGAAATTGGCTAAAATTCTTCCTGCTAAAGAAATGTCTGAGGGAATAATTTCAATATCTGCGGTTTTTGCAAAGGCTTTTACAATTGGTAAAAAAGAATGCGTTGCCAACATTGGAGCTTCATCCGTGAGAGTATAATAAATTTTAGAATGATTAGGCATTATAATTATAATTTTTGATTTTTTAATGATTGCAAAAATAAGGAATTATGTTTTAGCAATAAAATTATTAAAATTGCTTTTTCTAATCTGTTAAATTTTGTTTAAAAGTGTCTTTGTCTTTGTTTTTCCTTTCAATATTCATTAAATTTGAACTAAAATAAAATATAAAATATTATGGCAAAAATTACATTACACGGCAATGCAATAAATTCTGTTGGAGAACTTCCAAACGTGGGCTCAGAAATAAAAGATTTTAAATTAACAGGATCAGATTTAAATGAAAAATCACTTTCAGATTTTGCGGGAAAACGTAAAATTTTAAATATTTTTCCAAGTATTGATACCGGAGTTTGTGCAGCTTCTGCAAGAGAATTTAATGTAAAGGCAAATGATTTAGAAAACACAGTGGTTATAAATATTTCTAAAGATTTACCATTTGCATTAAGTAGATTTTGTGCTGCAGAAGGTTTAGATAACGTTGAAAGTCTTTCAGATTTCCGAGGAAATTTTGGACAAAATTACAATGTAGAATTGGTAGATTCACCCATGAAAGGTTTATTAAGTCGAGCAGTAATTGTAACGGATGAAAATAATAAAGTTCTTTACACCGAGCAAGTTCCAGAAATTGCACAAGAACCCAATTATGAAGCGGCACTTTCTGCATTAAAATAGTTTAATGTTTACAAGATTAATAGAAAAAGAGAATTATAAAATTTTAAAATGTTTTGTAATTCTCTTTTTTATTTGAAATCAAAAAATAGGTTCGAAAATTCAATAAAATTTTGTATTTTTAAAATCATTTAATAATAAAATACTTTCGGTTATGGACAAAATTACTTTAAAAATTATCATCTTAGAAAATGTAGAAAAAGTCTGGAAATATTATACAGAACCTAATCATATAATGAAATGGAATTTTACAGATCCTTCGTGGTTTTGCCCAAAAGCAGAAAATAATTTGCAAGTCGGTGGAAGTTTTAAATATCGAATGGAATCTAAAAAAGAAAATTTTCATTTTGATTTTGAAGGGGTTTATGATGAAATTATTCCATTAAAATTACTTAAATCTCATCTCATAGATGGAAGAACTATTGAAACTCAATTCCATGAAATAGATGGTAAAACCACGGAAGTTATACAAATTTTCCAACCAGAAAATGATAATTTAAGAGATAGCCAAAGAAATAATTGGTATGCAATTTTGGATAATTTTCACAAATATGTGGAAAATCACTAATTTTATATAAATAGAAATGGAAACTTTAAATTTTGAAATTGATATAAAATCTTCACCAGAAGAAATTTGGAAAATTCTTTGGGATGAAGAAACTTATAAAGTATGGACGCAATTTTTTTCCAAAGATTCTGTTATGAAAACCGATTGGAAAATTGGCGGAAAAACATACTTTTTAGACCAAAAAGGAAACGGAATGGTTTCTACAATTTCTACTTTAAAAAAACCGTTTGAAATTGTTTTTAGACATTTAGGTTGGGTTGAAAATAATGTTGAAACTACAAAAACCAAAGAAGTTGAAGAATGGAGTGGAATGGAAGAAAAATATTTTTTATCTGAGCGCGAATGTTTTACGCATTTAAAAGTAATTGTGCATTCTCCAAATGAATATCACGATATGATGAAAACGAGCTTTACAAGAGGTTTGGAAATGGTGAAAATGCTTTCTGAAAGAAAATAAAATTTTATTTTTTCTTTTTTTTCTTTTTCTTTTCTGTGAGTTCTTCTACAAATTCCCGAAGTGCCGTTTTTTTCTTTTTTTTCTTTTTACGTTTTGGTATAACGCTGGTTTTTACTTCAAAAAATTGATGCAAATCTTCTGTTGAAATAGTTTTTAAATCTAATAATCGCTCTACTAATTCTATGGAGTTTTTCTTAAAATATCTTTTGATAAATTGTTTTAATTTAAAATTTTGAAATTCTTCAAGAGGAATAATAACCTCATACTTAAAGATTCTGCCTTCTTTTTCAGTTTTTAAAAATTCTTTTTCAACTAATATTTTGAGATAGGTAGAAACAGTATTTTGATGCGGTTTTGGTTCAGGTAATTCTGCCATTATATCTCGCAAATAAGCAGTGTTTAAACTCCATAAAGCCTGCATAATGTCTTCTTCGGAAGGCGTGAGATTTGTAATTTTCATAAAAATTTTAATCAAAATTTAAAAATAAACTTGAAACAACAATTGCGATAATTGCACCACTTATAACTTCTTGTAAAGTATGTTTTTTTAAAATAATTCTGGTGAAACCAACTATTAAACTTATTATTAACCAAATAATTCCCAAGTAATGATTTTGAGCGAAAAACAGAGCAGCTACATAAATATTTAAAGCGGTATGCATTGAACTTTTAATAAATAAATTACTGATTTGCATTATGATAAGTAAGAACAATAAATAAAGTATTTCCGTTTCAAATTTATTAGTAATTAGATAATTTATTAAAATATAAATTGTGAGTGCCGCAATAATAAAATAATATAGTGTTTTGCGCTCTTTTCTGTCAGAAACATCTGCATCCGAGTATTTACCGCTCTTCACACGTTTATAAATCCAAAAAGATATGGGAAGAATAAGGATAAAAAATAATAAAAGAAACTGTTTTAAACCTTCATTAAAATCTCCCACTTTAATTTGTACATAAAAAAAATACAATAAAAGTGAAAATAAGGGATTGAATAAATTAGTAAAAAATTTCGCTAATTTTAAAATAAAAGAAGATTCTTTAAATAACATAGGCTTTTCAATTCTTCAAAATTAAGTTAAAAAAAATGACTGTAAAAAATTATTCAGGTGGTTTGCTAGTAAAAAATGAAAGTTTTTATTATTTTTGCCTAATATTCCAAGTTAGTATGAAATCGCTCTATATAAGTTTCACACCAAACAGTATTAACTTAAAGATGATTACATTTAACTATTGAAAACAATAAATATCTATAAATGAAAGAATTTTCGAAAGAAGTTTACCTTAAATGGTATGAAGATATGACGATGTGGAGAAGGTTTGAAGACAAATGCCGTTCTCTTTATTTGAAACAAAAAATCCGTGGATTTTTACATTTATATAATGGTCAAGAAGCAATTCCTGCAGGTTTTACCCACGCCATGGATATGTCAAAAGACAGTATGATAACAGCTTACAGATGTCACGTTCTCGCAATGTCGATGGGAGTTGATCCAAAAAGAGTTTTGGCAGAATTATGTGGAAAAGCAACAGGAACTTCTGGCGGAATGGGTGGTTCTATGCATATTTTTAGTAGAGAACATCGCTTTTATGGCGGTCATGGAATTGTAGGAGGTCAAATTCCTTTAGGAGCTGGAATTGCTTTTGCAGATAAATATTTCCAAACCGGCGGAGTAAATATTTGTTTTTTTGGAGACGGTGCTGCAAGACAAGGTTCTTTGCATGAAACTTTTAATATGGCGATGAATTGGAAATTACCAGTCGTTTTTGTAGTTGAAAATAACCAATATGCAATGGGAACTTCAGTAAAAAGAACAGCGAGCCACGAAGATATTTATAAATTAGGATTAGGATATGAAATGCCTTGTTTACCAGTAGATGCAATGGATCCAGAAAAAGTTGCAGAAGCTGCTTTTGAAGCAATTGAAAGAGCAAGAAGAGGAGATGGTCCCACTTTTATAGAAGCCAGAACTTACCGTTACAGAGGACATTCAATGTCTGATGCAGAACCTTATAGAACTAAAGAAGAAGTGGCAATGCAAAAAAACCATGATCCAATTGAACTAGTAAAACAAAGAATTTTAGAAAATAATTGGGCAACTCATGAAGAGTTAGAAAATATTGAAAATAAATCACGTGACTTTGTAGATGAATGTGTGGAGTTTATGGAAAATTCTCCATATCCAACAAAAGATAAAGTTTATGAGTACGTATATTCAGAAGAAAATTATCCATTTTTAGACCAATTAGAAAATTAAAATAAATTGATAATGTGCAAATTTGAAAAATATTTTCGAAAATTTAATTTGCACATTGTTACATTAACTCATTATCACATAAAAAACAATGGCTGAAGTAATTACAATGCCGCGACTTTCTGATACAATGTCTGAAGGTAAAGTGGCAAAATGGCATAAAAAAGTAGGAGATTCTGTAAAGGAAGGTGATATTTTAGCCGAAATAGAAACAGATAAAGCCGTTCAGGATTTTGAATCAGAATTTGATGGAACACTTTTATATGTTGGTGTCGAAGAGAATGGTGCAGCTCCAGTTGATTCCGTTTTAGCAATTATTGGTAAAGAAGGAGAAGATATTTCTGCTTTAAAAGAAGGAAATTCTAAAGAAAAAAAATCTGAAGATAAAACGGAAGAAAGTAAATCTGATGAAAAAGTTGAAGAATCAAATTTTACCGAATCTGCTGAAATTCCAGAAGGAGTAGAAGTTATCAATATGCCGCGACTTTCTGATACTATGACGGAAGGAAAAGTAGCGAAATGGCATAAAAATGTTGGAGACAAAGTAAAAGAAGGTGATATTATTGCTGAAATTGAAACCGACAAAGCTGTTCAAGATTTTGAGTCAGAATTTGAAGGAATTCTTCTATACAGAAGTGTAGAAGAAAATGAAGCAGCACCAGTTGATACAGTTTTAGCGATTATTGGACCTGAAGGAACAGATGTTTCCGGAATTATTTCCGGTGGTTCTGCTCCAAAAAAAGCCGCAGAAAAACCGAAAGAAAATACTGAAAAAGTAGAAGAAAAAGAAAAACCGACTGTTTCGCAAGAAACTTCTGTTACAAATCAAAATTCTACGGATCGTGTTGCAATTTCTCCTTTAGCTAAAAAAATGGCAGAAGATAAAGGAATTGATTTTCATTCTTTAAAAGGAAGCGGTGATAATGGAAGAATTGTAAAAAAAGATATTGAAAATTATCAACCGACGGCAAAAGTAGAAGCAAAACAAAGCTCTGAAACAGTTTCTGCAAAAGCAGCACCAGTTCAAATTCCAACAAATTTCGTTGCTGGAGAAACTACGGAAACGCCAAATTCCCAAGTTCGAAATATTATTGCAAAACGTTTATCTGAAAGTAAATTTACTGCACCGCATTATTATTTAATTGTTGAAATCAACATGGATAAAGCGATTGTAGCCAGAAAAGAAATTAATTCTTTACCAGATACCAAAATTTCTTTTAATGATATGATTATTAAAGCAACTGCAATGGCTTTGAGAAAACATCCACAAGTAAATTCTACTTGGAAAGCTGATAAAATTATTCATCACGGCGATATAAATGTAGGAGTTGCAGTTGCAATTCCAGATGGTTTGGTTGTTCCTGTTTTGAAAAATACCGATTTTATGAATTATACCCAGATTTCTGCGGCAGTAAAAGATATGGCGGGAAGAGCAAAATCCAAAGGTTTGAAAGCCAATGAAATGGAAGGTTCAACTTTCTCCGTTTCAAATCTTGGAATGTTTGGAATTGAAACTTTTACGTCAATCATTAATCAACCGAACTCTGCAATTTTATCAGTCGGTGCAATTGTGGAAAAACCAATTGTTAAAGACGGACAAATCGTTGTTGGAAATACAATGAAATTATCTTTAGCTTGTGATCACAGAGTTGTAGATGGCGCAACTGGAGCACAATTCTTACAAACTTTAAAAACTTATTTAGAAAACCCTTTGACTTTATTACTTTAATATTTTCTAATTAAAATATATTAAATCCTTTCAAAAATAATTTGAAAGGATTTTTTTTGTTTAATAATTATCAAAAATTAAAATCAAATCCCTATTTTTGACCTTATGATAAAAGCAAAAAACATCCACAAATCTTACGGTAATCTTGAAGTCTTAAAAGGCGTGGAAGTTCATATAAAAGAAGGTGAAGTAATTTCTATTGTGGGCGAATCTGGCGCAGGAAAATCTACACTTTTGCATATTTTAGGAACTTTAGATGCACCAACTAATACTAAAAAATATGGCACCGAAATTACAATTGATGGCGAATCTTTCATTAATATGAATGACAGACAATTGTCTAAATTTCGTAATGAGAAAATTGGTTTTGTCTTCCAATCTCATCAATTATTACCAGAATTTACAGCTTTAGAAAATGTGCTTCTTCCTACTAAAATTTCAGGGAAAAATGAGAAGGAATCTATGGATAAAGCGTATTCTTTATTCGATGATTTGCGATTAACAGATAGATTGCATCACAAACCAAACGAACTTTCTGGCGGTGAAGCACAAAGAGTTTCAGTTGCAAGAGCTTTAATAAATTCTCCAAAAATAATTTACGCCGATGAACCTTCAGGAAATTTGGACTCTAAAAATGCAGATGATTTACATCAATTATTTTTTGATTTGCGAGATAAATACAACCAAACTTTTGTGATTGTAACTCATAATTTAAAATTAGCAGATATTACTGATCGGAAATTGATAATGAAAGATGGTTTGATTGTGAATTAGAGAAAATTAGTGGAAAAACTAAGATCTAAAATAATAATAAGTATAATTTTCAAATTAGCACAGTAACGCATTTTCAAATTAAAAAATGTCAATAAAATTCCTTGCCGAAGACGACCGACCAAGAGAAAAATTTCTTTTGAAAGGGAAAAGTGCGCTTTCAGATTCTGAACTTTTAGCGATAATTATGAGCAGCGGAAGTCGCAATGAAACTGCAGTGGAATTGGGAAGAAGAATTTTAGAATCAGTCGGAAATAATTGGCATAATTTGAGTTTATTAAACTTGCAAGACTTAATGAAATTTAAAGGAATTGGCGAAGCAAAAGCCATTTCAATTTCTGCTGCTTTGGAAATTGGTAGAAGAAAATCTGCGCAGGAAGTGCCAGAAAAAGTTCAAATTTCTACAAGCAATGATGCTTTTAAAGTGTTTCATCCGTTTTTAGCAGATTTGTCAACGGAAGAATTTTGGGTGATTTTTCTGAATCAAAAAAATAAAATTTTAGGAAAATCTCAATTGTCTACTGGTGGAATAAATTATTCTTTAGTAGATGTTCGTGTTTTATTTAGAAAAGCTTTTGAGTTTTCCTGCACCGGAATTATGGTTGCGCACAATCATCCTTCAGGAAATTTAAAACCTTCTGAAGCAGATATGAAAATTACAAAACAGATTTCTGAAGCAGGGAAAATTTTAAATATTCAGCTTTTAGATCATCTTATAATTACTCAAAGTACTTATTTCAGTTTTGCAGATGAAAATTTATTATGATTAAAATATTGAAATACAAAGAAATAGATTTTAATAAATATAATAAATGTTTAGAAAATTCCTGCCAAAATTCTGATTATGCGGAACGACAATTTTTAGATATTGTTTCTAATAAACAATGGTTTCTTTTAGTTTATAATGATTATGAAGCGATAATGCCAGTTTCGTTTGTACGGAAATTAGGTTTTACTTTTATTTTAATGCCAAAAATTTGTCAGCAATTGGGCGTTTTTTCAGAGATTGATAATCCGGAAATCAATTCTCTTTTTTATCACTATTTGCAAAATAATTTTTTAGTTTTAATTTATTCATTTAATAAGAATAATCAATTTAATCAGCCAGTTGAAACGAAAACTTCTTACTTTTTAGAAAAAAATTTGTATCAAAATATTAAAAAGAAATACAGTGTTCATCGTAGAAGAAATGTAAGAATTATTGGTGATTTAGATGGAAATATTTCAATTTTAAAAAATAAAAGAAATGAAATTAAATCTTTTTTTTTGAATAATATTTTAGGTGCTAAAAATCAGAAAATTAAAGAAGATTATTATAAAATCATTCAGAAACTTTTAAATTCAAAAATTGGACAATGTAGAATTTTAAATTTTAAAGAAAAAACGCAATCTTTAGTTTATTTATATGAAGGAAAGAAAACCTATTATCTGAGTTTATTTATTAACGCTCAATTGTTATCAAATAAAAATCTACCTTCTATAATGATTGATAATTGTTTGCAAGAATTTATTAAAGATAAAAATTTTGATTTTGTGGGAAGTGATATAGAAAATGTGGCGAAATTTAATGATAGATTTGGAGCAATTTCTTATAAATATGCAATTTTGAAGAACTCAAAAAGGTCTTTATTAAAAATTTTATTGAAGAACTTCAGAATTATCACTAAATTTGCACCCTCAATTTTTATATGAATTTTGACGCTTTTTTTCCATATGTATTTCCAATAATTATTGCAATTCCATTTTTGGTTTTGCTAAGACAATTTGTATTTACTTTTTTAAAACTAAAAAATAAAGAATTACAGCTTTTAAGTTTAAAATCTAATTCAGAAAATAAACTTCAAGCTTACGAAAGAATGACTCTCTTTTTAGAAAGATTGAAGCCTTCAAATTTGGTTATGAAATTTGATAAAAATTTAAAACCGAGTGAATTTATTTTCTTAACAGAAAAAAATATTCAAGAAGAATTTGATTATAATGCTTCACAACAACTTTATTTAAGACAAAACACTTGGAATAATATTGTGACTTCAAAAAATAATATTTTACAACTTCTTCATAAAACCTTTGAAGAAGTTCACAACCTTCAAGATTTAAAAGATTTTAAAACTGTTTTTCTCATGAAATATGTAGAAGATTCAGATTTTATTTCAGAAACAATCAATGATTTGCGCAAAGATATTGCGCTTTTAAACTAAAAAATATATTAAAAATAATGATTCCAAATTTTAAAGCCCATCCGTGGCACGGAATTTCAGCTGGAGAAAATGCTCCGGAAGTGGTAACTGTTTTTGTGGAAATTGTCCCTTCAGACACCATAAAATATGAAGTAGATAAAGAAAGTGGTTATTTAAAAGTGGATCGTCCTCAAAAATTTTCAAATATTATTCCGGCTCTTTACGGCTTTATTCCGAGAACTTATTGTCATGATGAAGTTAAAAGATTGGCTGTAGAAGGTGGTTCAGAAGATGTTTCTTCGGGAGATCACGATCCTTTAGATATTTTAGTTTTGAGTTCGCATAACATTCATGCAGGAAATCTTTTAATGGATGCGATTCCCATAGGTGGTTTTAAAATGATTGATAAAGGAGAAGCGGATGATAAAATAGTTGCAGTAATGGTAGGAGATCAATCTTATGGACATTTCCGTGATATTTCAGAATTACCTGCTGCAGAAATTAATCGTTTACAACATTATTTCCTCACATATAAAAATTTACCAACTGAACCATCAAAATGTAGAATTGATTTGGTTTATGGAGTAGATCATGCAAAAGAAGTAATTGTGGCATCACAGAAAGACTATGCAGATAAATTTGGTGGATAAGATTTTACAATTTTTTTATAAAATATTCTAATAAAAAATTATTTTTATAGCATTAAAAAGCTTTTATATCAGATAATTTTCTATATTTAACGTCTCTTTAACAAAAAAATTATTTTAACTATGAATTTATTTTATTTGGTGCCGGTTTTCGGTATTATTGCTCTGATTTTTACTTTTATCCAAAGCAATTGGGTAACCAAACAAGACGCCGGAGACGGAAAAATGAAAGAAATCAGTGGCCATATTGCAGATGGAGCAATGGCTTTCTTAAAATCTGAGTATAAAGTTTTAAGTTACTTTGTTGTAATTGTTGCAATTCTTTTATCTATAATGGGATATTCTAATGAAAATTCACATTGGAGTATCGCAATTTCTTTTATTGTTGGTGGAATATTTTCTGCAACTGCAGGATTTATTGGGATGAAAATCGCAACAAAATCTAATGTTAGAACAACACAAGCTGCAAAAACTTCTTTATCTAAAGCATTGAAAGTTTCATTTACTGGTGGAACTGTAATGGGAATGGGAGTTGCAGGTTTAGCGGTTTTAGGTTTGGGTTCACTATTTATTATTATTAAACAAATTTTCGCTCCAGATGCTTTAGTAAGTTCTCATGAAATGGAAAAAACCATTGAAATTCTTACAGGATTTTCTTTAGGGGCAGAATCTATCGCACTTTTCGCAAGAGTAGGTGGTGGAATTTATACAAAAGCAGCCGATGTAGGTGCAGATTTAGTTGGAAAAGTAGAAGCTGGAATTCCAGAAGATGATCCCAGAAATCCAGCTACAATTGCAGATAACGTAGGAGATAACGTAGGAGACGTTGCAGGAATGGGCGCCGATTTATTTGGTTCTTATGTTGCAACTGTTTTAGCAACTATGGTTTTAGGAAGAGAAACAATTTCAATGGATAATTTTGGTGGTTTTGCTCCAATTTTATTACCAATGTTAATTGCTGGAACAGGAATTATATTTTCAATTTTTGGAACATTTTTCGTTAAAATTTCTGATAGTGTTGGTTTAAGTACACAAAAAGTTCAGAACGCTTTGAACCTTGGAAATTGGGGAAGTATTGTAATTACCGCTTTTGCATCTTTCTTTTTAGTTAGTTATTTATTACCAGAACACATGGTGTTACGTGGACATGAATTTACAAGAATGGGCGTTTTTGGTGCAATCATCGTTGGATTAATTGTAGGAACTTTAATGAGTGTGATTACAGAGTTTTATACGGCAATGGGAAAAAGACCTGTTCAAAGTATTGTAGATCAATCCTCAACTGGTCATGCAACCAATATCATCGGTGGTTTAGCTGTAGGAATGGAATCTACATTTTTACCGATTTTAGTTTTAGCAGGTGGAATTTTAGGTTCTTATTATTTTGCTGGACTTTACGGAGTTGCAATTGCAGCAGCTGGAATGATGGCAACAACTGCAATGCAATTAGCAATAGACGCTTTTGGACCAATTGCAGATAATGCAGGTGGAATTGCAGAAATGTGTGAACTTCCAAAAGAAGTTCGTGAGAGAACAGATATTTTAGATGCTGTTGGAAATACAACTGCTGCAACTGGAAAAGGTTTTGCTATTGCTTCTGCTGCATTAACAGCTTTGGCTTTGTTTGCTGCTTTTGTTGGTATTGCAGGAATTGATAGCATTGATATTTATAGAGCCGATGTTTTGGCTGGTTTATTCGTTGGAGCAATGATTCCATTTATATTTTCTTCTTTAGCAATACGTGCAGTTGGACAAGCTGCGATGGCAATGGTAGAAGAAGTAAGAAGACAATTTAGAGAAATTCCTGGAATTTTAGAAGGAACTGGAAAACCCGAATATGAAAAATGTGTAGCAATTTCTACAGATGCTTCAATTAAAAAGATGCTTTTACCAGGCGCAATTACTATTATTTCTCCAATTATTGTTGGTTTTATTTTCGGACCTGAAGTTTTAGGAGGGTTTTTAGCGGGCGCAACTGTGAGTGGCGTTTTGATGGGAATTTTCCAAAATAATGCAGGAGGAGCTTGGGATAACGCGAAAAAATCTTTTGAAAAAGGAGCAGATATTAAAGGTGAAATTCATTACAAAGGTTCAGAACCGCATAAAGCATCTGTAACTGGAGATACTGTAGGAGATCCATTTAAAGATACTTCTGGTCCATCAATGAATATTTTAATTAAATTAATGTCAATCGTTTCTTTAGTAATTGCACCTTCTTTATTGAAAGTTCATGGTGATTCTATTAAAAAAGAAAGACATGACAAAATAGAGAATTTGCAAAAAATGGAAGCTTTATATGCATCTCCAGTTACAACTGCAAATTCTAATGAAGTAAAAAACTTAGGAAAATTAAATGCAGACGGAGATTATGTTTATGATTTAGGTTCGATGATGGATTATAAATTGCCAAACAATGAAACTATAAATGTTGGTGAGAATAGCGAATTGGCACTGTTTGCTGAAGATATTAAAATGAGAGATGAGAGTCTTTTAGAAAAAGACCATTGGTTTACAATTCAAAATTTATTTTTTAAATCTGGTGAAAATACTTTAAAAGATGGTTCACAATTGCAATTAGAAAATCTTGCTAAACTCATGAACGCTTATCCAACTTTAAAATTAAAATTGGGAGGTTATACAGATAATACTGGTTCTGAAGAAATCAATAAAACTCTATCTAATTTACGTGCATCTACTGTAAAGTTAGAATTAACAAAGTTAGGAGTTGCTGCGGATAGAATAGAAGCTGAAGGTTTTGGTTCTCAATTTCCTGTTTGTCCTGAAAATGATACAGATGAATGCAAAGCGCAAAATAGAAGGATTGATGTTCGCGTATTAAGTTTCTAAAATTCAACAAAATTTTAAATAAAATACCTTCTGATTTTTCAGAAGGTATTTTTATTTATCAATCAAAATTGCAAATCATTAAAACGTTTTTGTCACGTTATTTTTATAATTTCTTAAAATAAAATTTAAAATAGTTTCTATAATTTCACCCATAGATTCACGCTTTTTTAATTCATTATCTTGTAAAATATTAAAAATCTCCTCTCGTAATTGAACCGTTTTTTCATGAGGTGCAATTTGATCTTCCTTCATTATTTTAATTAATTTTTTTAAACGGTTTGATCCAACAAGCATTCTTTTCGCCATCAAAGCGCGTTCTTCATGTTGATATTGTTTAATAGAAGATTCATCGAGATTTTCTGTAACAAACTTCACATATTCTAAATTTTCTCTAAAAAACTGCGGTTTATAAAGATTGATTTTTCCTTCATAACTTTGTTGGTCAAAATCAATACTTCGAATTCTATATTGCATTTGGTCAAAATCAGGCGTCAAAACAATAACGAAATTATACGCTCTTTGATCGCCTAAAAGTCGTAAAAAACACCGTTCATTAAATTTTACAAATTCCTTCGCAAGCCGAATTTTATTCATATTTTCATCTACATATTTATCCAAAAAAACATCGCCTGGAATCCCAGAAATATGCTCTTCAACCAAAGTATTTTCATAAACTAAAAAATTGATGCGATTTGGTGAAAGAATGTATTCTATTTCAAGCCCATAAATTCTAGAAGCGTCCGCTTTTTTAATGTAAAAATAATCGTGATTATCATTAAACTGATTTTTAATTTTTATTCGAAAAGGATGTGAATTTCCAAAAGTGCAATAATCTACGCTATCTACAAAAAGATGATCCGTTCCTTCGTAATCACCATCTGAACTTAAACGTGAATAAATTTTCTTTAAATTAAGATGAATTTCACTCATTTCTTGTGGTCCATAAATCACACCTTGCCATAAAGTATCATTTTCATCTTTGTCTAAAATTGGATAACTGTCCACATATCGGAGTAAATCATCATAAACAATTGGAGATTTAAAGGTGCGTTCGTAAGACTTTAAATAATCTAAAAGCTCAGAATTTATCGGATAGCATATTTTCCGTTTTGATATTTTTATTTCTTTTTCTGGCTCAAATTTCATTTCATTTACTTTTCAGTTTAAAAGTACAATTTTATTATTTAAAGAAATTAGGTGTCCAACTTTCAAGCGAAAAAACTGCACCAATTCTAATTTGATTAAATGGAAAATATCTAATTCCATTTTGATACTGAATAAAATATTTATTTTTTTTATCTTGAAAATTTAGTTTTGTTGCAAAAACAATTGGTTTATCACCATAATCTGAGGCACGTTTTATCCAGCCATTATAACCTGAAATAGTGTTTTCCAAAGAAACATTTTTCTTTTTTAAAATTAATTTAAAACCGTACATCAAAGCATCATCTTGCACATTTAAGTTCGGTGTTTGTACGTCCCAAGAATAAAATCCTGCGTCTGCAACCAATCTTATTTCATTCAGAAAACTATTTTTTAGCAAAAAACTTTTCCCCAATTCTGCATCAAAATAATAACCAGCGGTATTAAAAAACCGTCTGTTTTTATAATCACTTCCTGAAGCGGTTTTTAAAGTGGCGTTTATAACTAAATTAATGTTTTTTTCTTTATTATTTAAAAGTGAAATTCTGGTTTGAACATAAACATCTCCGGAAGCAAAACCAGAGTTTTTTTGCATATCTCTTCTCGTTTTTATGGCATCTGTCACATTATAATATTCTAAAGGAACAGCCCAAATTTTCAGCGAAACTTTCTCCGAAATTAAGGGAATTTCTATTTTCAAATATGGATTTACAGTTTTATCTCCGAAACCAAAATAATAATCGCCATAAACGGAAAGTTCAGTAAATTTTGGAATCGTCGCATCTGTAAAATCCGGAACTGGATTGGCGTTTGGACCAAAATAATTAGTGGTGAGATTTAATAATTTTTGGCTTGAAAATAAACTGAAAAAAAGTAAATTAATTAGGAAAAATAGTTTTAGAAATGACGAAATTTTTAGCATTAGTTTTTTTTCAAATTTAATTAATTTCTAGGAAAATTTTAATTAATTTGAAAGCTAAATCATTTCATTATAATTCCAAGCTGCCACAAAAATTCCCGCCGTTTCAGTTCTTAGTCTTTGGTTTCCAAGAGAAACTGCTTTAATGTTTTTAGATGCTAAAAGTTCAATTTCTTTTGTAGAAAAATCACCTTCCGGACCAATTAAAAAAGTGATATCATTCACTTTGTGATTCTGAGTTTGCCGAAGAACATTTAAATTTATTCTATCTAAATTTTCATCACAATGCGCTACAAAAGTGTTTTCAGAATTTATATTAATTAAAAATTCTGATAATTTAATTAAATCATTAATTTTGGGAAAGTGAAATCTTAAACTTTGTTTGCTAGCAGAAATTGCTTTTTTTTGAATTTTTTCTATGCTTAAAAACTTACGCTCTGTTTTTTCAGTTTGTAAAAATGTAATTTCTGAAATTCCCATTTCTGTAGCTTTTTCTACAAAAAATTCAATTCTGTCAAGATTTTTTGTGGGCGCAATTGCAATATGAAGTTTTGGAGAAAAATCAGGTAAATTTTCTTTAATACTTAAAATATTTAGATTTGCTTTTTTTCCTTCTAAAACTAAATTTCCCTTTGCTAAATTTCCTTTTCCATCAGTCACGAAAAGTTCTTCGCCAGATTTCATCCGCAAAACTTTTAGAATATGCTGTTGCTCATCTTCATTTATCTTTACTTTCGGAAAAATGTCGCCAAAAAATAATTTCATAAAATTTTGTTTTAGACCGCAAAGCGGTAAAATCATTAGCAAAGGCTAAAAGCCTTTGAGTGGAAAATCATAATTTAAAAGAGCCCTGAAAGGGCGAAATATTATTTAAAATTAATTTAAATCCAAAGATATTTTTCATCGAATTCAATATTATAATTTTTTAAAATTTGTAAATATTCATCTTGAAAAGATTTTATTTGATGATGTTCTTTTTGGTTGATAATATATTCTTTTACGATATCAATTTGTTTTGGATTTACAGAAAATGCACCATAACCATTTTGCCAATAAAAATTTGAATATTTCGCATCTTTAGTTTTAATCCATTTAGAAGAATGTGATTTTAATTCTTCCATTAATTTTGCTAAAGTTATTTTTTGAGAAAGTAAACATAAAATATGAATATGATTTCGGTAACCGCCAATTTGGATAGGATAACATTTGTGATTTTTACAAATTCCACCTAGATACGAAAATAGTTGTTCTTCAATATTTTCATCAATAAAATTTTCTCTATTTTTTGTAGAAAAAATAATATGAATGTAATTTTTAACTAAAGATTGTCCCATTTATTGCGCCGCTTCGCGGCTTAACTTATCTTATTTTTTCAGATATCAAAGCGCTTCACGCTTTGTTAATTATTTCGCTCTTTCAGGGCTCACTTAAATTTCATAGCGTGAAGTTGCAACAGCTTTTATATCGGTAAATTCGCCACGTTCAAATTTTAATTTTGCAACCATTGCAATCATTGCTGCATTATCGGTCGTGTATTCAAATTTCGGAATGTAGGTTTTCCAGCCTAATTTATCTTCATTTAATTTCATTGCTTCTCGTAACCCAGAATTTGCGGAAACGCCTCCTGCAATTGCAATTTCGTTAATATTTAAATCTTTTGCAGCTTTTTCTAATTTATCCATCAAAATTTCAACAATTGCTTTTTGAACGGAAGCGCACAAATCATTCAAATTTTCTTTAACAAAATCTGGATTTTCTTTTTCCTGTTTTTGAATAAAATAAAGCACCGAAGTTTTAATACCACTAAAAGAATAATCGTAATTTTCTAAGTGTGGTTTATTAAATTTAAATTTAGTTTTATCGCCTAATTTTGCTAATTTATCTACAATTGGTCCCGCTGGATAATCTAAATCAAAGATTTTTCCGATTTTATCAAAAGCTTCTCCGGCTGCATCATCAGAGGTTTTCCCGATAATTTCCATTTCAAAATAATCTTTAACTAAAACAATCATTGTGTGACCGCCGCTTACTGTTAAACATAAAAAAGGAAATTCCGGAGATTTTGGATTGGCGTCATCAATAAAATGTGCTAAAATATGCGCTTGCAAATGGTTTACTTCAATTAACGGAACATCTAAACTCATTGCCAATGATTTTGCAAATGAAGTTCCAACTAAAAGTGAACCCAAAAGTCCAGGTCCGCGTGTAAAACCAATCGCAGAAATATCTTTTTGTTGTATATTTGCTACAGACAGACTTTTTTGTACAACTGGAATTATGTTTTGTTGATGCGCTCTAGAAGCCAATTCTGGAACAACTCCGCCATATTCTATGTGAATTTTTTGAGAAGCTGCAATATTTGATAAAATAGTATGATTTTTGATTATCGCTGCAGAAGTATCATCACAAGAAGATTCTATACCTAAAATAATTATGTCGTTCATATATGGCAAAGATAGAAAATAATAAAAATAATAATTCGAAAAAATCAGAAAAATCTCTCTCTGAGCAAGTGGGGAAAAAGGTTTCTGATGTACAGAAAAATGTTCAAAAATCTGTAGATGAAGCGAAAGATTTACTGAAAGATGCAGTAGAGCATCCAGTAGAAACAGCAAAAGAATTTGGGAATCAAGCCGTAAAAGATGTGACAAGTTATACTTGGTGGGCTAAATTATTGTTGATTTTGTTTTGGTCAGTTTTGGGTTTGGTCATTATTATTTTCATCGCTATCAATTTACCTTCTACAAAACAATGGGCTGCAAATCAAGCTTTGCAAATGGTAAATAAAGATTTTAAATCTGAAATGTCAACAGAAAGCGTGAGTGTAAATTATTTCGGAAATGTAGAAATAAAAGGACTTAGAATTAAAGATTATAAAGGTTTAGAGTTTATTAAAGCAAGAGAATTAAAAGCCAATTCAGATTGGATTTCACTTATAAAAAATGCGATTTCTGGACATACAAATTCTTTGCTTTTTAATGATTTAAAATTATATCAAGCGGATATAAAAGTTATAACTTATAAAGGCGACAGTATTTCTAATTTTATTCGTTATATCGATTTGTTTGAGAGTGGTAAGAAAAATCCAAACAAACCGCCGTTTGAACTAAATTCCCGTGTAGAAATTGTTAATTCTAAAGTAAGTATTACTAATCGAAACCACGATGGAGATGAAGGAAAATGGCTTTCTGCAAATAATGTAAATTTAAAAATACCCATTTTAAAAGTTGTCGGTTCTAATATCACAGCTAGAATAAATAATTTTTCATTTAACACAAAAAGATGGGGAAAGGTAACTAAAGTTGAAACTTTTTCCACTGATTTCTCTATTTCCAAAAAGGCTTTAATTTTAAAAGATTTAACATTTAATACCGATCATAGTTTATTGATGGGCGATATTAAATTTAATCTCGATCCAGAAACTGGATGGGAAGATTTTGCAGATAAAGTAAGATGGGAAATGAATCTGAAAAAAGGAAGTCAAATTTCGGGTTATGATATTAGTTATTTCGTTACCAGTTGGGATAATTACAAACCTTTCGCAGTTTCTGGACAAATGACTGGTCCATTGAATAAATTTTATTTAGAAAATTTTCAAATCGGGAATAAGCAAGTTGCAATTAATACTTCTACTTTAAAAGCATCTCGGCTTTTAAAAGGAAATTTCCAGATTGAAACCAATCATCTTTCAACTGATCTTACATATGTGGATTTAAAAGCAATGTTACCAACTTTTATCTCTGAGAAAATGAAAAATTTTGCAGATGATTTTGGTAGAATAAAATATAATGGCGCTGTAAAAGTAACACCGAAACAAATTTTTGTACCAAAAGCTGATTTAATTACTGGAATTGGTCAAGCAAGAATTTCTAATTTCTATTTGGAGGATTTTAGCACAGAGTTACCAAAATTTCGTGGTTATGCGGAAGTAAATAATTTGAATACCGCTGTAATTACTAAACAACCACAAGTGGGTTTGCTTTCAGGAAAATTTAATTTAAAGGGGCAAAGTTTAGATGTAAATCAAATGGTTTTGAGAACTAAATCTCAAATTTCTAAAGTAGAAATTGCGGGAAAAGAAATTAATAATATTTATTTAGATGGAATTTTAGATCATAAAACTTACAAAGGAATTGTAAATATTAATGATGAACAAGCAAAAGCCAAAGTGAATGGATTTTTTGATTTTAGTACAAGTAATTTAAAAGCCAATGTCTTAGCAGATATTTCACATTTAAATATTAGTTATTTTACTGGTGGAAAAGAAATTCAGAATTTAAGTGGAATAATTGACGCAAAAGTTTCAATGACCAATCTAAACGACTTAATTTTAGACGCTAATTTAAAAAATGTAAATTTTGCAACTTCCACTCAAAAATTTAATATCCCGAATGGTGACATAAAAACATATTTTGAAAACGGCAAAAGAATTGTCAATGTAAATGCGCCAGGTGCGGTAGATGGTGAGATTTCTGGCAAATTTAATTTAGCAGATTTAGCTGGAATGATACAAAATGGAATTAATAAAGTTTTAGCAGGAAATACTATTAATAAATTTTATCGAGGGCAAGATTTTAATTTTGATTTTAATGTAAAACAAGCACTCGTAAGTTATTTTGAACCCAATCTTCGAATTCCAGATGGCGTAAAAATAAATGGTTCTTTTAATGGAAATTCTAATAATTTAATTTTTAATGCAGATGCTTCAAGTTTCAAATATTTAATGACCAAAAAAGAAGAAATTTCTGATGCAGATAAAGCTTTGGCTTTGGCAAATCCTTCTTACAAATTGCAGGAAAAAGATTTAATTAAAAAAGATTCTGCAATGATTGACGGTTTTTCTATAAAAATAAATACTGCAAATTTAGATCAACAATTGTCTGCAAATATTAGCAGAATTGCTTATAACGATAATATTTTAAAAGATATTTCTCTTACAGGTAGAAATGAAAATGACAAAATTCTTCATCTGTCTGCCAATTTTAAATTAGGAAGTCCAGAAGAAGAAGCGGATGGAAAATTAAACAACTATGCCATTAATTTAAACCAAACCACAAATTCAGAAGGCGATTATGTTTTCAGATTTGAGCCCACTGAAATTAAATTAAATAATGTCGCATGGACCATTGATGCAAGTCCGGAACTTGATAATTCAATAACTTACAGAAAGAAAACTAAAGACTTTTTAATTCAAAATTTTAGAGTTTTTTCGGATAATAGTGAGTTACTGGTGAAAAACGCAATTTTTAAATCCGCGAAAGATTTTTCTGCGAAGGGTGAAGTTAAAAACTTTGAAATTTCTAAAATCCTGGCTTTTTCAAAGTCCGAAAATAGTATGGATATCACAGGAGTTGCAAATGGAACTTTCGATTTTGAAATGGATAAAAGTACGCTAAAACCATTAGTAGATCTTAATGTGGAAAATATCATTTTGAATGGTCAGAAAATGGGAAACATTGTTATCGATGTAAAAAACAGCGATAGTCCAAATATATTTAATGTTTCAGCAAAAGTGTTGTCATCTGATACTTTTGGAAACAATACTTTAAATCTTACAGGAACTATTAATAACAATACAAAATCACCTACTTTAAATTTGGTTGCAGAAATGGATCAATTTGATTTGGCATTTACACAAGAATTTGTAAAAACAATTTTCGGAAATGTGAGAGGTAAAGCAACTGGAAATCTTAAAATTTCTGGTTCTTTAGCAGATGTAGATTACAGTGGTGATATTGCATTGAAAAACTTTGGTTTAAAATTATTATTTACAGGAGTAGATTATTCGTTTGACGATACTGTAATTCCGCTTTCTAAAGGTTTGGCGGTTTTAAATGATATCGGAGTTCATGATGGAAGAGGAAATTCTAGCGGAAATATTTCTGGGGCAATTCAGTTTCAAACTTTAGCTTCAATGGGCGTCAATCTGGTGATGAGAGCAGATAATCTTTTACTTCTAGATACGCAACAAAAAGATTTCGATTTATTTTGGGGACGTGTTTACGGAAAAGGAGATTTATTTGTGGATGGACCAGTTTCTGCGCTCAATATTTCGACACCGAATATGACAACTTTAAAAAATAGCACTTTCACTTTTAATAGTAATTCTACTTCAAATGTTGAAGAATTTAAAATGTTACGCTTTCTAGAAGAAGATAAAATGGGAACTGTTAAAGTGGAAGATCGTAAAAAATACGGCGCCAATATGAATGTAGATTTCACTTTAGATGTAGATAAAGGAACGACTGTAAATGTTTTGGTGGGTGATGATGTAGGAGATATAAGTGTGAGAGGAGAAGCGGATGATTTGAAATTCAATCTTAGTAGAAATGGAAATATTTCTATGAACGGAAAATATTTAGTAGATAATGGAACTTTTGTTTCGAAAGCAATTTTAAATAGAACTTTTCAAATTGAAAAAAATAGCAGTATTGAATGGGACGGAAATGCACTTGCTCCCGTTTTAGACATAAAAGCAAATTATTTGCGCACAGTAACAAACGCTGGAGAATATTTAAATGTGGGAAGTTTGCAACCAATCAATGTTTTATTAACCACAAAAATTTCAGGAACTTTAAATAATCCTAAAATAAATTTAGACGTTTCTGCACCCGATGTTTCTAGCCAAATAAAAGAAACTTTGGCTGCTAAAATGAGCCAAGAAGATGAAAAAGTTTTACAATTTGGATCAATCTTAGTTCTAAATAGTTTCAATGTAGAAAATGCGGGTGGTTTTAATATTAATGTAGGAAAAACAGTAGAAAATTCTGGATATAATATTTTATTTAAACAATTAGGTTCGGTCTTAAATTCTATTAGTAATCAATTTCAGGTAGATTTAAATTATATTCAAGGAGACGAAGCTTCAAACAGTGGAAGCAGAGCGAACGCAGGATTAAGTTTTATTTTATCACCGCGTGTAACTTTAAAAACTGGTTTGGGAATTCCGTTGTCAAAAAGCAGTGATACCAATGTAAATTATCTTTCCGGTGAAGGAACTGTAGAATATGATTTTTCTAAAAAAAATGATGGAACAAGATTGTTAAGATTCTATTCAAAACCTAGTAATATTGGACTTTTAAGTGGTTCAAATACAGGAAATCCAGGTGCGAATCAAAGTTATGGAGCCGGTGTTGTTTATAGCAAAAGCTTTAATACAATCTTTAAAAGAACAAAAAAAGATAAAAATAAGAAAGTGAAAAACCCAGAAATAAAAAAAGATTCTATTAAAATAGATAGCTTAAGATGAGAATTAACACGCAATCTTTTATAATAAGTTAAATATTGTTAATTTTAACCATAATTTTTTATTATTAATAATTTTTCTTAAATTTGCAACAAAATAGAGCAAAATTTATAAAATTCCTAAAACATAAAAAATTATGAATTACCAACTGGATGAAATTGATAAAAAAATATTAGATTTTTTAGTTGAAAACACAAGAATGCCATTTACAGAAATCGCAAAACAAATGGATGTTTCTGCAGGAACAATACACGTACGCGTTAAAAAAATGGAAGACGCTGGAATTATTTTAGGCTCATCTTTAAATATAGATTATACTAAACTAAATTACCACTTTACTGCTTTTATCGGTATCCTTTTAACAAAATCAAATAAAACACAAAATGTTTTAAGAAAGTTAGGGGAAATTCCGAATGTTATTGAAACCAGCGTTATTTCTGGGAAATATAATATTTTTTGTAAAGTAAAAGCAAAAAACACGGAAGATGCTAAAGAAATTATTTATTTAATAGACGATATCGAAGATGTTATGAGAACTGAAAGTATGATTTCTATGGAAGAATACATCAGTGATAAAAACCGTTTGATGAAAGCAATTAGCATTTAATCAAAACTCTGCATTTAATCATAAAAACTTTTGAAACTTGTTTCAAAAGTTTTTTTATTTTTACATTATGGATAATTATTTTGATAAAGAACCAAAAAAAACACTTTCCTTTTATCTTGCATTAGCTTCACTTGCACTTTTCACTTTGATGGGAATTGGGATGGATGGAGATGAATTTTTACAACACAATTTACTGAATATTCCAATTTGGTATTTTTATCTTATTTTTACAGTTGATTTTTTTTCACTGCTTTCACTTGTAGGAATTGCTTTTTTTAGAAAATTGGCGGTTTATTTCTTTCCAGTTTTTGTGGTATTGCATTTTTACTTACATCAATTTTATTTATCCACATTTTTATATACGGATGTTTCTAATATTTTTCTCTTTATTGGAATTGGTTTATTAATGATTATTCCAAAATGGAAATATTTCAAATAATTTATTGAATTAATTTTTACTAAAAATAAAAAAAAGAGTTACTTAAAAAGCAACTCTTTTATCGTCTTTTGAAATAATAAACTCTTATTTATTCAGTTCTGCTTGAACTTTTTTAGCGTGATCTAAATGTGCTTTAAACAATGGTGATGCAGATTGAAGTAATTTTTTTAATTCTGCATTTTGAGCATTGGGAATTAAAGTATTATCCACAACATCTACAACTGAAGTGTGATATGCAACTTCGTTATCTACATAAGCTTTGTCAAAATCAGTTCCTTTTGCTGTAGCTTCTAATTTTGCTTTTTCTTTTGCAGCGCCATCTAATAATGATTTAGTAGTATCATTATTATTGTCTGGGGTTAAATTAAGTTTTGTCGCTAATGCAACTGCTTGATCAATTATAGATTGATGATCTTTTGCCATTGTTTCAGCAAACATTTTCACATCGGGATTGGTTGCTTTTCCCTGTGCGATTTTTGCATAATCAATATCAATTTGATTTGCGGTTACTGCAATAGACGCAATTTGAGCATCAGTAAGCGCTGCAACTGGAGAAGCTGAAGTTGCTGTAGAATCTGTACTTTGTGCAGTTGTATCAGTTACCATTGCATTGTTATCTACAGTTTCTGTTTTTTTATTACAGCTATATAATGCGAATAATATTGCACTGGACATTGTAAATGTTCTGAGTAAATTCTTTGCGTTTCTTTTCATAACGTTTTTGTTTTTTAATCTAAAGGTTAGATTTTTAATCTCAACACAATAGAGGGTTAATAATTATTAAATTTAAGTATTGCGAATGCAACAATATATATGCCATAAAAAAAAGAAAATATTAAAGTTTTGTTTCCTCATGTTAAAATATGGAACGAAAATTAATTAAAATACTATATTTTTTTATATTTTTTTATAAAATATTAATTAATAATCATATTAATATTTTAATGATTTAATATAATTTCAGGTATGATTACAATCATAAATTATCGGATTTTCAATGGCTAAATTTGTGTTTATAATCATTCAAAATAAGACGTTTTGAAATTAAAATAAAAAAGTTATGTTAACAACTGAAAAAACAATTGGGGAAATGGTCGCAGAAGACTTTAGAGTTGCTGCAATTTTTAAAAAATATAAAATAGATTTCTGTTGCAACGGAAACCGAAGTATGGAGGAAGCTTGCGAACGTAAAAAAGTTCAAATTGAGGAAATTTACAATGCAATAGAAAATCTTCCTTCTAAAGAAAGTGGAGAAATAGATTTTAATTCTTGGCCATTAGATTTATTGGCGGATTATGTAGAGAAAACCCATCATCATTATGTAGAAGAAAAATCTGTAATTTTAATGCAGTTTTTAGACAAATTATGTAAAGTTCACGGCGATAGACATCCAGAATTATTTGAAATTACTAAATTGTTCAGAGAATCTGCACAAGAATTAGGAGCTCACATGAAAAAAGAGGAATTAATTTTATTTCCTTTTATCAAAAAAATGGTGGCTGCAAAAAGAAATAATGAAGAATTAAAAACATCTTCTTTTGGTTCCGTAGAAAATCCTGTTGCTATGATGATGCACGATCACGATATTGAAGGAGAACGTTTTAGAAAAATTGCAAGTTTAACTAATGATTACCAATTTCCAGAAGATGCGTGTGGAACTTACCAAGTAACTTACAAAATGCTTGAAGATTTTGAAAATGATTTGCACCGTCATATTCATTTAGAAAATAATATTTTGTTCCCGAAAGCGGTGATTTTAGAGAAAACGTTTTAAGTAATTTCTTTGTTTAAAATAAATCCACATCTTTTAGAATGTGGATTTTTTTTTAATAATGAAGATTTAAAATCTGACATATTTTAACGGTTGGGTATTTCTGTTGGCGGGGACTTTTTATAACAAGTCTTTGTAAATATAACAAATTGAACAATTAGCGAAAATCTTGATGAAAGAAACTTCCGGCCCGCTAATAGAAATACCGTGTTATGCGCCGCTTATTATTGCCAGTTGTACAATGTTTTGAATTTTTCATACTCTTCTTCATTTTGCATAATGTAAATCATAAAATCATCTAAACTTATTTTTGAATTATTTTGTCCCATATCTTTTCGTACAATTTTCATTAGTTCAAAATATTTTTTAAAATGATCTACACCGTTATTTCCTGGTCGTTGTAATTCAAGAGTCCAGTCTGTAAATGCCTTAAACATATCGTCTGACGCGTAAAGAAACATATTCTTTTTTATGTCCATAATCCTTCTAAGTAATTCTCTGTCAGAAACTTTTTTACCAACTTTTTCTCCATGCATTACATCAAAAATTATATGAACCAATTCTGAATAAATATGAAATTTCTTTTCAGATAATTGACTTTCTATACTTTTGATTTTATCTTTATGAAATTGAACTCTCCATATTAAAAATGTGGAAAGTGTTCCAAGAATTAATAAAGTGATTTCTTTAAATGGTAAATTTTCAAACATTTATTTTTTTGTCTAAAGAAGCGGAGTTCTTATTTAAGTGTCGCATAACTCACAAATATACGCAAGTTTCATAATATTACAAAAAACAAATAACTTGTATTATTCTGGTTTTTAATTAATTATGAAAAAATACGCAAGTTTCATTTTACAGATATTTAAAATACACAAGTAAAAATATATAAAATGCGCAATTGAAAATCCGCAAAAGATTGAGACTGAAGAAAAGAAAGGTTAATCGTAAAAAAAATCTACACTTTATAAATGCAGATTTTTTTTATTTCTAAACTTAAGTTTAAATTATTTTGCTAAAATTCTTTTCACTGCTTTTACAACCGCTTCAGAATCAATTCCGTATTTATGCATTAATTGTTCTGGTGTTGCAGATTCTCCGAAAGTATCGTTTACTGCTACAAATTCCTGCAAAGTTGGATGATTTTTTGCGAGCATTCCTGCAATAGATTCTCCTAAACCGCCTAAATAATTATGTTCTTCTGCAGTCACAATTTTTCCTGTTTTCTTTACAGATTTTAAAATTATGTCATTGTCTAAAGGTTTAATTGTATGAATGTTTATCACTTCACAAGAAATTCCTTCTTTTTCTAATTCTTCTGCGGCAACTAAACTTTCCCAAACCAAATGTCCTGTTGCAACAATGGTTACATCAGTTCCTTCTTGCAAAAGAATTCCTTTTCCGATTTCAAACGGCATATCTTCTGGGATAAAAATTGGAACAACTGGTCTTCCAAATCTTAAATAAACTGGACCTTCAAAATCAGCAATCGCCAAAGTTGCTGCTTTCGTTTGGTTATAATCGCATGTATTTATTACGGTCATTCCGGGAAGCATTTTCATCATTCCGATGTCTTCCAAAACTTGATGAGTTGCGCCATCTTCTCCTAAAGTTAAACCAGCGTGAGAAGCGCAAATTTTCACATTTTTATTTGAATAAGCAATTGATTGACGAATTTGATCATAAACTCTGGAAGTAGAAAAATTAGCAAAAGTTCCAGTAAAAGGAATTTTTCCGCTAATTGTTAAACCGGCTGCAATTCCCATCATATTTGCTTCTGCAATTCCAGTTTGTATAAATCTTTCTGGTGCTTTTTCAATGAATTTTTCCATTTTTAAAGAACCAATTAAGTCGGCGCAAAGTGCAACCACATTTGGATTCTTATCTGCGAGTTCAGTTAAACCAGCGCCGAATCCGCTTCTTGTATCTTTTTTTTCTGTAAAAGTATATTTCATTTTGTAATTTTAAGAATTAATAATCTGCAACTTCATCTAAAGCCAATTGTTGCATCGCATTTTCCAATTGCTCTGCATTCGGTGCTTTTCCGTGCCATGCGTGAGAACCCATCATATAATCTACGCCAAAACCCATTTCTGTATGAAGTAAAATTGCGACAGGTTTTCCGTTTCCTGTTTCACTTTTTGCTTTTTCAAGAATTCCAATTACAGCTTCTAAATCGTTGCCATTTTTTTCTTCTAAAACTAACCAACCAAAAGCTTCTAATTTGGCGTGCAAATCACCTAAACTTAAAACATCTTTTGTGTCTCCGTCAATTTGACGACCGTTATAATCAATTGTTGAAATTAAATTATCCACCTTTTTTGCAGCTGCAAACATAAAGGCTTCCCAATTTTGCCCTTCTTGCAATTCGCCATCGCCTTGCATTGTATAAATCAAACTTTTATCGCCGTCCATTTTTTTACCAAGACCTGCGCCAATTGCCACAGAAAGTCCTTGTCCGAGTGAACCAGAAGCAACGCGAATTCCAGGTAAACCTTCGTGCGTTGTTGGATGACCTTGCAAACGAGAATTTAATCTTCTAAAAGTGGCTAATTCTGAAACTTCAAAAAAACCAAATCTTGCTAAAGTGGAGTAGAATACGGGTGAAATATGACCGTTTGAAAGAAAAAATAAATCTTCGTTTTTTCCCGCCATTGTAAAAGGTAATTTATAATTTAAAACTTTGCCGTAAAGCGCGGTAAAAAATTCTGTGGTTCCCAAACTTCCGCCTGGATGTCCTGAATTTACTGCATTTACCATTCTCAAAATATCTCTTCGGATTTGCGTTGAGATTTTCTTTAATTCTTCAATAGATTTGCTCATTCTTAGTTTTTCAAGTTTCGCAAATTTAAGAATTTTTACTGGTTTTGGAAAATGGGAAAACTTGGAGTTTTTGCTTGGGTATTAAATAGTTTTTTTTTTTTAAAAAAATAGCGAGATTTTATAACTTGAAATTTTAATGATTTTAAGAAACAGACAAAAACTCTTCTCCTAATTGGTGAAAAGCATCAACAATTTTTTTTCTCTGTTCAGATTTCGGATTTCTATAGCCGGAAACATAATGCCCAAATTGTCTTTCATTAATTCCTGTAATTCTTGACAAAGTTGCGCGTGTAAGAACTTTGTCAAAACGATGTAATAATGCTTGAGCAGTTAATTCAAATTCCAGTTCCTATTTTCCCAATAATTCTTTTGGGATTTCTTGTTTTTCTAAACCCTCTAAATGAAATTCTAATGCAGAAGCATAATTTTCTTTTACTTGCTCAAAAGTTTTTCCGGTTGCGACACAACTGTCAATTAATTCTGAAACTGCTCCAAAATTTTCGTCCCAATCTATAAATACTTTTATTATTTGCATTTTTTAAAATTTTAAGTTATTTCCACCCGACTTGTTTAAAGATACTATTTCACCAACTTCAAACCTTTAAAACGAATCAACCACAATCCAATAAAAGTGAGCAATCCATTAATAATAATCAATTCTACACCGATTTTGTAAGTGCTAAATTCGCTAACAAAATGATTGATTAAATAAGTTAAAACCGGCGCTAAAAGTGTAACCACCAAGATTCCATATTTTTTGTGTATTTGATATTTGGTGAGAATTCCGAAAGCAAATAAACCCAGAAGTGGACCATAAGTGTAACCTGCGACTTCCATAATTAAGTAAACAATGGATTTGTCATCTATGGCTTTAAAAATCATAATTAAAACAAAAAATATAACTGTGAAAATTAAGTGAATTCTCATTCTCAATTTTTTCTTTTGCTTTTCTGAACGCTTTTCGTCTTCATTTAAATTTAATAAATCAACACAATAAGAACTGGTAACTGCAGTTAATGCGCCATCTGCAGAAGGAAATAATGCAGAAATTAATCCGATAATAAAAATAACAGCGATGAAAATTGGGAAATAATTATTTAAAGAAAGATATGGGAACAAATCGTCGCCCATCATATTTGTAATATTTCCGGCTGCATCTTTGAAGCCAAAAACGTTACTTGTTTTTCCACTTACGATATCTACAATTTGTCCGTATTCTGCGCCGTTACTTTGGGCAAAAAGATAAAGCAATCCGCCTAAAAATAAGAAAGCAAAATTCACCAAAAGTAAAGTTACTGCAAAAGTGAGCATGTTTTTTTTAGAATTATGAAGATTATCTACAGAAATGTTTTTCTGCATCATTTCTTGATCAAGTCCAGTCATTGCAATTGTGATGAACATTCCGCCCAAAATGGTTTTTAGAAAATAAGTTTTAGAATGAAAATCAGTGTTTAAAATGTGCGTGTAATCTTTGGAAGCCAAAACATCGTAAGCTTGTCCCGCAGAAAGATTGAGATGCGAAAGAATATAAACGATGCAACCAACTAAACTTAAAATCATAAAAGAAGTTTGCAAAGTGTCTGTAATTACAATGGTTTTTACACCACCTTCGAAAGTGTAAAGTAAAACCATTATTAAAATAATAGCAGAAGTTACCCAAAATGGGACGCCTAAATTTGAAAGTAAAAATATTTGCAAAACATTTACTACTAAAAATAATCTTGCAGTTGCACCAATTGAACGGGAAATAATAAAAAATATAGAACCAATTTTGTGTGCTTCTACATTAAATCTATTTCCGAGATAAGTGTAAATGGACGTCAGATTCATTTTATAATAAAGTGGCAAAAGAACGAATGCGACAATAAAATAGCCAATAAAAAACCCGATTACGAGCATATAATATTCAAATCCACCAAATTTATATGCGCCTTCCGTCATTTTACCAACTGTTCCCGGAACAGAAATAAAAGTAACGCCAGAAAGCGAAGTTCCAATCATTCCAAACGCAACTAACCACCATTTGCTTTTTCGGTTTCCAATAAAAAAAGATTGATTATCGGCATTTCTACTTGTGAAATAGGAAATGACAAGAAGTCCAACAAAATAAACGAAAACGAAAAGTAAAAGTAGAGTAGAAGTGCTCATTTTTGGGTTATTAAAAGTTTTAAATTTTTATTTTCACAAATATAGTTTTTCTATAGTTTCTAAAAAAAATAAGCGTTTCAAAATTTTGAAACGCTTTTGTAATAAAATTGTATTATTAAAAATTACATTTTAACATCGCCTGCAAAAAGATTATTACCTTGTTTTAAAGTTCTCAAAACATAACCTTTCCATTGGATGAGTTCCAATTTTCCGTCTGTCCAAGTGTAATTTCCTTCACTTCCTTTCCTTTCTAAAATGGTTCCTAATTTTTCATTGGGAAGAAATAATTCGGCTTTAGATTGATCTTCATTAAAAACCAAATAGGCTTTTTCTGTGCTTCCTTCTTTTACAGAATTTAAAGTAATTGCATCTTTATTTAATATGATTTTATTGTCTTCCACTAATGAATCTTTAACAGGAATATTTGCAGAATCCATTACATGCGCCATTGGATTTACAAGTGACGAAGTGTCTTTTTTCTCATTATTATCTGTTTCAGTTGCTTTTATTTCTGCTTTTTTACAAGAATTAAGAGTTATAAATCCCAGTAATAAAGCAATTGCAAAAAGTTTGGTTTTCATAATTTTAGTTTTTAAGTTGTGTTTTAATTTTTAACAAAAATATCTTGTACAGTTTCATCTTTTTCTAAAACTGATTTTGCAAATGGACATGTTGCATTTATTTTTTTTCCTTCTTTCCGAGCGTAATCAAGAGCTGCAAAAATTAAAGATTTAGCAATTCCTTTTCCGCCAAATTTTGAATCTACTTCTGTATGTGTAATATTAAAAATGAGTGCATTCTTCCATTCATACTGCATAGTTCCAGCTTTTTCATCGTCATAAAATGCGACAAATGCTCCAAAATTTTGATTGTTTTTTTGTTCTATTTTTAACATAATTATATTTTAAATAATATTCTTTTCTACTCGTTTGTCTGGAATTAACCAAATCATCGCGACTATAAAGTATAAAAATAGGGAAATTTTTGGATAAAAAAATGATAGAATGATTCCAATTAAATATAAAATAGAAGATATTGTTCCTTTTGTTTTATTTTTAAATGCTTTTGCTAAAAGTGAATCTTTACTTTCTAACATCAACGCTGTATTTAATACAAAACTATAAGCTAAAGCACAAAGCAAAAGATTAAAACCATAAACAGCAATAGTATTTTGTGCGAAATGATTTTCTCCCATCCAAGCTGTAGAAAAGGGAAGTAGAGAAAGAAAAAACAATAAAATTAGATTTGCCCAAAGTACTTTTCCATTTATTTTTTCTATAATCTGGAATAAATGATGGTGGTTATTCCAATAAATTCCGACGTACATAAAACTAATAATATAAGAAATGATTTTTGGAATCAGTGGTTTTAATGCTTCGAAAGTTCCTTCTTCGGGAACTTTTAATTCTAAAACCATTATCGTTATTATAATTGCTAAAACACCGTCACTAAAGGCTTCTAATCTTCCTGTTTTCATTTAAATTAGTTTTTTATATTTGCTAATTTAAAATTTTGTTTTTAATATAAAATATTCAATTAAAATTTTTTGTCATTAGAAATCGCAAATCTCCATTTTTTTTTAAAAATTTGCTATTGCGATTTCATATTATCTCCATCGCGAAAGTGAAGTCTGCGGAAGACAAAACCAGAAATAATTGTTAAAATTCCAATTGTTAAAAATGTATTTCTAAAAGAATCGTGAATGGCATTTGGTTCAATGTTTTGATAAAATCTAAGAACAGCTAAACCGACCGCAATTCCAAAACCGATCGCTATTTGTTGATTAACTGAAAGTAAAGAATTCCCACTGCTTGTTTGTTTGTTCCGTAAATCTGCAATTGCAATGGTATTCATCGCAGTAAAATGTATGGAATTAAAAAAACCAATCGCTGCCAAAAGTGGAACAAACCAATATATTGAAGTGTGAATACTTGGTATTCCCATAGACATTATTAAAATCCCAATGATGAAAGTATTTACCATTAATGTTTTTCTATAGCCGAAATAATTTAAAATAGAAATCACCGCAGATTTCCCAAACATTGCGGTTAAAGCCATCGGTGCAACAATCCAACCAGAAATTACGGCAGATTGTCCGTAAGCAATTTGTATCATAAATGGAATTAAAAGTGGAACTGAACTAATTCCTAATCTACAAGCTAAATTCCCGATAATTCCCACACGAAAAGTTCTCACAAGAAATAAATTTAAAGGGAAAATAACATCTTCGTTTTTCTTCGCATAGCGATAATAATAATAGAAAAGCGAAAATCCCAAAAATAGAATGAATAAAATGAAACTTACACTTTTGGTTTGTCCCATCATTTCTAATGAGATAGAAAGTAAAAGCGCTGCAGTTGCAAAAATTAAAAATCCCTTGAAATCAAAATGGGTGACTTTAGAAAAGTAATTCGGCATATATTTTAAACCTAAAATAATTCCTACAATTCCGATCGGTAAATTTATAATAAAAATCCAATGCCAACTGAGATAATCTACCATATAACCTCCAACTAAAGGTCCGAGAACTGGACCAATTAATGCAGGAATTGTGGCGTAGTTCATCGCTTTTACCAATTCAGATTTTGGATAAGCTCTTATTAAAGCCAATTTTCCTACAGGAACCATCATTGCGCCGCCTAAACCTTGCAAAACTCTAGAAATTACCAATTGTGTTAAATCCTGTGAAAGCGCACAAAATAAAGAGCCCAAACTAAATAAAACCAAAGACCAAGTGTAAATTTTTCTTGTTCCAAATTTATCAGATAAAAATCCACTTATGGGCATACAAAGCGCCAAAGTAAGAACGTAACTTATAATTGCATTTTGCATATTAAGTGGAGATTCATTAAAATCTTTTGCAATTGCAGGTAAAGAAGTATTTAAAATGGTAGAATCTAACATCTGCATAAAAAAAGCAGTCGCCACAATAATTGGCAAATATTTTTTTACCGCAGGATCTTCATTAGAATTTATCATTATGCAAAATTAGAACTTTAAATAGAAATTTTGCGCTAAAGTAGATTTGATTAATGAAATGTAATCATTGATAAAATAAAAAAGCGCTTCCTTTCGGAAACGCCTTTTCACACAAACACAACAAATTTAATTTTTTATAGATTTTAAATCTTCCACTACTTTTTCAGCGTTTATTCCTGCACCTTCTTCTTGCGACATCATTTCTCCTTTTTTATTAAAAATACTTATGATATTAGAATGAGAAAAATTCATGGGAGTGATTTCTTTAAACTTCATAGAAAGTACATTTGCAAATTCATTGGTGTCGTCTTTATCTCCTCGTAAGAAAATCCAAGGCGCTCCGTACATATTATTTGTTTTTGCAAATTGATTTAATTTTTCTGGCGTATCCACTTCCGGATCAATTGAAACTAAAACTAAATTGGTTTCTTTTAATAAATTTTCTGGAATTTTAGATTTAATGGTTTTCATATCTGCAACCAAAAGCGGACAAGCTGTTTTGCAAGAAGTGTAAATCATCACTACAACCATATTTTTTCCAATAAAATCTTTAAATTTTACGTCTTTGTTATCTTGATTTTGCCAAGTAGAACTCAAATTATAAATTGAATTTGAAGGCAAATGTTCAACTTCTTTTTTAATGCAACTGATTGCAAATATTAAAAATAGAAGAGAAAATATTAAATTTTTCATTTTGCTAAAGAATCTTTTGCGCATCTGAAACCCAAATTATTAATAGTAAAATTGGCTTTTACACTTGTTCTAAGTGCAAATCTCATAAAAGCAGCGTAATTGTAAATGTCATTTGCAGAAATTGCAGAAGCGGCACAATTCAATTGTTTGTCATCATAAACGCCACCTCTGGAATCACCTGTTGTAAGAATAGAATTAAAATCTTCCGTCCATTCCCAAACCAAATCGAACATATTATAAACCCCGTAAATATTAGGTTTGGATTTTTTTATTTCGTTAAATTGTCTGTTTTTCTCGTTATATAAATTAATAATATTGGAAGAATATGACAATTTTTTTGAAGCATTTTTGTCTGTTTCATCGGCTCTTCCTACAAATTCCCATTCATCTAAAGTAGGTAATCTTTTGCCTACACTTTTTGCATAAGCTTTTGCGGCAAACCAAGAAACTTGCGTAACAGGACTGTTAATCTTAGAATTTTTTGGTAATTCTGTATCAGAAATCCAATCTTTTAAATAAAGAGAATCTGCATAAAGTCTTTTAATTTCGCTTTTTCTCCACTGTGGATTTTTTTTAACAAATTCTAAAAACTCGCCGTTTGTAACTGGAGAATCGTCTATATAAAAACTTTTTACAGAAACTAAAGAATCTCCTTTTCCATAAAACGGTTGGTATTTTCCGCCTTCAATTAAAACCATTTTTTTGGTAGAAATTAAAGGTTTAAGTTCAACTTTCTGCGCATCAGAAACCAAAGTTTCATTTTGATTACAAGAAAAGAGGAATAAAAATAAACCGAAATAGAAAAGGAGTTTCATTTAATTGATTTTACAGTGAATATTATTTCACTTTTTTATAAACTTTTTCGTTTTTATCGCCGGTTACTTTAATTTTTGCAATTGCACCTTTGTTAAAAGCTCTGAAAATGGAGTGATCTACAATATTGTATTCTCCTGGTTCTTCCACTTTAAATTCTACTATTGTAGCGCCACCTGCAGGAATTAATGTGGTTTGAACGTTTTTATTAATAGTTGAACCACCTTCTACATAAACTTTATCGAAAATTTCACCAATAACGTGGAAAGAAGAAGTTAAATTTGGACCTCCATTTCCTACAAATAATCTGATGGTTTCACCCACTTTTGCTTGTAACATATTATTACCCAACATTGATCCTTTTTTACCATTAAAAATTACGTAATCAGGATTTTCTGCAATACCTTTATCTAAATCAAATTCGTGGAATCCTTTTTCTTCAAATTTCCCTTTGATGTAATATTCTCCTTGCATAATATAAAATTCTTTATCAACTTTAGGTAATCCGCCTTCTGGTTCTACTAAAATCAATCCATACATTCCGTTTGCGATATGCATTGGAACTGGAGGAGCTGCACAATGATAAACATAAAGACCAGGATTTAAAGCTTTAAAGTTAAAAACAGCTTCTTGACCAGGAGCTACAAAAGTTGCTTCTGCTCCGCCGCCGGGACCGTTTACGGCGTGTAAATCAATGTTATGCGGCATATTACTGTCGGCTGCGTTTTTTAAATGTAATTCAACTTCATCGCCCACTCTTATACGGATAAAACTTCCTGGAACAGTGTGGTTAAAAGTCCAAACTTTGTAAGTTACACCTTCATCAATTTCGTGTATCTCTTCCGTAGTTTCAAGATTTACGATTAATTTTTTTGCTGCTCTATCTCCAACTGGAGCAGGAACGTTTGGTGCACTTACTAATTTTAAAACTTCTGGGTTTCCAGTTGTTTTAATGTCGATTGCAGCATTGTTGTTTTCGTTTTGCTGATCTGGATTTTGCTTACAAGCTGTAATCATTAAAATACAACTTGCTGCGAGTAAAATAGTTTTTTTCATATCAATTTTATTAACTATACAAATATATATCAATTTTTATTAAAATTATAATTGTGTAATATGATTTTTGTTATGTAAAAATAAATATAATTAAACATTTATTATCATTATAATAATTTAAGCAAATTTTAAGTGTTTATTTATGACTGTAATCACATTTAGTAAAATGTTTTGTTTAAAATTATAATTATTTATTTTAAAATTAGAAATTTTTTTAAAAAAAACGGACAAAAGCCCGTTTTCATTTATTTGTGATAAATTTATTTTAATTGAAATTAATAGGATTCATCGTGTACATTTACTGCGCGTCCACTTGGATCATTTGCATTTTTAAAAGCTTCGTCCCATTCCAATGCGATCGGTGTTGAACAAGCGACAGAAGGAACAGAAGGAACGGTTGCAGCTGCAGTTTCACTTGGAAAATGTTCTTCAAAAATAGTTCTGTATCGGTATTCTTCTTTATTTTGTGGTGTGTTTAAAGGAAAACGGAATTTTGCATTCGTCATCATTTCATCTGAAACTTCATTTTCTGCAACTTCTTTTAAAGAATCTATCCAAGAATAACCCACGCCATCGGAGAATTGTTCTTTTTGTCGCCAAGCGATGGATTCAGGAAGTAAATCTTCAAAGGCTTTTCTCAAAACCCATTTTTCCATTCTTCCTTCGGCTTTATTAATCATTTTATCTTTTGGATTTACGTTCATTGCAACATCCATAAATTCTTTGTCCAAGAACGGAACGCGACCTTCAATTCCCCAACTCATCAAAGATTTATTGGCGCGAAGACAATCATATAAATAAAGTTTTCCTAATTTTCTCACAGTTTCTTCGTGAAACGCTTCTGGATTTGGCGCTTTGTGAAAATATAAATATCCGCCAAAAAGTTCATCACTTCCTTCTCCAGAAAGTACCATTTTAATTCCCATTGATTTAATGACACGAGCCAATAAATACATCGGCGTTGAAGCACGAATTGTCGTAACATCATAAGTTTCTAAATAATAAATCACATCTTTTACCGCATCTAAACCTTCCTGAACTGTAAAGTGAACTTGATGATGAACAGACCCAATGTGATCTGCAGCTTTTTGTGCGGCAATTAAATCTGGAGAACCTTCCAAGCCAACTGCAAAACTGTGTAATCTCGGATACCACGCTTCTTGCGTATCGCCACTTTCAATTCTATTTCTTGCATATTTCGCTGTAACTGCGGCAATTATTGAAGAATCTAAACCGCCAGAAAGTAAAACGCCGTACGGAACGTCGCTCATTAATTGTCTGTGAACTGCTTCTTCTAATGATTTTCTAATCGCAGAAATATCGGTTACATTATCTTTTACATTTTCATAATTTTCCCAATCTCTTTTGTACCACTGTTGCAAATCAAAACCATCTTCGCTGTAAAGAAAATGTCCGGGTAAAAAGGTTTCAATTGTTTTACAAACGCCTTCTAATGCTTTTAATTCTGAAGCTACAAAGTAGTTTCCATTTTTATCCCAACCGTGATAAAGTGGACAAATTCCCATGTGATCTCTTCCGATTAAGAAAATATCTTTTTCAATATCATATAGAGCAAAAGCGAAAATGCCATTTAATTTATCTAAGAAATCTTTGCCATCTCTTCTATATAAAGCTAAAATAACTTCACAATCGGATTGAGTTTGAAATTCAAAATCTGGAAATTCTTTTCGTAATTCTTTGTGATTATAGATTTCACCATTAACTGCTAAAACTACGTTTCCGTCTTTTGTATATAAAGGTTGTTTCCCAGAAGTAGGATCTACAATTGCCAATCTTTCGTGAGATAAAATGGCTTTTTCATTTTGGAAAATCCCGCTCCAATCTGGACCACGATGTCTGATTTTCTTTGACATTTCCAGAATTTGAGGTCTTAAAGTTTCCGTTTTTTGTTTTGCATCAAGAAGGCATACAATTCCGCACATATCTATTTATTGTAAATTAATGTTTATTTTGAAGTTGCAAATTTACGATTACAATGGAGATATGAAAATTTAATTTTAAAATTTATAAAAGTGGATTAAAATTTTATCTAACTTTGAAATTAATTAATTTCTTAAAAATTTATATATGAAAAAATCATTATTTTCTTTCTGCGTACTTTTTGCGCTACTTTTTTCGAAAACTATTTTTAGCCAAACTGCACCGACAAATACTAGATTATTCCAAGTTAATACTACCAAAGGCAGTATCCTTTCTTTAGTAGAATCTTCTGATAATTCCGTCTATCACGTTGGAACTATAAATGCGTCTGAAGTTGGTTTTGATGGTTTGACCGCAACTTCAGTAGGTGTCGATGATTTATTTATATTAAAATCTAGTATCACAACGGGAAATAATGTTTGGTTTAAAACATTAAATGCTGGAAGTGGAGGTTCAATATTTCCCCGATATGTATATGTAGATTCAATGGACAATTTGTATGTATTTGCAAATTTCATCGGAAAAGTTATAGTTGGAAGTAATACCATTAATTCTACAAGTGTTGATAATGCTTTTTTAATAAAAATTGATAATAGTGGAAATCCAGTTTGGGTAAATTTTCTTGGTGAAGCCAAAACTGCTATGAATTCAAAAATAAAATGTGTGTCGGATGGAGTCGATACATTTTTAGTTTATAATCAAACTTCATTATTGAGATTAAATGATGCTTCAGGAATTACGATGAATAATAAAACTATTTCAGATGTATTATTAAAATCAGTTGCTTTAAAAGGTTCAAATATTTTTGTAGCGGGAGCTTCGAAAACCGCAAATATAAATGTTGATTCTGAAACGATTACCGGTGCAAATATGGGATTTGTTTTGAAAGGTGATAAAAATGCTAGTTTTTCGGCTTCCGCAACAACTTCAGTTAATTCTGATATTAATGATATTGCTTTTAATACAGAAGGGAAATTGATAATTACAGGATTTAGTAAATCTTCTACAAGTTTAACTTCTGAAAATGGAACTTCCGTTTACAGCTATAATCCAAATTCATCATTTGAAAATAATAAGTTATACAATTTTGTTGCTAAAATTGATGATAATCTGGCAACTGTGGATTTTTTTAGAACTTCTTCTCCAGTAAGTTCGGATACAACCTATGGAATTGAGACAACTGCTATTTCTGCAATTATCAAACCTTATAGTAGTGTATCTGGTTTTAACTTGATACTGAATAATAAATACTTCGATGGAAGAAATAATGTAAGTTCCTTCACCAATGCAAACAACACGACCTCTACAATCAGTTATGTAAATAGTACTACTAATTATGCTGTTTTGCTAAATTTTGATAATACTGGAAATTTTTTAGGACTTAATCAGCCCACTTTTGCCGGATACATTAGTTCTTCCTCAGTAAATTATTTTACAACAAACTTGTTCATTAATCGTCTTTTTACCACGAATGTTTTTAATTCTACTTCCGGAAATTTAGTTTGGTCTAAGCAAAAAGCTACTTCTGCCGGTGGAACTTTTTCAAGACAGTTTAGTAAACATCTCAATTCTGCTAAAAATGACTTATTTGTAAGTGTTTTAGTTGAAGGTAATGCCAATTTTTTTGGAAAACAGATAAACAATTCAGGAGGAACTTACACTAGAAATATTACAAGATTAGGTGAAGATGGTCTGCCAAAATGGTTTGCGAGTTTTGGTCTTGATTCTGGCAAAGGTGAATTAAATGTTTCAGGAGATTATGCAAATGTAGATAAAGATGATAATTTCGTTTTTATGGTAAACACGTTCGGTGGTACTTCAAGTTTTACGGATGGAACGGGCAAAACCATTAATTTTCCAGAAACGTCTGGAAGTTATGATAAATTAATAATTAAATTAGATAAAGATGGAAACTATCTTTGGAGAAAAGATTTAAAGGTTTCAGGAGGTACTAGTTCTTCAATAATAACAGATATAAATGGCGACGTCTATATATTATCGGACGCTGGCTTTACTGTCGATGGGCATACTTTAAGTGGCGTTTCCATAGTCAAATTTAGCAGTGCAGGAAATTTTATTTATGGTAAATCTTATCAAGATTTATTTGCTTTTTCACTAGATGCAGTTTTTGATTCGGAAAATAACCTGTATGTTTTCACTGAACCCTCTAACAATACTGCGTCAGATTATGTTTTCGATGGTATAACTATTCCAACTAATAGTACAAATACAGATTTTCTTATGTTAAAATTTAACAGTTCTGGAGATGTAATTTGGGGTAAGAATTTTTACGCAAATGCTCCAAATTACAATTATGCATGGCCAAATGATGTTGTTTATGATGGGCAAGATTTTGTTGTAATGGGAAATTATCTTGCAGCAAATAATACAGATTATACAGGTCTGGATTTGGTGAATATTCCAAGAGTTTATCCAAGAGCTACATACTCTACTTATTTTGCTAAAGTGACAACCACGGGAACTGTTTTGTGGCAAAAAGCATTTCAATCAATTTTTGCGTCTTTCGCTAATTACACCAATATCAATATAGACGAAAATAAAAATATTTATATGTATTATTTTGTAAAAGATAAAGTTTCAATCGATGGTACAGAATATTCTTTTGATACAGTTTATGGGAATAAAGTCTTATCAAAATTAGACACTTCTGGAAACTTGAAATATTTAAAAGCAGTTGACGGCGTGCCTTATGGTACTAATTTTATTGACGTAATAAGTAATGACTTGCTAAATGTTACAGGTTTTACAAATCAAAATAAATTTTTAAATTATAATTTAAATTATAATGGCGCTTCTAGTTTGTATGTTGCCACTTTTGGTAATTTACTTTCTTACTATTTAACGCCCTCTAAAGATTATTTAGCCTTGAATAATATTTCAATGGAAAACAATTCGGGGAATAATAATACATTTAGTTTCGATTTGCTAAATAACGTAGATTGGAATGCTTCAAGTGATCAATCTTGGCTTAATCTGTCATTCCTAAGTTTAAAAAGTAAGTCTTCGCAAAGCACAATTTCTGGAAATGGAGATGCGAAAATTTCGTTAACCGCACAAACTAATAATACAGGAGCAAGTAGAACCGCAAATGTCTTAGTTTCTGGCGATGGAGGTGTTGCTTCAAAAACAATTGCAGTTACACAAACTGCAACTTTAGCAACGGGCGAAAGCAAAATTTTTACAACTCTACTTTATCCAAATCCAACTTCAGATTTTTTAAATATTGAAACGCAACAGAAAATTTCTAAAATAGAAATTTATGATATGAGTGGAAAACTATTAAAAACTTCTAACGGAAAAGATAAAAAAGTGTCAGTTTCTACTTTTAATAAAGGAATGTATTTAATAAAAATCCACACCGAAAATGGAGTAGTGAATTCTAAATTTATTAAGAACTAATATTTTAAAATTTAAAATAATTAAGAGTCATTTCAAAAAATTGAAATGGCTTTTTTTTATTTTTTTTCTAGAGAATTTGCTTTGGTTTCAAAAAGATTTAAATATTACTCAAGATTAATTTTCTTATTCCAAATTGAAAAACTGCAAAATAAAAAAGATTTCATAGAGAATAAAAAATACAACTAAAGCTGTATGAAATTTTTTATTGTTAAACCTAATTGCAGCGAGACATAAGATGATATGTGAAACAATTCTAATATAATATGCCATCTGAAGTCCAAGAAAGTAGGCGTTTCCTTTAATGGAAGTATCAATAATATCTGCTGCAAAACAAAGTGCTAAAATTCCAAAAAACCAGTTTTTACGTGAATAAAAATAATCTTCATAACCTTTGTAATCTTTTAGATCATCTGGATAAAGAATTGCGCAAAGCAAATAAAAGAGTAGAATGTAGCAAATTATAAAAAAATAATCCAAGAAATACCAATCGTGAATCAGTTTCAAATTAAATTCCCACCACCAAAAATGAATAATTAATAAAAAAACATAAAAAACCCATAAAAAATGAACGAAGTACGGTTTTTTACGTCCCGGATGTTGAATGAAAATAACAGAACCTTTGATGAGGTGCGTTAAACTCAAACCCAAAATAATCCCGATGACGGATTTTATGTGTAAAAATTCTTCCATTCTGTAAGTTTACAAAATTTTGCGGAATTTTAAAATATCAATTTCTTGTAATCAAAGCCATATAAAATCCATCATAACCTTGAGAAGGCATTATTTTATCTTCTTTAATTAAAGTATAATTGGGATTGTTTTTTAAAAATAAATCAACTTGTTCTCTATTTTCTGAAGGTAAAATAGAGCAAGTTGCGTAAAGCATTTTGCCGCCTTTTTTGATGATTTTAGAATAATCTTGCAAAATTTGTTGTTGTTCTTTTTTAATTCTGTCTAAAAATGCTTGATCGATTTTCCACTTAGAATCTGGGTTTCTTTTTAAAACGCCCAATCCAGAACAAGGTGCGTCAATCAACAATCTATCCGCAGTTTCGTGCAATCTTTTAATAACTTTCGTATCTTCGATTAATCGGGTTTCAATATTTTGTGCCCCTGCTCTTCTTGCTCTTCTCTTTAATTCCGCTAATTTCCATGCGTAAATATCAAGCGCAATTATTTGTCCTTTATTATTCATTAACGAAGCCAAATGTAAAGTTTTGCCACCTGCACCTGCACAAACATCTACAACTCTTTGTCCTTCTTTTACTTCTAAAAACTCACCAATTTTTTGCGATGATGCATCTTGAACTTCAAATAATCCGTCTTTAAAAGCCGTCGTAATAAATACATTTTTTTTCTCCTCCAATTGAACTGCATCTGGATAATTCTTAATCGGAAACGCAATTACATTTTCATCTTTTAAATCTGAAATGAGTTCTTTTGCGGAAGTTTTCAAAGTATTTGCGCGCAAAACTGTGGGAGCCAATTCATTCAAAGCTGTCATTTCTTTTTCCCAATTAGCGCCTAATTCTCTTTCAAAAGTTTCAACCAACCAATCAGGGATTGAATGCTCAATTGCTTTTGTAGGAACTGTATTTTTCTTTAATTTTGTAAGAACATCTGCGACTTTTATACCGTCAAATTCTTCAAATTTTTTGTAATGTGTTTTGCTCCAAAGACAATAGGTGATGATCAATTTGTAGATATTATTGGGTTTCACACCTTCTCCCATATAATATTCTAAGCGTTTTCTCCAGCGGATAATATTATAAAAAATCTCAGAAACCACTCTTCGGTCTTCACTTCCCCATTTTCTGTGCGCTTTTAAAAGTCTTTCTATTACTTTATCTGCATATTTTCTTTCTTCAAAAATAGTTTCCTGTAAAGCGTCGTGAATTCCGATAAGTAAATTTCTATGTATAAGTTCCATTGGGAGATTTTAAATTCTAAATTTTTTGCAAAAATACGGCTTTAATTTTTATTGTTTTGTGAAGTTTGAAGTCTTAGATTTATACTTTTATAATAAAAGTATGTATTTAGTAAAGTATTTTAACAATTAAAATTTCTGTAATTTTGAAAAATAAAAACTAAAACTAAAAAATGAGCGAGCCAATTATTTGTCCGAAATGTCAATCAGAATTTACTTATGAGCAAGATAATTTACAAGTTTGTTCGCAATGTTTTCATGAGTGGAATCCTGCAGAAGATTCTTCAGAAAATCAAGTTTTAGATGCAAATGAAACGGTTTTAAATAATGGAGATTCCGTAGTTGTAGTAAAAGATTTACCCGTAAAAGGATTTCCAAAATCAATAAAAGCAGGAATTAAAGTAAAAAATATTAGATTAAGACCAGATTCTGATCATAACATCGATTGCAAAATTGATGGATTTGGTTCTATGTCTTTAAAATCAGAATTTGTGAAGAAGGCTTAGTTTTTAAAGTGGAATTTAATAAACTTAATCCCTTAACAATTCTTAACGGTAAAAAACCTTTAACACTTTTGTCATTCTGACGAAGGAAGAATCTCAACAAAAAATAGCTTCTTCACTTCACTTTGTTTCGCTCTGAATGACAAAAAATTTTCAATCAAACTTCAAATTAACAATTCCAGAAATTTCATTTTCGGTGTAAACTACTAAATTTTTTTCTTCCAAATTAATATTATTCCAATAATAACTTCCCGCAAAACGACTTTCCAAAACTTTTGCTTGAATGCCGTTTTCTGCAATTTTAATTTGCTGTGGGAAATAATAATTTTTAACCAAATTTAATTTCTCTTTTTCTTCGTTTTTAAAAATATTTACTTCTCCGAATAATTTTGCAACATAATCATTATAAGGATTTTCATAAGTTTCTTTCGGCGTATCATTTTGTATTAATCTACCGTCCATCAAAATTATCAATCGATCCGTCCACGGCATTATATCTTGAATATCGTGCGTGGAAATTATCAAAGAAAGTGCGTTTTCTCTCACGTATTTAAAAAGTCTTTCACGCAATTCTATCTTCCGAGAATAATCCAAATTACTAAAAGGTTCATCTAAAAGCAATAATTTTGGCATTTGTGATAAAGCTCTTGCAATTGCAACGCGTTGTTGTTGTCCGCCGCTTAAATATTTTGGTAAAATATTAGCGTAATCTTCCAAACCAACCACTTCTAAAAGTTGAGTTATTTTTTCTTTTTTTTGAGCTAAATTAATGTTTGAAAGAAATTTCCCTACATTTTCCGCCACCGTTGCAAATGGCATCAAATCATATGTTTGCGCCACCATTTTTATAGTAGATTCACCGGGAACAATATTTGTTTTTGGACCATAAAGGTTTTCATTATCTAAAATAATTTCACCTTCTTCCCATTGTAAAAGACCATAAATTAAATTTAAAAGAGTAGATTTTCCACAACCACTTTCGCCTACTAAAGCAACTATTTTACCTTCTTCTAATTTCAAATTAAAATTTTGAAATAGTTTTTTATTTGGTTGATGTGAAAAATAAAGTTTTTTAATTTCTAAAAGCATAATACAAAATTAACAATTTTGGAAATGATATAAAATAGTGGTAAATTCGCTCGTTACAAACACAATAAAATTTATTTATGAAATTTAGGCATTTTCCTTTATTTATTGGTGCATTTGGTTTATTTTTTCTTAGTTCTTGTAAAAAAGACAAGAAAGTAGAAAGTGAAACCTCTGCAGTTACTACAACAACAGATGGAAATTTATACATCGCAGATCTTGCAAATAGCAAAATTGAATGGAAAGGTTATAAAGTTTTTAAATCCGATAATACAAGTCACATTGGAACTATTGCTTTGCAAAGTGGACAAGTTACCGTAAAAGATGGAAAGCTTGAGAGTGGAAAGTTTGTTGCAAATATGGGAAGTTTAACAAGTGTAGATTTAAAAGATGATGCAGAAAATTTAGCCAAATTAAACGGACACTTAAAAAGTGCGGATTTTTTTGATGTAGAAAAATTTCCAACTGCTACTTATGAAATTACAAAAATTTCTGAAGCACCTTCTGGAAGTGATTATAATACTGTTTTAAATGGAAATTTAACCATTAAAGGAATTACAAAACCTGTAGAATTTAATGCAAATGTAAAAATTGAGGGAAAAAATGTTTTGATTGCAACACAGCCAAAAGATATTAAAAGAGAAGATTTTGGTGTGGTTTTTCAAGTTCCGGCTGCAAATGGAATTATAAAAGATGAAATTACGCTCCAAATTTTGGTAAACGCAAAAGAAAAGAAATAAATTTTCCTAAAAATTAAAAGTCTGTTTCTATAGAAGAAATGGGCTTTTTTTTGGTTTAATTTTTAGTAGAAATATTGTATTTTTGTAGCCTTATTAAAAGTAAATATGTTAGAGAATATTGCGGCGTTGTTAGAAGAAGTTAATCAGTTTAGCTCTTCCAATAAAGATGAAATAGAAAAATTTCGACTAAAATTTAATGGAAAGAAAGGCATCTTAAATGATTTATTTGAAGAATTTAAAAAAGTTCCGAATGAGCACAAAAAAGAAGCTGGGCAAAAAGTAAATGCGCTTAAACAAAGTTTTCAGCAAAAATTAGATAATTTAAAAAATTCTACAAAAACAGAGCAAATTTTCGAAAAAGAAGATTTTACAAAACCTGGTTTTCCCTTAGAATTAGGAACTCGCCATCCAATAAGTTTGGTTAAAAATAGAATTATTGATATTTTTAAATCCATTGGTTTTGCCGTTGCAGATGGACCAGAAATTGAGGACGATTGGCATAATTTTACGGCACTAAATTTACCAGAATATCATCCAGCGCGCGATATGCAAGATACTTTTTTTATAGAAAAAGATCCAGATGTTTTACTTAGAACACACACTTCTTCCGTGCAAATTAGATATATGGAAGAAAATGAACCGCCGATTCGGATTTTAGCGCCGGGAAGAGTTTTTAGAAATGAAGCGATTTCTTCCCGCTCTCACTGTATTTTCCATCAAATTGAAGGACTATATATTGATAAAAATGTAAGTTATGCAGATTTAAAACAAACGCTTCAGTTTTTTACCACAGAACTTTTTGGGAAATCTAAAATCAGACTTCGTCCCTCTTATTTTCCTTTTACAGAACCAAGTGCAGAAGTTGATGTTTATTGGGGTTTAAACTCAGAAACAGATTACAGAATTACGAAAGGAACGGGTTGGTTAGAAATTATGGGTTGTGGAATGGTGGATCCTGCGGTTTTGCAAAATGTAAATATAAATCCAGATGAATTTAGTGGTTTTGCTTTCGGAATGGGAATAGAAAGAATTGTAATGTTACTTCACCAAATGGGCGACATTAGAATGTTTTTTGAAAATGACAAACGAATGTTAGAACAATTTAAAAGTTTATAAAGTATAAAAAAAACTTCTTAAAATATTAAGCAGTTTTTTTTAAACTCTATCAGAATTTTACTGTTTTTCTAATTTGTAATTTGGGCGAACTTCAACGTCAGAAGCAGATGAAACCATATAAATTGTACCATTTTGTACAAAATAAACAGTTTCCTGTTCTCCAGTTTTATTACTTTTTAAAATGACATGTCCATCTGGAGAAACGCTGAATGTTCCTTCTTCCTCAATTTTTGTTGATCTTTCTTTATATTCAGATTCCAACTTGTAAGTGCCATCTTTTTTTAGTTTCAATTCAGTTTCAATACCGGGACAATCTGCACAAGGTAAAAGACCTTTGTAATTTCCTTCTAATTTTTCTATGGACAATCTGTTGCCTTCACCTGCAACAACAACTGGAGCAGTTCCATCTACGCGTTTTTCTTCAACTTTATGTTCATTTTTAAACTCTTCCCGATTTTCTTTTTTTTGTGCACAACTAATTGCAGAGAGTACAACAATTAATAGACTTAGTTTCAATAGATTTTTCATTTTATTTTTTTAGCGAATCATTATACAAGTTCTATGCTAAAAAAAATTTAATCAAAAACTTCAAAATTCTCTCCATCAAAACTGGCAAAAACCATCGTTGGAAAAGAATCTTGATGGAAAATATTTCCTTTAGAATCAATTGCAATTGCACCTGCAAAACCATCAATTTTCGCTAATTCTGTGAAAGTTTTTCTAAAAGCTTCTTCAATTTTAAAACCGTCCGAAACCCGCGTTACAATCTTTGTTGCAGTAGCGTTACTTACAATATCTTCGCCAACTCCGGTGCAACTTACAGCACAAAATTCATTGGCAAAATTTCCCGCAACTGTTGCAGAATCTGAAATTCTCCCTGGAATTTCAAATCCTTTTCCGCCTGTAGAAGTTGCTGCTGCTAATTTTCCGTTTTGGTCTAAAGCAACACAACCAACAGTTCCTTTTCTTAAACTTTCTACTTTGGATAAATATTCTTTTCTGCGTTGCGGAGTTTCTGTGGAATAATCTTTAAACCCACTTTCTGTAGCATATTTTTTTGCTCCAACTCCACCTAAAACACGATCCTCTACAGACATTAAATTTTGTGCAACAAAAATGGGATTTTTTATATTTTCTATATTTATGACACCAGAAAATTTCTGTGAATCTCCGTCCATTAAAGATGCACTCATTCTAATTACACCGTCGCTTTGTATTTGTGAACCTGTTCCTGCATTATATAGTTCATCATTTTCTAGTAGAGAAACAGCGTAAGAAACAGTTTCTAAGGCGGTGTGATTTTCTAAATAATCAAAAGCGAGTTTTGCGGTTTCTTTTAAAGAATTTTGTTTAGCAATTTTCACTTCTTTGCTTTGGTCACTTTCAGAGAAAAAACCACCGTGGATTATTATTTTATTCATGAGTTTTATTTAAAATATTTCGGATTTGGATGAATAAATTTATAATTTAATCTTTCAATAATTTTAACTGAAGAAATTCTTTTTCCAAATTTTTGGTCATCTATTTTTTCACAATTATTTTTTGTTTGACAATTATAAACTTCAATTTTTGACGGATGATTTGGTGAAACAAAATTAAAAGTTTCGCAGTTAATATTTAATTTAATTAAATCTAAAAACACTTTACAAATATCTTCGAAATGTGTGTGATTTACTACTTGATGAGGTTCTGCAATTTCTTTATTTTGATAATACTTAGAAAAAATTCTATCGTCTCCCATTAAACCGCCAAACCTTAAAATATTAAGTTGAGGATAATTTTCTTGCATTAATTTCTCAATGCTAAAAATACTTTGATTTAATAAATTTTCAGAAACTGAATTTTCGGTAATTATTTCTTCAATTTGTGGATAAATTCCTGTGGAACTGCACAAAAAAAGTTGTCCTTTAAAATCACCAATAAAATTAATAATATTCTGAAATCTTATTTTTAAAGTAGAAATTGGAGTTCTTTGCGAAAATGGAACGGTAATAATTATAATATCCTGATTATCAAAAATTTGTTGATAATTAGAAATTTGTTGGTCAGAAAATAAAATTAAATGCGGATTAAAATTGAGCGTTTTAAGTTCATTTAATTTCTCTTTGGAAGTTGTGGTAGTAAATATTTCAAACGAACCTGAAACTTTTTTAGCGATTTTTTTTCCTAACCAACCGCAGCCAATGATACCTAATTTTTTCACGGCTCTAAGTTAGATAATTTAAAAAGAAATCGTGCTATTTCACCATCGGTATAGGAGAATATTGTGAATTATTGATAGTTAAATCTTTGGTTTTTAAATCAAAAGAATCATTTAAAGACATCACGTGAACTACGAGATTATCGATAGAAATCGGTTGTCCAAGTTCAATATTTGTAAGATTCGTATCTTTTATAAAACGACCATCTACAATAATTACCAAGCCGGAACCAATTGTTGTCATCGTTTCATTATAAATAAATAAACCGGTGTCTTCACCAAGACCAATTCCTAAAGTTCTCGGATTATTTACCACAGATTGAAATAATCTTCCGATTCTGCCGCGTTGCACAAAATGGGTGTCAATAATTACATCATCTATAAAACCTAAACCTTGTGTTGTTTTTATTTCTCCTTTTAAAAGCGATTCATGACTTGTTCCTTGGTAAATCATAGTTTCTGACGCCGCTGCAGCTCCTGCAGAAGTTCCAGCGTAAAGAAAATCTTCGTTCTCATATTTTTGTAACAATGCTTCGTGAACACGAGTTCCGCCTAAAATAGAAGTTAATCTCAGCTGATCTCCGCCGGTAAACATTACAACATCTGCACAGTTTATTCTGGCAACTATTGCATCGCTATTTGCTTGTTCGCGGTTTGCAATATCTAAAATATTTACGTTTTTTGCTCCTAAAAATTCAAATGCTTTTTTGTATTCTGGACCTACAATTTGTGGAATTTGAGAAGCTGTTGCAACAATTTCTATTACAGAATCATTTTTTAATTTAGATTCATCAATGATTTTACGGAGAATACCGCGTTCAAAGAAATTAAGGTTTTTTTCTACTTTCTGGTCGTAGTCAGTTTCAGAAAAGCTACCTTTATTTACAGCACCACCAATTACAATTAGTTTTCCCTTTGGATTCATGCTTGCAAATTTAATTAAAATTAGATAATTGCTAAATCTTTTAAAATATATTTTCAGTAGATAATTTAAATTGTTCAAATATGTAGAATGAATCTATTTAATTTTTTAATTTTAAAGCAACACTGTTTAATTATTAATAGCTTTATACTATATTTGAAATATTATTCATTTTAACATTTACCAAAACCAATTTCTCTTATGAAAATTGAAAAAATACAAGTTTTAAAGGGACCCAATATCTGGAGCATAAGAAGAACTAAATTAATCCAGATGAGATTAAATTTAGAAGAACTTGAAGAATATCCGACTAACAAAATTGATGGATTTAGAGAAAGAATTGAAAATTTAATTCCCTCTTTAATTTCTCATCGCTGTTCTGAAGGAGTAGAAGGAGGATTTTTTTCGAGGATAGAAAGTGGAACTTGGATGGGACATGTTATAGAACATATTGCTTTAGAAATTCAGACTTTAGCAGGAATGGACACTGGTTTTGGACGAACAAGAGAAACAAAAACAAAAGGAATTTACAATGTTGTTTTTAGTTATTTGGAAGCAAAAGCAGGCGTTTTTGCTGCAGAAGAATCAGTTGCAATTGCAGAAGCTTTAATAGAAAATAAAGATTATGATATTGATGGTTGCATTCAAAAATTAAAAGAAATTAGAGAGCGTGAGAGATTAGGTCCTTCAACTGGAAGTATTGTGGAAGAAGCAACTTCAAGAAATATTCCTTGGATTAGATTAGGTAAAAATTCTTTGGTACAATTGGGTTATGGTAAAAATCAACAAAGATTTCAAGCAACAATTACTGGTTTAACGAGTTCTATTGCAGTTGATATTGCATGTAATAAAGAATTAACGAAAATAATGTTGGGCGACGCCGCAATTCCTGTTCCTTCTGGAGATTTAGTTGTAGATAAGGAAGATTTAGAATATGTGATTAAGAAAATTGGTTATCCTATAGTTATAAAGCCTCTAGACGGAAACCACGGAAAAGGTTCATCAATAAATGTGAACGATTTTGAGACCGCTTTAGTTGGTTTAGAACATGCGCAACAATATGGAAAAAAAGTAATTGTAGAAAAATATATTACGGGTTTTGATTTTCGAGTTTTGGTAATTGATCATAAAATGATTGCGGCTGCAAGACGAGTTCCGGCGCATGTTGTAGGAGATGGAAAGAAAAATATTCAGGAATTAATTGATACTGAAAATAGAGATCCACGCCGCGGTTATGGACACGAAAATGTTTTGACAGAAATTTTGGTAGATAAAGATACCAATGAATTATTAGAAAAATTAAATTATACCTTAGAAACTATTCCTCAGAAAGGTGAAATAATTTATTTAAAATCTACTGCAAATCTTTCTACTGGCGGAACTTCAATTGATGTTACTGAAATGGTGCATCCAGAAAATGTAATGATGGCTGAAAGAATTTCGCGTATTATTGGTTTGGATGTTTGTGGAATTGATATTATGGCAGAAAATCTCACACAACCGTTAAAAGATAGCGGTGGTGCGGTTTTAGAAGTTAATGCTGCTCCAGGTTTTAGAATGCATTTAGCGCCGTCTGAAGGTTTACCGAGAAATGTTGCGGCTCCAGTTGTAGATATGCTTTACCCGCAAGGAAAAGAATTTAGAATTCCAATTATCGCTGTAACAGGAACAAATGGAAAAACGACAACTACAAGAATTATTTCGCACATTGTAAAAAATAATGGTTATAGAGTTGGTTTCACAACTTCTGATGGAATTTATATTCAAAATACAATGCTTTCAAAAGGCGATACAACAGGACCAATTTCTGCAGAATTTGTTCTAAAAGATCCAACGGTAGAATTTGCTGTTTTAGAAACAGCACGGGGTGGGATTTTGCGTTCTGGACTTGGTTTTAATACTTGTGATATTGGTGTTTTAACCAATATAAAGGAAGACCATTTGGGAATCAGTGATATTCACAGTTTAAAAGATTTAACGCGTGTAAAACGGGTAGTTTTAGATAGTATAAAAAAATCTGGATGGGCAGTTTTAAATGCAGATGACGAATATTCTATGAGAATTGCCGATGATTTAGATTGTAAAGTGGCTGTTTTTAGTTTAGATGAAAAAAATCCATATATTAAAAAAGCGTCAAAAGAAGGAAAAATAACCTGCGTTTATGAAGAAGGATTTATTACCATAAAAAAAGGCGACTGGAAGATTAGAATTGAACGTGCAATTTTAATTCCCATTACAATGGAAGGAAAAGCTAAGTTTATGATTTCTAATGTTTTGGCTGCAACTTTGGCATGTTTCCTATACGGTTTTAAAATTGAAGATATTGCATTAGCTCTAAAAACATTTATCCCGAGTGCAGAATTAACTCCTGGAAGATTAAATATTTTTAAATTTAAAAAATTCAAAGTTTTAATAGATTTTGCGCATAATCCAGCTGGTTATGAAGCGATTGAAGATTATCTAAAATCTGTAGATGCGACTAAAAAAATCGGAATTATTTCCGGAGTTGGCGATAGAAGAGATGAAGATATCCGAGAATGCGGTAAAATTGCAGGTAGAATGTTTGATTATATCATCATTAGAAATGAAAAACATTTGCGTGGTAGAACCGAAGAAGAAATAAATTCTTTAATAATTGATGGAATAAATTCTTCTGAAAGACACGTCACTTATGAATGTATTCCAAAGGAAATTGAAGCTTTGAAACATGCAATGAATATGGCGGAAGAAGGAACTTACATCACAGCTTTGAGCGATGTGGTTTCTAATGCGATAGAATTGGTGCAAGAATATCAATTGAAGGAAATGCAGGAAACGCAGAATTTGAGTTAAGAATTTGTTTCCTAGATAAGAAACATTTATATTTGTTAAAAAATTACCCAATGAATGAACAAATATAAATTTAGAGTTCAGCTTTTAGAAGAAGTAGATATATTTTTGGCAAGTCTTGACAAAAAATCTAGAGACAAAATTTTATATAATATTTGGAAAGCCAGAAGCACAAATGATAAAGAACTTTTTAAAAAACTTCAAGATGAAATTTGGGGGAATTCAGAACAAAGTTTAATAAATCTTATTTTCGGCTTTTTGCCTTTTGGGATAAAACAGATAGAAATGATACTGTTGTAATTTCAACACACGGTTTGATTAAGAAAACCGATAAAATTCCGAAAACCGAAATTGAAAGAGCTGAAAAAGTAAGAGAAAAATATTTTAACGAAAAAAAATAACAGAAATGAAAACATATAGTTTAGAAGATTTAACCGACAAATATATTGGCAAAATGGGAACTGAAAAACGGGATAATTTTGAAAACGAACTTCGTCTTGATTTAATTGGACAAGCCATAAAACAGGCGAGACAAGAACGAAATTTAACGCAAGAAGAATTAGGCGAATTGGTTGGTGTGAAAAAAGCACAGATTTCAAAAATTGAAAATAGTACAACAGATGCAAGATTTACAACAGTTTTAAAAGTTTTTGCAGCTTTAGGTGCAAAAGTGAATTTTAATGTTGAACTCAATAATGTGAAAGTGGCGTACTAATCTTATTTTTAAATTTTTGCAAGAATATCAATTGAAAGAAATGCAGGAAACGCAGAATTTGAGTTAAAAATAAAAGCCGCTGTTAAAAGCGGCTTATTTTTTTAGTCTAAATCATTTTTCTACCCAAAAAACGCATTAGAACTTCCAATCCAAATTGCATCTTTTTTATTAAAATCTACATTTACCATCGCGGCTTTCGTCATTCTTACGAGATTATCCATTAAAATTGGTTCAGCTTCGTCTTCTTTCCATAGATATAAAAGTCGGATTTCAGCTTTAGAAAATTCTCCGTTAATATCTCTAAACAAAGGCTCGTAAGTAACTTTTCTTTGTAAAATATAATTTTCTTTATCCAAAATTTTATTGATCACTTCTTGCGTTGGGTTTAAATTTACACCAGCTCCTGCAAAAGAAAACAAAGGTTTTAAAACAAAATTTTCTAAATTTTCATCAGAAGGAAATTGATTTAAAAAATAACTTTTCGGAATATAAGCATGTTCTAATTTTGGCAAAATATATTTTGAAATTTTAAAGAACCAATTTGGATGCGTAATCCATTTTACATCAACTTCTTCACGGAAATCAAACTCCGTTTTTAAGTCTGGGAGATTTTCTAATTCATCAAAAATAACACGGTTATAAATTCTATTAATTGGAATTAATTTTCCCTCATTTTCATAAAATAATTTCTTTCCTTCTTTTTTAATTTTGGTTAAACACACGGTTTTTATTCCTAAAAATTTCTCAGTTAATGCAAAATCAACTGCGGTTTTTTGTTTTTCAGGATAAATTTCTAAAAGAATAACATTTTCAGGATTTTCATCACCCACAATTACATCTTTTAAAATATCTGCATAATCAGATTTACTCGGAGGATTTTTCACTTCTTTCAAAAATGGATAAACTTCCGTCACTATATCATCATACACTTTCTGAAATGCGTACAAAGTAGGGAAAGCTTGAAGTTCAATTAATTGTGGTACAATTTCGCCTTCATTATTTTTACAAATTCCAAAATCAATTGCTAAAAAATGTGGTTTTGAAGTGTCATTCGGAACTCTACAATTATCGGGAATTGCTTTATCCAAATCTTCCGAAGACATTTTTTTTACTTGCTTAATGATAGAATTAGAAGCGTCTAATAATTTCTCCTGAAAAGATTTTGGTAAAAAAATCGGACTTTCTGATAAACGGAAACCAATTTCTACACCAGATTTTTCTAATAATTGTTGATGAACATCTTTATATTTCTCTGGAGTAAATTCAGAATTAAATAAATCACGGTATTTTTTTATCATAATTTAATGATTTGCTAAACTAACTTTTTTTAAAATTTGTGATGCAGCAAAGTTTAGAAATCTAGGTAAAATTTGAGCTTGAGTTAAAATAATTTTGTCATCATCGTTCATTCTATCAATGGTTTCTAAATATTTTTCCATACCATAATTTTCAATCATTGCTTTTCTGTTGGTTTCTTCTTTTAGATTTTCCATCATCCCAAAAGGATCTGCTTCTGGGTGAAATTGTGTACCGAAGATTTCTTCTGAAAATTTTATCGCCATTACAGCGCGTTCCAAATGAATGTGTGGTCGCAATTTTTCAAGTGCCATGATTTCCATACCTAATTCTTCAAACCGTTTCATATTGGGTTCTACAAATTGATAAGCTCTGGAATCTACTGCGAAGAAAGGATCGGGTAAATTTTTAAATAAATAATAATTTTTGGCTTCGTCTGTTTTATGAATTGGCATTACTCCAAATGAATAAGAATTTCTTTTACAAATATTTCCTAAATTCCAATGGATGCAAGCAATTTGAAAGGAATGACAAATTAAAAATGCAAATTTTTTCTGTGAATTTATTTTATTATGAAGCCATAGCTGATCTAAAAATTCAGAATATTTTGCTTCCCATTCATAACCTTCTTGATGTGGATTTCCCGGTCCACCCGAAGAAATAAAAATATCAAAATCTTTAATATTTGGTATTTCATTTTTATATCGAACATCAAAATAAGTGATGTTTACTGTGTTCTCATTATTATCTTTAAAACGCTGGGAAATTTCTTTAATATTTCTCATACCTTGATTGACGTGATTGTAATTCATATCAAGCAAAGCCATTCTTATCTCTTGCATAATTCCATTTTTTCTTGGTGTAAAAATACGATTTTTTGAAATTTTTTAGAAATTTATACCATATTCAGTTTCTGTAATCATATAATCTACTACTTTTTCTAAACTCCCAGTTTCTTTGTAAATGCGCAATTGGCGATCTGCACCGCTTCCATTTTTCATAATTTCCCATGCATATTCTACTTCACATCTACAATCTAATTCATCTACAACATCATCAATAAATTCTAATAATTCTTTTAATAAATCAACATATGGAATTTCTTCTTCTTTGCCGAAATCAATTAAACGTGCGTTAATTCCGTCTTTTGCAGCACGCCATTTGTTTTCATTTAAAAGCAATCTTCGGTAAGATCTGAAACTTAAATTTTGCTGATGAAGTTTGTGAATTTTTGCTACTAAACATTGCATAATTGCAGCAAGACAAACCGTTTCATCTAATCTCATAGGCATGTCGCAAATGCGAAATTCTATAGTTGGATAAAATGGATGAACGCGTAAATCCCACCAAATTTTCTTCGCATTATCAATCGTTTTTGTTTTTACTAAAAGATCCACGTAGCTATCAAATTCTGCAGCGCTATTAAAAAAACTTGGAATTCCTGTTCGTGGGAATTTCACGAAAATTTCCTGTCGATAAGATTTAAAACCCGTATTTCTTCCAATCCAAAAAGGCGAATTTGTGGAAAGTGCATAAACGTGAGGTAAAAAATAACGCATTACATTTTGAATTTTTACACCTTCTTCACGATTTGGAATTCCAACGTGAACGTGTAAACCAAAAATTAAATTTCCGCGAGCAACATCTCCCATGTCATCTACAATTTTATCATATCGATCATGTTTTGTAATGGTATTGGTTTCCCAATTTGAAAAAGGATGAGTTCCACCACCAGAAACGCGCAAATTTTGTTCATGTGCGGTTTTAATTAAATGCCTTCTCAAATCAGTTAATTCTTGTCGGGCTTGTTTAATATTTTGGCAAATTCCTGTTTCCATTTCCACCATAGATTCATGCATCTCGTGTTTGAGATTTTCACTAAGAACGGCTTTTCCGCCTTCAATTATTTTAGAAACATGTGAGACTAAATTTCGGGTTTCTACATCAATTATTTGATATTCTTCTTCAATACCGATTGTGAAAGTATGATTCATTTGTGTGAGTTTTAATTAAAGCCTAAAAATTTCTAACCTTATTTGGCGGAATTTTTGACAAAATCTCCCCAAGAAATATTCACTTTTCCAGGAACATATTCTTTGGCTTTTTCAATTGCTAATTTTGCAGAATGTTCTACAATCCATGCGAAATTTTCTTCACCCACAGAGTTTTTATCTGCATCTGGAGCTGGATTACAGAAATCTATGGCGTAAGGAATTCCATCTTTTACGGCAAATTCTACTGTATTAAAATCATATCCTAAATGTTCATTCATTTTTAAAGTATAATCATGAATTACTTTTAAAATATCTTTTAATTTCTGACCAGAATATTTAGATTCTGTCACATATCTTAAATGATGTGGGTTTCTGGGTTCATAAGGCATTATATGTACATATTTTTTACCCAAACAATAAACGCGGTAATAATCATCAAAAATAATTTCTTCTTGTAACATCATCACAAGTTGCTCAGTTTCTTTCAGTTTTTCCCACATATCTTCTGGGTTTTCTACACGATAAACGTTTTTCCAACCGCCTCCATCGTGCGGTTTCATATACGCTGGAAAACCAATATATTCAAAAATATATTCCCAATCTTGTGGAAATTTTAAATTTCTAAATGAAGTTTCTGTTGTATTTGTTGGTCGATCATTTGAGGGCAAAAGAACTGTATTTGGGAGTGGAATTCCAATTTTCGTCATCAAAGCATTATTTAAAAACTTTTCATCTGCGCTCCACCAAAATGGATTGTTAATAACATAAGTTCCACTTACAGCTGCATTTTTAAGATAAGCGCGATAAAAAGGAACGTCTTGCGAAATTCTATCAATAATTACGGCGTAACCAGAATCTGCGCCTTGTTCACATTTATCAATATTTACTGCTTCGGCTACAACTTCGCCATTTCCCATTTCATTCACTTTGTCAATAAAAGCCCAAGGAAATGTATCTTCCATTCCGAATAAAATTCCGACTTTTTTTACTGTTTTATCTGCCTTTTTTGCCATAATATTTCTTTTAGTTTTATTTGATGTTGTTTAATTTAAGAAAAAAATCTTCCAATAAATGTTGGGAAAACCATTCGCCAAAGTGGCCAATCGTGACCAATCCATTTTTGTTCATCGTACCAATGATTAATTCCTTTTTGTGCTAAAATTCCTGCCATTTCCCGGGTTTGTTCCAAACAAATATCTTGATCTGAAGTGCTTAAAACAATGTGCATGTGTTTGTATTTCCAAGCTTCATCATTCATTACAAATTCTCTTGGACAGTTAAAATAGACTTTTTCACTTTCATAACCATCCATAAAATCTCTTATTGTAAAAGCGCCGGAAAGACAGAATAAATGCGAAACAACATCGGGAAATCTGAATGCGAAATTTGCTGCGTGATAACCGCCGAAACTTGCGCCTGCAACTGCAACGCGATGTGTTTGATGTATTTTTTGAATATAAGGAATAAATTCTTGAATTAAAAATTGCACATAAAGTTCATATCTACGAATTCTTTCTTTTGGAGAAATAGATTTATTGTAAAGGCTAATTTCATCAAAAGTTTCAATGTTGTATAATTTCACTTTTCCATTATCTACAAACCAATTAATACTGCTGTTTAAATGGAAATCATGGTTTTGTGTGTATTGTCCTTTGGAAGTGGGAAACATAATAATTGGATAGCCGAAATGTCCGGTAATTTCCAGTTTTAAACTTATTCCTAAAAGATGAGAATAATAATCTATATGTTCTATTCTTGGCATAAAATATTTTTAAAATTAACTTGTTGGTCTAGTTTGGGGCGGAATAATATTTAAAACATGATCTAAAATTTGAGTTGCGCCTTCATCTAATCTTTGCTTAATCATTTCCTCTTTATCGGATTTATAAACAATTCCGATGTGATAATCTAAATTTAAGAATTTATAAATTTCTTCGCATTCAAATTCTTTTGTATTTGGATGTTTTTCTTTAGCTAAAGATACAATTAATCCTGCGTAAAATCCTGTAGGTTTTGGCAAATCGTATTTTTTACTTCTTAAAAGGGAGTCTTCAATTTTAGCCCATTCATGCCAAATATTTATACCGCTTGATGCCTCAATTAAATCTGGAATATGTGCTCCTCCAACTCTTGAAGAAGTTTCAAGAAAATACCATTTTCCATCATCGCCCAAAATGAATTCTGTGTGAGTTGCGCCATTAATTAAGCCAAAACTTTGCAGAACTTTTTTATTTTCTCTTTCTAATGCTTTGTATTTTTCAGAATATCTTCCTAAAGTTTTTGTCCGAAAAACGCCGCCATCATGTGCAACATTCATTGGTGGAGAAAGGTATTGAGCGCAAGAAGTAAAAATTATTTCTTTGTCATAAACCAAACTATCGACATGAAAAACTTTTCCAGGTTTAAAACTTTCCAATAAAAATAAATACCGTTCTTCTTCTAATTTTTCTAAGGAATTCCAAAGTTGCTCTTTAGAATTTATTTTTTGAATTCCGCTTGCAGAAGCTTCAGAACGTGGTTTTAAAACCCACGGAGAAGGATTTTTATCACAAAAATTTGTTAATTTTTCATCATTAAAAACGGAGCAAAATTCGGGAACATTAATTCCACAATCTTTAGCTCTTTGTCGCATTGCCAATTTATCTCGGAAATAACGGTGTGTAGTTTGTCCCATTCCCGGAATTCTAAAAGTCTCTCGGAGCATTGCTGCTTTTTCTACGTCATAATCGTCTAAAGCAATTACTGCATTAATTTGGTGTATTTTCATTAAATGACTAAAACCTTGAACTAAATAGTCTAAATTCCAACCGCCATGTTTTACTTCGGTCATATAATAAACTTCGTCTATTGATTTCCAGGGCCAATCTTTAGATTTTAAATTATCAGAAGTAATGAGAATAACTTTATTTCCTAATCTTTTTAATTCTTCTAAAAAGTCACCGCCTTTATAATAGCAAGATATACAAACAAAAATCTTCTCCATATCCTAAATTTTTAATCTTATACAATTTTAGAATATTTAATTTAGAAAAGCAACTAAAACACAAGAAAAATTGAAGAAAATTCACTGCATTCAGAGAAATGATAAATTTTATTCTTTACACACTTTTTCTATGTAATTTGTAAGTAGTTGAACACCATATCCTGTTGCTGCATATTCTTTAGCGTAATTTACTTTTCCAAAAGCAACTCCTGCAATGTCTAAATGCGCCCAATTGGGATGATTTTCTATAAAGTTTTCTAAAAATTTTGCTGCAGTTATACAACCTCCAACTGGCGAAGAAGGAAGATTTTTCAAATCTGCAACATCAGAATTTAGCATTTCTTTCCAAACGTCCCACATTGGTAAATTCCATAATTTTTGATTGGTAGAATTTCCAGAAATTTCTAAATCTTTAATTAAAATCTCATTATTTCCGAAAAGTGCTGCTGCAGTATTTCCTAAAATCCGAACGGCACTTCCTGTTAAAGTCGCCAAATCAATTAAAATATCTGGATTATAATTTTTCACCATATAAGAAAGTCCGTCCGCCAAAGTCATTCTTCCTTCTGCATCGGTATCAATTACTTCTATAGTTTTTCCGTTATAAGCGGTGATTACGTCACTTGGTAAATAAGATTTTCCTGAAACCGCATTATCTGTAATGGGTAAAATTGCAGTGATATTTATTGGTAATTTTCTTTCTGCAGCGGTAATTAAAGTTCCGATAACTGCAGTTGCTCCGCCCATATCACTTTTCATATAATGGAGATTTGTACTGGCTTTTATGGAAATTCCACCGGTGTCAAAAACCACACATTTTCCCACCAATCCAATTGTTTTTTTAGCATTTAGATTTGAATATTTTAAAATACAAAATGCCGCTTCTTCCGCACTTCCTTGGTTCACAGAAAGATAAGCTCTCAAACCTTTTTCTTCACATTCTTTTCTATTTAAAATTTCCAAATCAAAATTATATTCTTTGGATATTTTTTTAAGAAAATCAGTAATAAGTGGCGCTCTTTTGTAGTTTGCAGGTTTATTCAGCCAATCCATACATGCAAATTGTCCTTTGCAAATTGAATTAACATTAGAAATGATTTCTACAATTTCTTCATTAGTTAAATTTTTAATATTTAATGAAAAACTCTCTTGCCAAAATGGATGTTCAGAATTAAAAGGATAATTATAAGTGCCCAAAAATAGACCTTTTACTAATTCTAAATTTTGATTAAAAGTGAGATTTTCAGAAATTATTTCTGTTGAAACTGCCTGTAAATTTTTCTTTTGAGATTGTGAAAAATTATTCCCAATTTCTTGATAATCAATGTCTGCTGAAACAGCTCCAGTTCCTATTAAATAAATGGTTGAATTTTCTGTATTTACCGCAAAAATTTCTTTTTTCTTTCCATTAAAAAAATGACTTGTATTTTTCGGATAATTATTCTGAATTGTTTCCCAATCTTTTTCACTAATAAAGTGAAATTTTTGAGTAAAATTTATTTCTGAATCTGAACTTATTTTAATCATTTTTATTTTTTATTTTTTTAGTTGGATCTTCTAAAGAATCATAATAGAGCCATTCTACAGCTCGTGGAAATTCTTGAGACCAAAAGAATTCCTGATGTTTCCCTTCTGGATTGATATTGATTTTTGTTTCAAAATCGAAAACTTTATCGAGTTCTCCTTTTTCTAAATATTGTGAAAATGCTTTAATTCTGTTTACCATTTTAGAACCTTCTTCTTCGCCACCATAAAGATAAATCTTCATTTTAAAGGCATGTTTAAAGTTCAGCATCGGGAAATTATTTTGTGGTTCTACCCAGAGTGAAGGTGAGAAAAGCATTAATTTGGAATAGACTTCTGGATAAAGAAATCCGCTGTAAATACTTATTAATGCACCCAAAGAACTTCCTCCAATTCCAGTATTTTCACGGTCTTTTTTAGTGCGGTATTTTTCATCCACAAATGGTTTTAAAGTGTCTGTAATGAAACGAATATATTTTTTTCCTTCTGCATTTTTAATAACCGAATCATTATCAAAAATATATTCTTTAATTCTTTCCTCTTTTCCGTGTTCTATGGCGATTACGATTAAATCTCCGCGATGATATTCTGCGAGAAGCGCCAGTTTTTTATCTATTTCCCAATTACCAAATTCTGCGCCTTCATTAAATAAATTCTGCGCATCTTGAAGATATAAAACAGGATATTTTTTTTCGGAAGTGTAATAATCGTGAGGTAAAAGCGCCCATATTTTGCGGTATTTTTCTAATTGAGGAATGTAAAATTTTTCTGACACTACTTCTGCAATCGGGAAAAATTCTTTCTTAAAAGGACCCCAATTGATGCGCCATTTTTCAACAAAATCTTCTGTTTTTTTCTCAGATTTTTTTACTTTCCGGTTCGGTTGAATGTTATCATAAATATCTATTTCTACATTTTCCCATCCCCCTTTTGTAAATTTATATTCAATATTTTCTGGTAAATCCGCGTCGTTTAGAATTAAATTATACTTAAAATTTTCTACTTTTTTAAGCTTAAAGTTCTCATCTTTTGGATTCCATTTATTGAAGTTTCCCGTTAAATAAATAATGCGATCATCATCATCTGATGTCTCTAAATTGAACTGCATTTATAGATTATTTCTTTATTTCTTTTTTCATTTGCTAAATTTAAAAAAATATCTTTCTTTTCTGATGTTTTCCTAAATATTATTCATAATTTTTATTTTGAAACTTATTTCTAAAATTTTTTGTCTCTTTTTGATGAATTAAGAATATTAATTCCTATTTTAGTTTGTTAGAATTAAAAAGCAATCCAATTTAATTATAAATATGCACGAAGTAGAACCTTTTTCACTTTTTACCGAACATGATATTTATTTATTTAAGGAAGGACAACATTTTCGACTTTACGAGAAATTTGGTTCCCATGAAGCAGAATTAAATGGTAAAAAGGGAATTTATTTTTCAGTTTGGGCACCGTTTGCAAAAATGGTTTCAGTAATAGGAAATTTTAACCAATGGAATTCTTACAGTCATCCACTTTTCCCAAGATGGGATCAATCCGGTATTTGGGAAGGTTTTATTCCTGAAATGAAATTGGGTGAAGTTTATAAATATGGCATTTTAACAAAGGAAAATATTTTATTAGAAAAAGGTGATCCATTTGCATTTAGTTGGGAACAAAATGTTCAAGCTGCTTCTGTAATTACTTCAACTTGGTTTGAATGGAAAGATGAAGATTGGCTGGAAAACCGCTACAAACATAATAATTTATCTGCACCAATTTCAGTTTACGAAGTTCATCTTGGTTCTTGGATGCGTGGAACAGATGATCCAGAACAATTTTTTAATTATCGTGAAATTGCTGAACGTTTGGTTCCTTATTTAAAGGAAATGAATTTCACACATGTAGAATTTATGCCGGTGATGGAATATCCATATGACCCGAGTTGGGGTTATCAAATCACTGGATTTTTTGCCGCGACTTCACGTTTTGGTTCACCACAAGATTTAATGTTTTTAATTAATGAATTACATGAAAATAATATTGGTGTTTATTTAGATTGGGTTCCATCACATTTTCCTGGAGATGCAAATGGTTTGCATTGTTTTGATGGTACTTTTTTATATGAACATGAAGATCCGCGAAAAGGTTTTCACCCAGAATGGAAATCTTATATTTTTAATTATGGAAGGCCAGAAGTAAGATCTTTTTTAATTTCAAATGCGATTTTTTGGCTCGATCGTTTTCATGCAGATGGTTTGCGCGTTGATGCTGTAACTTCAATGTTATATTTAGATTACGCCAGAAATGACGGAGAATGGGAACCAAATATTTTTGGAGGAAATGTAAATTTAGAAGCAAAAAAATTTCTTCAAGATTTTAATACTGCGGTTTATAAAGATTTTCCCGATGTAATGACTGTTGCAGAAGAAAGTTCAGATTTTCCTCTTTTAACAAAACCGGTTCATCACGGTGGAATTGGTTTCGGTATGAAATGGATGATGGGTTGGATGCACGATACTTTGAAATATTTTAAAAATGATCCAATAAACCGAAAATACAATCATCACAAACTGACTTTTGCGTCAATGTATATGTATAATGAAAATTATATGTTGCCACTTTCACACGATGAAGTTGTTCATGGAAAAAGCAGTTTAATTTATAAAATGCCGGGAGATGAATGGCAAAAATTTGCAAATTTACGCGCCATGTTTGGTTATATGTTTACACATCCCGGAGCGAAATTGCTCTTTATGGGAAATGAATTTGGACAAACGCATGAATGGAATTTTACACAATCTCTTGATTGGCATTTACTTGAACACAAAGTTCATAAAGGCGTTCAGGAATTTGTAAAAGAATTAAATTTATTATATAAAAATGAACCTGCTCTTTATGAAAATCAGTTTGATGTTTCTGGTTTTGAATGGGTGGAAGCGAATGATGAAGATAATTCAATTTACATTTATTTAAGAAAAAGCAAGCATGATAAAGAAGTAATAATGGTTGTTTTAAATTTAACACCGCGCGTTTTCGATTATAAAATTGGCGTAAATGAAGGCACTTTTTGGGAAGTGATTTTAAATTCGGATGACGAAAAATATGGTGGAAGTGGAATAGTTGCAGAAATTGTGGACGAAGAAGATGAACATTGGATGAACCGTGAAAATGCGATAATCTTAAAATTACCTGCTTTATCTGTCGTGATTTTAAAACAAAAAAAAATACTAAAGAAAAAAAATCAGAAAAAACTGGTTGAAAAGAAAACTGAAGATAAAGGTGCAGCTGTTAAAAAAGTGAGTGTAAAAACCAAAGCTAGAGTTGAATCAAAACCTATTGTAAAAAAAACCGTATAACCTATAAAGAAATAATTTATGACTATTTATCATCTCTCAATGGAATGTTATCCGGTTGCAAAAGTGGGCGGTTTAGCTGATGTTGTAGGAGCTTTGCCAAAATATCAAAACAAAATAAAAGGCGTCGATGCAAAAGTTGTAATGCCGTGGTATAATAAAAGTTTTTTCTACGAACATGAATTTGAAGTGGTTTTTGATGGTTGGATTCATCAATCTTTCAATATGTATCAAGTTCAAGTAATGAAAGAAAAAAATAATTCTTTGGGTTTTGAATTATATTTAGTAAGGATTCCTGGATTATTGGATAGAGATAATGTTTATGGATATTGGGATGAAAGTCAACAATATTTAGCATTTCAACATGGCGTTTTACATTGGTTAAGCGCAATGCAGATTCGCCCAGATATTTTACATTGTCATGATTATCACACCGGTTTAGTTCCTTTTATGATTGAAAATTGCCCAGAATTTAATTTTTTAAAAGGCGTAAAAACTATCGGAACAATTCACAACGGCGAATATCAAGGACAAATGAAATGGGAAATGAGTAATTATTTTCCGCATTTTGATGGTTGGAAATGGGGACTTTTAGATTGGAATGGTTATATAAATCCACTTGCAAGTATGATAAAATGTTGTCACGCTTTCACAGCAGTTTCTGGCGGATATTTGCAAGAATTATTTCAAAATTTTAAAGGTTTAGAAAGTTTAGTTCAACAGGAAAATCAAAAAGCTTTTGGTATTATAAATGGAATTGACACAGAAGTTTGGAACCCAAAAACCGACGAAATGTTATCTTTTAATTTTAATTTAAAAAATGCGGTCGCCGGAAAATTAAAAAATAAAAAAGTACTTTGTGAGACTTATAGTATAAATCCAGATTTACCATTATTTGGTTTTATAGGAAGATTTGCAACAGAAAAAGGTGCAGATTTATTACCAGAATTGGTACAAAGAGGAATTCAGCAAATGCATGGTGCATTTAATATTATTATTTTAGGTTCTGGAAATAGTCATTTAGAAGAAGAATTACAAAATCTGAATTATACTTTCACCAATTTTGCTTTAGATTTGGGTTATAAAGAATATCTTTCACATCAGATTTATGCATCCGCAGATTTCCTTTTGATGCCGTCTCGTGTAGAACCTTGCGGATTAAATCAAATGTACGCGATGAGGTACGGAACAATTCCACTTGTTCGGTATATTGGTGGATTAAAAGATACTGTAGAAGATATTTCCACAGGAGGCTCTGGAATAAATTTTGGAGATGCAACAGTAGATGCAATTATTCATAATATAGATAGAGCGCTACATATTTACAGCCAAAAAGATTTAATGAAAAATCTTATTGAAAACAATATGAAAAAAGATTTTTCTTGGGAATTATCTGCTCAGAAATATGTAGATTTATATAAGAATTAAAAAACTGAAAAAATATGAAACACCAAGTTATATCCATAGTTTTAGGAGGTGGGAGAGGAAGCAGATTATTTCCGCTCACATTTTCTCGTTCAAAACCTGCTGTTCCAATTGCGGGAAAATACAGATTGGTAGATATTCCAATTTCAAATTGTTTGAATTCTGGCTATAATAAAATCCTTGTTTTAACACAATATAATTCGGCTTCTTTAAATTCTCATATCAAAAACTCTTATCATTTTGATACTTTTAGTAAAGGTTTTGTAGATATTTTAGCGGCGGAGCAAAATGTGGAAAGTGATGAATGGTATCAAGGAACAGCGGATGCTGTACGTCAATCTATGAAGCATTTGGAAAAATACGATTACGATTATATTCTAATACTTTCTGGTGATCAATTATACCAAATGGATTTCAGAGAAATGATAGATTTTCACTGCGCAAATGGTGGAGATATTACAATTGCAACCATTCCTGTAAATGCAAAAGATGCAACGGGTTTTGGAATATTAAAATCGGATCAAGAAGGTAATATTACTTCCTTTATAGAAAAGCCAAATGAAGATCAACTCGGAAATTGGAAAAGTGAGGTTTCAGAAAAAAGTAGAAATTCTGGCAAAGAATATTTAGCATCCATGGGAATTTATGTGTTTTCTAAAAAGGTTTTAAAGGAAATGTTTATGGAAGATTCAGGAGACGATTTTGGTGGAGAATTAATTCCAAATGCAATCGGTCATCACAAATTATTAAGTTATCAATTTGATGGTTATTGGACGGATATCGGAACGATAGAATCTTTTTTCGAAGCCAATATGGATTTAACACGAGAACTTCCACAGTTTAATTTATTTTCTTCCTCACCGGTTTACACTCGCGCAAGAATGTTGCCTCCTTCTAAAATAAATGGCTCATTTGTAAGCAAAACCATTTTTGCAGATGGATGTATAATTTTAGCAGATAAAATAGAAAATTCATTGATAGGGAATCGCTCCAGAATACAACGTGGAACAACGTTGAAAAACTGTTATATGATGGGTGCAGATTATTATGAGAGCGAAGAAACTAAAATAAAAAATGGCGAAAACCAAATCCCAAATATGGGAATTGGAGAATATTCTCATATAGAACAAGCCATTTTAGATAAAAACTGCCATATTGGAAATAATGTAAAAATCATTGGTGGTAAACATTTATCAGATGGCGATTTTGAAAACCATTCTGTGAAAGATGGAATTGTTGTCATAAAAAAGGGCGCAATTATCCACGACAACACGGAGATTTTTTAATCCATAATCTCACAAAAATGAGCTTAAGTCTTTAAGCTCATTTTTTTTAAAAATAATATCTTTGCAACAATCTAAAAAGGTAATTATTTTATCTTGTAATTCTTAAAAATAAATTAATGCGCTGGTTTAAGTTCGCGGTATTTTTTGGCATTTTCGCTTTTGCAGCGTATTATTTTTCTGCTTCTTATATGGAAGATTCTAAAACTTTTAGTTCCAAAAAAGAACTGAATTATTCCGTAGAAAAATTATTTCCACAATTTAATAATTTACAAAACTTCACCAAATGGAATACCTTTTTTAAAGGACATAAAAATTACCACTATTCATTTTTTACACCTTATGAAGGTAAAAATAGCGGCTTAACTTATTATAATGAAAAAAATGAACGAGAAGGCGATTTATTTATAAAATTTTCTGAAGAAAACCGCGCTATTCGTTATTATCTTTACACCGAAACCAATGTAAATCCTTTCATTTTGGAAGTTAAATTTAAAAAAATTGCAACAGATAAAACAGTAATTACATATCTTCTAAAAACACCTAAAATTCCGATTATGAGTCGGCCCTTTCATGTGGTTTCTGAAGATGATTTTACAGATAATTTAAATAATAGTTTGGTCAATCTTTCTAATCTTTTAAGCAATAAAGTGGATAAAGAAATACAAATGTCACGTCTTAAATTTGACAGTATAATGGTTGAAAATGAAGGAAATAGTATTCTTTTGGGCGTTAATGTAAGTTCTTCAAATAAAAAAGATGCACTCTTAAAAAACATTATTTTAAATCACAATAAAGTAAAAAACTTCCTCCAAACCGATCTTCAGAAAGAGGAAGATGAGTTTGGAACGCCCGTTTTAATTACTGATCCAAATAGTTTAAAAGACAAAGAAGTGTCTTATTATTATGGTTTTCCACTTTCCAAAAAAATAAATGTTACAGATAATAATTTCATTTACAGATATTTGACTCCCAAAAAATATTTAATTATTTATTATAAAGGAAATTATCTAGGCAGAATAAATAGTTTGAAAAAATTATTTGCAGAAGCAAAAAAAGAAGAATTAAAAACGGGTCAACTTTATGAAACTTTTTTAGAACCTCCTTCAGAAAGTGGAGAAGTAACTTTGAAATTGGCTTTGGAGATATTATAGAGAATGAGATTTTTTTTATTCAATATCTTGTTTTACTAAGATCAATTTTTTTTTCTTGTAAAGTTTTTTTCATTTAAAATTTTTTAATAAAGAATTATCCATTTTAATGTCTGAATTTAAGGAAATTCTCTATAATTTTAGGTATTTTTAACTTGCTTTAAACTTTCCATATTCACTTATTTTTGTTAAATTTGTACATTAAATAAGTATCAATAAAAAAACAGTTAATCTGTAACTAAATGGACAAATTTTCATTCCTGAATGCTGCACACGCTCAACTCATTGATGATCTGTATCAACAATACTTAACTTTCCCAGATTCTTTAGAACCTTCTTGGAAATCTTTCTTTCAAGGTTTTGATTTTGCACTAGAGAATTATAATGAAGAATCTGAATCTTCAGTTTCACAACCTTCAAATTATGTAGCTCAAAACTACAAATCCGGCGAAATGCCAGAAGATATTAGAAAAGAATTTCTTGTTATTAATCTTATAGAAGCTTATCGCAGTCGTGGTCATTTATTCACCAAAACAAATCCCGTAAGAGAACGGAGAGTTTATTTTCCAAATTTAGATATAGAAAATTTTGGTTTAAATAGTTCCGATTTGCAGAAGGTATTCAATTGTGCTACAGAAACTGGGATGAGCAAACCTTCTACTTTACAAGATTTAATTAATCATTTAGAAAAGATTTATTGCGATTCCATTGGTGTAGAATATATGCACATTCATGATGTAGAAGAAAAGAAATATATTCGAAATTGGATTCAGAAAAATGAGAATCAGGCAGATTTATCCAAAGATGAAAAAATTGAAATTTTAAAGAAATTAAATCAAGCCGTAGCTTTTGAGAGTTATTTACACACAAAATTTGTAGGTCAAAAACGGTTCTCTTTGGAGGGAAATGAATCTTTGATTCCCGCTTTAGATCAACTGATTTCTCGTGCTTCTAAACTCGGTGTAAATGAAGTTGTTCTTGGAATGGCGCATCGTGGAAGATTAAATGTTTTAACCAATATTTTTCAAAAATCCTACAAACAAATTTTCTCAGAATTTGAAGGAAAAGAATTTGAAGAAGATGTTTTTTCTGGTGATGTAAAATATCATTTAGGAGCCTCAAAAAAAATCACAACAGAATCTGGAGAAGAAGTAAGGATTAATTTGACGCCTAATCCTTCACATTTAGAAACTGTCGCAGCTTTAGTAGAAGGAATTTGTCGTGCAAAAGTGGATCATGAATTTAAAGGTGATTTTAACCAAGTTTTACCAATAATTATTCACGGAGATGGCGCAATTGCAGGACAAGGAATTGTTTATGAAGTGGCGCAAATGATGAATTTGGAAGGTTACAAAACTGGCGGAACTGTTCATATTGTAACGAATAATCAAGTTTCATTTACTACAAATTATCTTGATGCAAGAAGTTCTACTTATTGTACAGATATTGCAAAAGTGACAGATTCTCCCGTAATGCATGTAAATGCAGATGATGTAGAAGCTGTTGTTCACGCCGTAAGATTTGCAGCAGACTTCCGTAAACAATTTGGAAAAGATGTTTATATCGATTTGTTAGGTTATAGAAAATATGGCCATAATGAAGGCGATGAACCGCGTTTTACACAACCACAACTTTACAGCTTAATTTCAAAACATCCAAATCCAAGAGAGATTTATAAAGATAAACTCATTGAAAATAAAACACTTTCTACAGAGGTTTTAGATAAAATGGAACATGAGTTTAAAGCACTTTTAGATGAGAATTTTGATGCTTCAAAACAAATCGAAAGAAATACGATGGACGTTTTTATGGAAGAAGATTGGAAAGATTATCCAATCGATAAATCCGGCGATGTTTTGAAGGTTTATAACACAAAATTTGATATTGAAAAATTAAAAAAATTAGCTATACAAATCGCCACTTTACCGAGTGATAAAAAATTTATTAAGAAAATTTCCCGGTTATTTGACAACCGTTTAAAACAAGTAGAAACCGACACTTTAGATTGGGCGCAAGGTGAACTTTTGGCTTATGCAACACTTTTAGCCGACGGAAATAATGTTAGAATTTCTGGTGAAGACGTTGAACGTGGAACTTTTTCTCACCGACATGCAGTTGTAAAAACCGAAGATGCGGAAGAGGAATATGTGCCGTTAAAACATGTTGCAGAAAACCAACAATTTGATATTTATAACTCCTTTCTTTCTGAATATGCTGTTTTAGGTTTTGATTACGGTTATGCAATGGTCTCACCAAATACTTTAACAATTTGGGAAGCACAATTTGGGGATTTTGCCAATGGTGCGCAAATTATTATTGACCAATATTTGGTCGCGGCAGATGATAAGTGGAAAAGTCAAAATGGTTTAGTTATGCTTTTACCACACGGTTCTGAAGGACAAGGAGCGGAGCATTCTTCTGCAAGATTAGAACGATTTTTAACTTTAGCAGCCAATGAAAATATAATTGTCGCAAATTGTACCACTCCTGCGAATTATTTCCATCTATTGAGAAGACAACAAAAATTCCCATTTAGAAAACCTTTGGTTGTGATGACACCGAAATCTTTGTTGAGACATCCGAAAGTAATATCAACTTTTGAAGATTTAGCAACTGGAGAATTTCAACCTATTTTAGATGATGCTTCTGCAAACGCCGACAAGATAGAAAAATTGGTATTTTGCTCTGGTAAAATTTATTATGAATTATTAGCCAAGAAAGAAGAGATAAATGATGAAAAAATAGCTTTAGTGCGTTTTGAACAACTTTATCCTTTGCAAACTAATAAGATTGATGAAATTTTAAATAAATATAAAAACAGAAAAGAATTAATTTGGGCACAAGAAGAACCAGAAAATATGGGAGCTTGGAGTTTTATGTTAAGACATTTCCGAGATCAAAATATTCAGGTTATTTCTCCAATTCCAAGTGGAAGTCCAGCTCCTGGAAGTCACAGAAAATTTGAAATTGTACAAAATGATATTATAAATCGTGTTTTTTCTACACACGATGCACCAACTAAAAAACCATTAACCGCATAAATTTTTTATTTTTGCATTGGCTTAAATTTAATAAAAAAGAACTCTAAAAAATAAACAAATGTCTATATTAGAAATGAAAGTTCCGTCGCCGGGAGAATCTATCACTGAAGTTGAAATCGCAAGTTGGCTTGTGAAAGACGGCGATTACGTTGAAAAAGATCAACCAATTGCAGAAGTAGACTCTGATAAAGCAACTCTGGAATTACCCGCAGAAGAAAGTGGAGTAATTACTTTAAAAGCTGAAGAAGGAGATGTGGTTGCAGTTGGACAAGTAGTTTGTTTAATTGATAGAGATGCTGCAAAACCTTCTGGAGAAGTAAAAACTCCTGAAAAAACATCAGAAGTCAAAACTGAAGTACCAAAAGTTGAAGAAAAAAAATCGGAACCTGCGAAAGTTGAAAATAAATCTTACGCCGCAAATACACCGTCTCCGGCTGCTCGCAAAATTTTAGATGAAAAAGGCGTAAATCCTTCTCAAGTTTCTGGAAGTGGGAGAGATGGAAGAATTACCAAAAATGATGCAGAACAAGCTTCTGTTGCATCTATGGGAATTTCTCACAACGCAGGATCGCGTGGTCAAACAACTTCCAAATTATCTATGTTGCGTAGAAAAGTAGCAGAAAGATTGGTTGCCGTTAAAAACGAAACTGCAATGTTGACAACTTTTAACGAAGTTGATATGAGTGAAATTTTTAGAATTAGAAAACAATATAAAGAAGAATTCGCTGCAAAACATGGCGTTGGTTTAGGTTTTATGTCTTTCTTTACAAAAGCTGTGGTAAGAGCTTTGCAAATGTATCCGCAAGTAAATTCAATGATTGACGGAAATCAAATGGTTTCTTATGATTTTTGTGATATTTCAATTGCAGTTTCTGGACCAAAAGGTTTGATGGTTCCTGTGGTGAGAAATGCAGAAAATATGTCTTTTAGAAATATTGAAGCATCAATCAAAGATTTAGCAACAAAAGCGAGAGACGGAAATATCACAGTGGATGAAATGACGGGCGGAACTTTTACCATTACAAATGGTGGAACTTTCGGTTCCATGATGTCTACGCCGATTATAAATCCACCACAATCTGCAATTTTGGGAATGCATAATATTCTACAAAGACCAATGGCAATCAACAATGAAGTGGTTATTCGTCCCATGATGTATGTTGCAATGTCTTATGATCATAGAATTATTGATGGTAAAGAATCTGTAGGATTTTTAGTTGCGGTAAAAGAAGGAATTGATAATCCAGTTGAAATTTTAATGAATGGAGACGAAAGAAAAGCTTTAGAATTATAAAATTTTAATTTAAATATTTTTAAAATCCCAATTATTTTTTGGGATTTTTTTATTTTAAAAAAGGCGGGCTTTTTGCTTTAAATTTAAAAAGACAATGATGTACACAAAAACTACCCACGGAATTACCATTAATGTTCAACCAGAATACGATGTTAAAAACAGTTTTCCTTCAGAAAATAGATTTGTGTTTCGCTATAATATTGAAATTATAAATAATTCTGAAATTACTGTAAAAATAAACCGCAGACAATGGATTATTTATGATGTTGGTTTTGGTTTTACGGAAGTTTTAGGCGATGGAATAATTGGTTTAACACCCACCATTTTACCAGGTGAAAGTTTTTCTTATTTTTCAAATGTTATTCTAAGATCTGGAGTGGGAACAATGTCTGGAAATTATTTTATTACCGATTTAGAATCTGAAAATAGTTTGGAAATAATAATTCCGAAATTTAATTTATTAGCTGAAGTTTTAAGTAATTAAAATTCTATTTTTTTTAAATCTGTAAAATCTGCGAGAGAATATTTAAAGTTTTACTAAAAAAATTTAAAGAACTTTCAAATTTTTCTTAAAACTCTCATTAACTTCTTCGTTTCTTGTAAGTAACAAACGTTCAAATCCAAGAAGAGCAATTTTTGCGCAAACTTCCGCATCTGCTCCAGCTCTGTGATGTGTGAATTGTATATTGTGTAATTCTGCAAGCGTTTTTAAACCATATTTTGGCAGAGATTTCCAAGATTTTTTAGCAATAGAAATACTGCATAAATAATTTAATTTTGGTTTAAAGATTCCATAATAATCCAAGCAACTTCTCAAAACTCCCGCATCAAAACCTGCATTATGAGCCAACATTAAATTTCCGTACATCATTTCTTCCACATCATACCAAATGTCTGCAAAAGTTGGTGCATTTGCAACTTCACTTGGTTGAATCCCATGAACTGCAATATTATACGGATTAAAATAAGGAAAACTTGGTGGTTTTATAAGCCAATTTTTAGTCTCAATAATTTGTCCATTTTCGACAATACAAATTCCTAATTCACAAGCAGAATTTCTATCATTTGTTGCAGTTTCAAAATCTATGGCGCAAAAATCTATCATATTTAATTAGAAAAAATGTTTAAAAATGAGCCATTTAGTTTGATAATATTTTTCAGTTTGAAAATTACCGCGTTTTTTAAGCGTTCCATTAAATTGTTTATAAAACCCAAAATGTGCTTTCAAAACCGCAGTGAAATGAGAGAAACCATTCTTTAAACCAAAATAAATTCCTGCAAAACCATCTAAAACCATTCTAAAAGGCAAAATCCAAATTAGAGATTTTTTTGGTAAATTTTTGAGCAACATACTCAAGTTATTTCTAATATTTAAAAAGGTTTTCTGTGCAGATTGTTTATTTAAAGTTCCTCCTCCGACGTGATAAACCGCCGATTTTCCGCAATAATAGATTTTTTTTCCGTCATTTATTAATCTCCAACAAAGATCTATTTCTTCTTGATGCGCAAAAAAACGTTCATCAAAACCATTCATTTTTTTAAAATCTTCTGCTCTTATAAAAAAAGCGCAACCAGAAGCCCAGAATATTTCAGTTTCATCATTATATTGTCCTTTATCTTCTTCCAATTCTTCAAAAATTCTTCCTCTGCAATACGGAAATCCAAGATTATCAATTAATCCACCTCCTGCTCCTGCAAATTCAAAATAATTTTTTCTATTAAAATCTAAAATTTTTGGTTGGATTGCAGCAATATTTTTATTCTGTTTAAATAAATCCAATATCGGTTGCAACCAGTTTTCCGTAACTTCAACATCTGAATTTAAAAGGCAAAAAATTTCATTCGTAACTTCTTTTAAACCTTCATTATAACCACCTGCAAAACCTAAATTTTCTAAATTTTTTATAACTGAAACATTCGGAAAGTTTTCTTTTAAGTAAACAACGGAATCATCATTTGACGCATTATCAATCACAAAAATATCTGCTTCTTGTGAATTTTCAATCACATTTGGTAAAAATTTTTCAAGCCAAGATTTACCGTTCCAATTTAAAATTGCAATACTGATTTTCATTTAATTAATTTTCTAATTTTTTAATTAAATCACTGTATTTCCATCTTCTGTGCGACCAAAGCCAATTATCTGGTCTTTTATTTATTGTATTTTCTAAAAGTTTATGAAATTTTTTAACCACTTCAAACTCTTGAAATTTTTCACCATCGGGAAATATTCTATAATAATTGACTTGATAAAAACCGCGTTTTACTTTTTTCATTTCACAGTAAACAAAAACCAAATCCAAACGAGTGGCTAATTTATCATAACCAATAAAAGCTGGAGTTGCTTGGTTTAGAAAATTAATTCCGTAGTTCACTTCACTGGAATGTGGCGTCTGATCTGCCACAAACATATAAATTGAATTGCCATCATTTGGATTTCGTAAAATATGTCGAATCACTTCTTTAGCTTCTATGGCTTTATTTCCAAAACTATTTCTAATGGTTTTTACTTTTTCTTCCCAAAAATTATTATTCACTTTTCTGTAAACAGGATGACTGTGTTCTTGTGGAACAATTGTGGTTAAAGCATTGAACCACTCCCAGTTAAATACATGACCAGCTAATAAGATAACATTTTTTCCTTCAATTTTTGCTTGTTGAAAAATATCTCTGTTTAGATGTTGCATCCTAACTTTTGATTCCGTTTCCGAAATAGTAAAAGATTTTGCTGTTTCCGCGATATAATCCGAAAAATTAAGATAGAATTTTTTCTTAATATTTTTTATTTCAGATTTTGATTTTTCTGGAAATGAATTAATTAGATTCTGAGTTACCACTTTCTTTCTATATCCAACAACATAATAACTTGTAAAAAAAAGAACATCAGCAAATAAATACAATATTCGCAATGGAAAACGGGAAATAAGTAAAAGTAATTTAAATAAAAATTTCATAATTAATTTGCAAAGTTAAACATTACGCTTAAATAATATTTGGTCTAAAAGTTTTATATTTACAAAAAAAAAATGAAAAATTTTAAAATATTAATTTGTAGTCTATCTTTGATTTCTTTCACATTGTCATCTTGTCAAAAAAGCAAAGTAGATAATTCTAAATCCACTTCACAAGATAGTTCTAAAATAGTAAAAGATAGTGCAACAATAAAGGCTGAGAAAATTGCTGCAGCAAAAGCAGAATTGGCTGCGTTACCAAAACCTTATCATCCAGAGGAAAATGCTACAGAAAAAATTGCAGAAGCTGTTGCACAAGCTAAAAAAGAAAATAAAAATGTCATGATCCAAGCCGGTGGAAACTGGTGTATTTGGTGTTTACGATTTAATAAATATGTGCAAACCACGTCAGAATTAAAAAATTTGGTGGATGAGAATTATGTTTATTATCACTTGAATTATTCTCCAGAAAATAAAAATGAGAAAGTTTTTTCAAAATATGGTAATCCAGGTGCAAAATATGGATATCCGGTTTTCATCGTTTTAGACCAAAATGGAAAACAAATTCACACACAAGACAGCGCAGTTTTGGAGGACGGAAAAGGTTACAGTTTAGAAAAAGTGAAAAAATTCTTTTCAGATTTTGCTCCGAAATCCTAATTTAATGTAAATTTAAAATATAAAAAGTCCCCGAGAATTATTATTTTCGGGGACTTTTTTGAATTTTGACGAAATCAAAAATCTTTTAAGAACTTTAAAAATTAACATTTGAAACTTTTATAACATCTCACTTTTGTTACTTTTGTGGTTTAATTCTGAAGTTCTGAAACTCCAAAGGCTACTAAAATCTTCCTTTTTTTGATATTTAAAATCTGCGAGAGATATTTGAAAAAGTTTATATTAATTTTTTAATCCAATCCAATTTAGAATCCGTGTACGGTGGATATTTTAAATCCGGTTCGCCCCAAGTTGATTTAGTTAAAATAGATTTCTGATGTGAAAAAGCATCAAATCCAAATTTCCCGTGATAATGTCCCATTCCAGAACTTCCTACGCCGCCAAAAGGTAAATTGTCATTTCCTAAATGCATCACGGTTTCGTTGATACAACCGCCTCCAAAAGAAATTCGATTCGTAAAAAGCTCTTTTTCTGCAGAATTATCGGTAAATAAATACGCCGCCAAAGGTTTTTCTTGTTCAGAAATTTGTTCTAAAGCATCTTCAAATTTTGTGTAAGTTAAAATCGGTAAAATTGGGCCGAAAATTTCTTCCTGCATTACCGCGTCGTCCCAATTTACATTTCCCATTAAGGTTGGTTCTATATAACGTTTTGAAGCATCAGTTTTTCCACCAAATATCACTTTATTTTCATCGATTAATTTAACTAATCTATCGAAATTTCTATCATTAATAATTTGTGTGTATTGCTCAGAACCTTCTGTATATTGAAATTTATCTAAATATTTTTTAATATTTTTAATCAATTCATCTTTTACAGTATTCTCAACCAAAATATAATCTGTCGCCACGCAGGTTTGTCCGGCATTTAAAAATTTTCCCCAAACGATTCGTTTTGCAGCAATATCTAAATCTGCATTTTTAGACACAATTGCAGGCGATTTTCCGCCTAATTCCAAAGTTACTGGTGTCAAATTTTTTGCAGCCGCTTCATAAACTATTTTTCCAACGGTTGTAGAACCAGTGAAAAATATTTTATCAAATTTTAATTTTAATAATTCTGTAGTTTCTGGAACGCCGCCTTCCGCAACGAATAAATAATTTGATGGAAAATTTTCATTAATAATTTTTGCCATCGCAGAGGAAGAATAAAATGCAATTTCACTCGGTTTTAAAATACAGGTATTTCCTGCCGCCATTGCTGCAACCATCGGCGAAAGTGATAGTTGATAAGGGTAATTCCACGCTCCAATAACAAATGTATTTCCTAAAGGTTCGGGATAAATTTTACTGCTTCCCAATTGATTAACAATGTTTGTCCAAACTTTTTTCGGTTTTGAAAGTGAGTTTAAATTTTTTATATAATACTCAATATCTTTTTTCACAAAAGAAATTTCCGTTAAAATGGTGTCAAATTTCGATTTACCAAAATCTTTGTAAATTCCTTCTAATAAAAGTTTCTCATTATCTGAAAGCAATTTTTTTAATTTTTCCAAATTATCTTTTCGAAACTTGATATCTTTTGTTTTTTGAGTTCGAAAAAATTTTTTCTGACTATCTAATATTTCTTGAAAATCCATTATTTTTTATTTAAAATTTGATGAGAATTTAATCTAAAATTATTTTAAATTAATAAAAATCATTCGTCTATTTATTATTTAAAATCATATCCGCAGCTTTTTCACCAATCATAATACACGCCGCATTCGTATTTCCAGTAATAATATCGGGCATTATAGAAGCATCCGCAATGCGAAGATTTTCTACGCCGTGAACTTGCAATTTATCATTTACCACAGAATTTTCGCCATTTCCCATTCTGCAAGTTCCGACAGGATGATACAAAGTTTCCAGCGTTTTTTTAATATGTTCCGTTAAAATTTCATCCGTAGAATTTCTCGGCGGCCAATTCATTTTCTTTTCTCTCACTTCATCAAATTCTTTTGAATCCATTACTTCCATTGCTTTTTTTAAACCAATTACTAATCTTTTTAAATCATTTTCTTTGGATAAAAAATTGGGCTGAATAATTGGTACAATCCGACTATCAGAAGATTTTAATCTTATAGAACCAGAACTTTCCGGATGCAATAATATCGCCAAAATCGTGTGTCCATTAGTTTTTGGCAGCGAAAACGGATTGTACATATCAGACTTGTAATCATTTCCCATGTGTAAAGGCGAAAAATGAAATTGTAAATCTGGGATTTCTTTATCCTCGGAAGATTTAAAAAAAGAAGTAGTTTCAATGATAGAATGGTTTAGCGAAGATTCTTTCTTTCTAAAATATTGAAATAAGTTGCTTACGAAACCCGTTTTTTTGATGATATTATTTAAACCTTTTTCTTTACTAAAATCGCTCGTTCCTGTCCAAACGTGGTCTTTTAGATTTTCGCCAACCGCGGGTAAATCTTTAATTAAATTGATATTAAATTTTTTCAATTCCGCTTTTGGCCCAATTCCGGAAACTTTTAATAATTGTGGCGACTGGCAAAGAATGACTTCTTTATTGCACATAATTTTTTCTGAAGAATTTTTTCCCGTCCAAATTTCAACGCCGATTGCTTTTCCGTTTTCAATTAATATTCTTTTTACGAAACAATTGGTTTTAATTTCTAAATTTTCTCTGGAAGAAATCGGTTTTAAAAACACTTCGTATGTACTTTGACGGATGTTTTTATCAATCGTAAATTGTAAAAATGAACTTCCTTCTTGCGTTTCACCATTATAATCCTCATTAAAATTTAATCCATTTTCTTTACAAGCTTCAATAAAAGCATAAGTGGATTTATGATATTCTTTTCTTAATGACACATTTAATTCACCTTTTTTACCATGAAATTCATCATTAAAGGAGTGGTTGTTTTCAGATTTTTTGAAATATTTTAAAATCGATTTGTAATCCCAACTTTCATTTCCCATTTCTTTCCAAGAATCATAATCGTTAGAATTTCCACGCACATAAGCCATCGCATTTGTCGCGCTACAACCGCCTAAAGATTTCCCTCTAGGAATAAAAATTTTCCGATTATTCACAAATTTTTGAAGCTCCGTAGAAAAAGCCCAATCCATTTTGCTGTTATTCAGTAAACTGTACCAACCAGGAATTTTTGAAAAAAAACTTGGTTTTCCACCGGCTTCAATTAATAACACAGAATTTTCTGGGCTTTCAGTTAAACGATTCGCAATAACACTTCCCGAAGATCCTGCGCCGATAATAATATAATCTGGTTTCATTTTTTAAATCTAATCTTTAAATTTACTACTAAAAATCAATAAATTTTTAAATATTTTCTTTATTTGATAGGCTTCAAATAATATTTAAAAAAAATAATTATTTACGTTAGTTTGGCTTTTATTTTCAATTCTAAAAACTTACTTTTGTGTCATTAAAAATTTAAAATGAATTCTTATAAAAACCCACTTGAAGAGCGTTATTCAAGTGAAGAAATGCTTTTTAATTTTTCACCAGACAACAAGTTTCAAACTTGGCGAAGACTCTGGGTGGCTTTGGCGGAAATTCAAAAGGATTTAGGCTTAAATATCACCGACGAGCAGATTTCCGACCTCAAAAATAATATTGAAAACATAGATTACGACGTAGCTGCGGATTATGAAAAAAAATTCCGACATGATGTAATGGCGCACGTTCACACTTTTGGTGATGTCGCTCCTTCTGCGCAAGGCATTATTCATTTAGGAGCAACTTCCGCATTTGTAGGCGATAACACAGATTTAATTCAAATTCGTGACGGTTTAAAAATTTTAAAAACTAAAGTGATTTCAGTGATGAAAGCACTTTCAACTTTTGCTTTAGAATATAAAGATTTACCAACGCTTGGTTTTACACATTTCCAACCGGCACAATTGACAACAGTTGGAAAACGCGCTACTTTATGGCTTCAAAGTTTACTTTTAGATTTTGAAGAACTAGAATTTTTCATTGATACTTTGCGTTTTCGCGGCGTGAAAGGAACTACTGGAACTGCTGCGAGTTTTTTAGAACTTTTCGACGGTGATTATTCCAAAGTTAAATTTTTAGATAAAGAATTATCAAAAAGATTTGGATTTTCTAATGTTTTCGGTGTTTCTGGACAAACTTACGATCGAAAAATTGATGCAAAAGTAGTTTCATTACTTTCAAATATTGCACAATCTGCGCATAAATTTTCTAATGATTTAAGGCTTTTACAGAATTTAAAAGAAATTGAAGAACCGTTTGAGAAAAGTCAAATCGGCTCTTCAGCAATGGCTTACAAACGAAATCCCATGCGCAGCGAAAGAATTGGTGCGTTGGCAAAATTCGTTATTTCTTTACCCACAAGTTCTGCGATGGTTGCCGCCACACAATGGTTTGAGCGCACTTTGGATGATTCTGCAAACAAAAGATTAACCATTCCGCAAGCGTTTTTAGCAGTTGATGCCATTTTATTAATTTGGAATAATATTATGAATGGTTTGGTGGTTTATCCGAACAGAATTAATAAACATATTCAGGAAGAATTGCCCTTTATGGCAACGGAATATATTATAATGGAAGAAGTGAAAGCCGGTGGAAATCGGCAAGAAATTCACGAAATTATCCGTGTTCATTCAATGGAAGCCAGTAAAAAAGTTAAAGAACAAGGTCTAGAAAATGATTTATTGGAAAGAATTTTAAATGATAGTTCATTAAAACTGGATAAGTCAAAATTGAAAAATGGATTAGATCCGAAACAATTCATCGGCTTTGCTCCCATCCAAACGGAGGAATTTATTAAGAATGAAATAAATCCAGTGTTGGACAAGTATCGCGACTTAATTGATTTAAAATCAGAACTTAAAGTATAAAATATTGCAGTCTTTTGGGCTGCATTTTTTAATTAAATTAAATGCTAAAAAGCAAATGAATAAAAGAATCTTCGTAGAGAAAAAAGGTTTATTTGATGTAGAAAGTGCATCTACTTTGTCTGAAATTAAAAATATTGTTCCATCGATTTCTAATGTGAAAGTTTACAATATTTATGATGTTTTTAATATCGATGAAAAATATTTTAATGAATTTGCACAAAACACTTTAAGCGATTCAGTTACCGATATTTTGCACTTTGAAAATCCTACAAAAAACGCCTTTTTCGCAGTGGAATTTTTACCAGGGCAATATGACCAAAGAGCCGATTCTGCCAAGCAATGCTGCGCTTTGCTCACAGGAAATAATAATGTGAAAATCCGAAGTGGGAAATTAATTGAACTTCAAAATGTTACTGAAAAAGATTTAATTAAAATTAAAGAAAACTTCATTAATAAAGTAGAATCCCAGGAAAAAAATCTTGATATTTTTGAAATTCCAACCGAAAATATTCCAGACGGAATTATAATTTACAATGGTTTCAATTCGTATAATTCGAGGGAATTAGAGGAATTTTATGAATATCATGGCTTTTCTTTTGGTTTGGATGATTTGCAATTTATTCAAAATTATTTTAAATCAGAAAATCGAAATCCAACAGAAACTGAATTAAAAGTTCTCGATACTTATTGGAGCGACCATTGTCGTCACACGACTTTTGAAACCGAATTGACCGATATTCAATTTAATGGAAATTTTTCTAATGTTTTAAATTCTATTTTTAATGATTATTTAGAAAAAAGAAAATTCCTTGGAAGAGAAGTAAAACCTATTTCTTTAATGGATTTAGCAACCGTTTGTGGAAAATATTTCCACAAAACTGGGCAGTTAGATAATTTGGTAATTACTGATGAAATCAACGCTTGTACGATAGAAATTGAAGTGGAATATGATGGCAAAAAAGAGCCGTGGTATTTGTTATTTAAAAATGAAACACACAATCATCCCACTGAAATTGAGCCTTTCGGCGGTGCTTCAACTTGTATTGGCGGTGCAATTCGCGATCCTTTGTCGGGAAGAGCATTTGTTTATCAAGCAATGCGTTTAACTGGAGCAGGAAATGTTTTAGAGCCTGTTTCTGAAACTTTGGCTGGGAAATTACCACAAAGAATTATTTCTAAAAAAGCCGCAAATGGCTATTCTTCCTACGGAAATCAGATTGGTTTAGCCACAACTTTGGTTAATGAAATTTATGATGAAGGTTACAAAGCCAAAAGAATGGAAGTTGGTTTCGTAGTTGGTGCAGTTCCAAAAGATTGGGTTCGGAGGGAAAAACCAGAAACTGGAGATTTAATCATTGTTTTGGGAGGTGCAACTGGAAGAGATGGAGTAGGTGGCGCAACGGGAAGTTCAAAAGAGCAAGACGAAAATGCAATCCATCAACTTTCCACCGAAGTTCAAAAAGGAAATGCCGTTGAAGAACGGAAAATTCAGCGTTTATTTCGTAATCCAGAAGTCACGAAATTAATTAAAAAATGTAACGATTTTGGTGCAGGAGGAGTCTCTGTTGCAATCGGTGAAATTGCTGATTCACTGGAAATTAACCTTGATAATTTGCATTTAAAATATGAAGGTTTAAATGGAACAGAGCTCGCTATTTCAGAATCGCAGGAGAGAATGGCGGTTGTGATTGACGCAAAAGATAAAGATCTATTTTTAAAACTTTGTAAAGCCGAAAATTTAGTTGCAAATGAAGTTGCAAAAGTAACTGACAGTGGAAGAATGCAGATATTTTGGCAAAATAAAAAAATCGTTGATTTGAGCAGAGCATTTTTAGAAACCAATGGTTGTACCAAGAAACAAAGCGCACAAGTTTCTCATTTAAAGGAAATTAACTTAAATAATTTACCATTTAATGAAGAGAATTTTTATAAAAAATTAATTGATAAAAATGTTGCGTCACAAAAAGGATTGCAAGGAATGTTTGATTCTACTGTAGGTGGAACGACAGTGATGCTTCCTTTGGGTGGGAAATTTCAAAACACTGAAATGGAGGGAAGTGTGCAGACTTTGCCAGTATTAAACGCGAAAAATGTGAAAACAGTTTCACTCGCAAGTTGGGGTTTTGACGCTGAAATTTTTACTCAAAACACATTAATTGGTTCAAGTTTAGCCGTGGTAGAAAGCGTTGCGAAGATTGTGGCCATGGGCGGAAATTATAAAAATATCCGTTTGAGTTTTCAAGAATATTTTGAAAAATTAGGAAATAATCCTGAAAAGTGGGGCAAACCGCTTTCTTCTTTGCTTGGTGCATACAATGCGCAGATGAAATTAGGCTTAGCCGCAATTGGTGGAAAAGATTCTATGAGCGGTACTTTTCAAAACATAAACGTTCCACCTACATTGATTTCGTTCGCTTGTGCAAATGGAAATATAGAAAATATTATCTCGCCAGAATTTAAACAAGCAGGAAATTTCATCTATCATTTTAACGCAGAAATTGATGAGAATGGCTTACCAAACTATGCTCAATTAATTGAAATTTTTGATTTTATTTATGCAAATATTTGCAATAAAAAAATTGTTTCAGTTAAAACTATTAAAGATGGCGGAGTTGCGGTTTCATTAGCAAAAATGTCTTTTGGGAATCTTTTAGGGGCGGAAATTAATATAGATGAAAACTTACTTTTATCTAAAAATATTGGAAGCTTTTTAATTGAAAGTACAGAAGAATTAGATTTTAATTTACTTAAAGTAATAGGAGAGGTTAAAAATAATTTAATTTTGAAAATCAATTATTTAGAGTTTAATATTGAAAATTTACTTGAAGTAAATAATTCTACTTTCGAAAAACTATTCCCAATCATTGAAAGAGAAAAAATAATTATTAATTTAGATGAAAATTTAGAAGGAATTAATCAAAAATCAATTAATATCATTTCACATAAAATTGGAACGCCGCAAGTTTTCGCCCCAATTTTCCCAGGTACAAATTGCGAGTATGAAACTCAAAACGCTTTCTTAAAAGAAGGTGCAAAAGTGGAGAGTTTGCCTTTCGTTAATTTGACTCATCAAACGATGGAAGAATCTATCGAAAACTGGATAAAGAAAATTAAACAGTCGCAAATTTTGGTTTTTTCGGGTGGATTTTCCGCAGGCGATGAACCAGATGGTTCTGCAAAATTTATGGTGAATATTTTAAAGAATAGCAAAATGAAAGATGCTGTTCATGAATTTTTAGAGAAAGATGGTTTGCTTTTGGGAATTTGCAATGGCTTTCAAGCGCTTGTAAAATCTGGATTATTACCTTTTGGTAAAATAAAAAATTTAGATGAAAATGCACCAACTTTGGCTCATAACGCCATTGGGAGACATATTTCTCAAATGGTAAATGTGAAAGTTATTAATGAAAAATCACCTTGGTTAAACGGAATGAAAGATAAAATTTTTACAATTCCTGTTTCTCACGGTGAAGGTCGTTTTATGGCATTAAAAGAAGTGATAGAAAATCTGTATAAAAATGGGCAGATTGCAACTCAATATGTAGATTTTGAAGGAAATTTAATGCACGGAATGCCGTTTAATCCCAATCAATCGCTTTTTGGAATTGAAGGAATTACGAGTGAAAGTGGAAAAATATTCGGAAGAATGGGTCATCCAGAAAGATTTTCGGATGGTTTAATGAAAAATATTCCGTCCGCTAATTATCATAATATTTTTAAAAATGGAGTGAATTATTTTAAATAATAAAAAAAGGAAATTTTTTATTATAAGCGAATTGTATTATAAAACAAAATATAAGTGATTTTAATTATAATTTAGATTATAAGGTAATAGTGTTATATTTTTTTGTAATTTTGAATTATGAACGCAGTAATAACAGGAGATATTATAAATTCTCAAAAAAAGAATCCTAAAATATGGCAAAGTGCCTTGAAATTAGCTATTGGGACAGACTTTAAAAATCCGCAAAAATGGGAAATTTATCGTGGTGATGAATTTCAATACTTTCTAGAAAATGCAGAAGAGGCTTTTTTAATAATTTTAAGAATAAAATCACAGATTAAAATGATAAAAAATTTGGATGTTCGAATGTCTGTTGGAATTGGTAATAGAGATGTAAAAATGGATAAAGTTTCAACATCAAATGGAAGTGCATTTGTAAATTCCGGACGTACATTGGATAATTTAAAAAAAGAAAAAATTAATCTGAAAATAAACTCAGGTACAAAAGTATTTGATGATGACTTAAATTTAATTTTTAGATGGGCTTCTGAAACAATGGATAAATGGACGCCGCCAGTTGCGGAGACGGTTTTTGAACTTTTAGATAATAAAAACCTTACACAGGAAGAATTAGCAAAAAAATTAAATATATCGCAATCATCAGTAAGTCAGAGATTTAAAAGAGCAAATTATGATTTGATTATGGAAACAGACCAATATTTCAGAAAAAAATTAGCAGAATTATGATTCTTTTAAAATTAATTTTAGCTCATTTATTAGGAGATTTTCTTTTTCAACCAAATAAATGGGTGGAAGAAAAAGAACGCAAAAAAGCAAAAAGCAATTATCTTTATTTCCATATTTTAATTCATACCGTTCTAACTTTTATTTTTCTTTGGGATTTAAGTTTGTGGTACATCGCTTTGTTTGTCGGTGTTTCGCATTATTTAATAGACGTTTCAAAATTGTATTTCCAAAATAAAAAGACAAAAAAACGATGGTTTTTTATTGATCAGTTTTTACACATCGCAGTTATTATTGCTATTAGTTTTTATTTTAAAGAAATAAATTTCGATTTTTTAGCAAATCCAAATACATTAAAATATATCGTTGTAGCCGTATTTTTAAGTGTTCCCACTTCAGTTATTATCAAAATTTTATTAAATTCTTGGTCACCAATTACCATTGAACACAGTAAACTGCAAACAGATTCTCTCGTAAATGCAGGAAAATATATTGGGATTTTAGAGCGTCTTTTAGTTTTCGTTTTTATTATTGTTAATCATTGGGAAGGTGTAGGTTTTATGATTGCTGCAAAATCGGTCTTCAGATTTAGTGATTTAGCAGAAGCCAAACAAAGAAAACTCACAGAATACGTTCTAATCGGAACTTTATTAAGTTTTGGATTAGCCATTTTAACAGGAATTTTAGTCAATATTTTTTAAATTAAATAAATAAAAAAAATGCAAAAAGGAGAAATGCTTTATGAAGGAAAAGCAAAACAAATCTTCGCAACAGAAAAAAATGATGAAGTCATTGTAAAATTTAAAGATGATGCAACCGCTTTCAATGCCCAAAAACGCGGAAGTTTTGCTAGAAAAGGTGAAATGAATAACGCGATTACAACACTAATTTTTGAGTATTTAAATGAAAAAGGTATTGAAACTCATTTTATAAAACAATTAGGAGAACGTGAACAATTAGTGAAAAAAGTAGAAATAATTCCAATAGAAATGGTTGTCCGCAATTATTCAGCCGGAAGTATGGCGCAACGTTTGGGCGTTGAAGAAGGTATAAAATCACCAATTACAATTTTTGATTTATGCTATAAAAAAGATGAATTAGGTGATCCTTTAATCAATAATTTTCATGCTATTTTCTTAGGTTTAGCAACACAAGAAGAATTAGAAAAAATGTATGATTTAACCGAGAAGATAAATGAAATTCTAAAAGAATTATTTAATAAAATGAATATTATTCTGGTGGATTTCAAAATTGAATTAGGTAAAACTCCCGATGGAAAAATTATTTTAGCAGATGAAATTTCTCCCGATACTTGCCGACTTTGGGATAAAGAAACCATGAAAAAATTAGACAAAGATCGATTTAGACGTGATCTAGGAGATGTTACCGAAGCTTATGTAGAAATCTTCAACCGTCTTAAAACCATATTAAATAAATAAAATTTGAACCGTTTCGGGTTTAAAAAACATAAATAAAATGTCACTTCATAAAAAATATAAAGAAGACTATTTAAATCAATTTAAAAATAGAGCTTACGCTAGAAATATCTTAAAAAAAGATTCTACAGATTCTCCCTCCGAAGAATGCGGGATTTTTGGTTTGTATTCAGAAAAGGCAATTGACACTTTTTCTCTTTCTCAATTTGGATTATTTGCACTTCAACATCGTGGACAAGAAGCTTGTGGAATTTCTGTAATGAAACAAGGAAAAATTTTTAATTTAAAAGAAGAAGGTCTGGTTTTAGACTTTTTTAAAAGTATTCGCGAACCGGAAACTTTTATGGGAAATTCTGTGATTGGACACACAAGATATACAACAGCAGGTGACAAAAAAAAGTATAATTTTCAGCCTTTTTTTGCTAAAAATGAATATGACCAAATTATTCTTTCCATAGCCCACAACGGAAATCTCACAAATGCAAATCAATTAAAACAAGAATTAGAAGCAGAAGGCGTTGTTTTTCGTGCCACTTCAGATTCCGAAGTAATTCTAAGATTAATTCAAAAACATTTAGATTTAGGTTTACGAGGTGCTATAAAAGCAACAATGGAGAAAATAGAAGGCGCTTATTCTGTAGTAGGAATGACGCGAAATAAGTTTTTTGCGTTTCGAGATTTTAATGGAATCAGACCTTTAGTTTTAGGTGCGATTGATGAAAAAACTTTTGTTTGCGCATCTGAAAGTGTCGCCTTAGATGCTATTGGTGCACAATATGTGAGAGATATTTTGCCAGGTGAAATTGTTTATACCAGTGAAAATGAAAGTGGCTTAAAATCTTTCATGGTAAAAGAGAACTGTGTAAATAAAATCTGTTCTTTTGAATATATATATTTTGCGCGTCCAGATTCTATTTTAGAAAATATTAATGTTCATGAAATTCGAGAGAAATCTGGTGAAAAAATCTGGGAACAAGCGCCTGTAGAAGCAGATATTGTAATTGGCGTTCCAGATTCTGGCGTTCCCGCAGCTATTGGTTTTTCTAAAGCGAGTGGAATTCCTTTTCGCCCAGTTTTAATTAAAAATAGATACATAGGGCGCTCATTTATCGTTCCTACACAAGAAATGCGAGAAAGAATTGTCAATTTAAAATTAAATCCAATTATTTCTGAAATTAAAGGGAAAAGAGTTGTAATAATTGATGATTCTATCGTGCGAGGAACTACAGCAAAACGGTTAGTAAAAATTTTGAAAGAATGTGGCGCAAAAGAAATCCATTTTAGAAGTGTTTCTCCACCCATTATTGCACCTTGTTTTTTGGGAATTGATACGCCTTCAAAAGATGAATTAATTTCTGCAAATATGTCCGCAGAAGAATTAAAAAATTATTTAGATGTTGATTCTTTGGAGTTTCTAAGCGTAGAAAATTTAATTGAAATTTTAGGATCACCAAGTCATTGTTTTGGTTGTTTCACCGAAATTTATCCTGTAAAAAAGGGTGAAGAAAGCATTTTATTTTAATAAAAACAACACTTTTTTTTATACTAAAAAAAAATTTTAATATATTTGAATTTAGTTAATTATTTATAAAAATAAAAGACTATTATACACAAACACAAATAGTGAAAATAAAAATTAGCCTCAATCTTTTGATTGGGGTTAATTTTTTGAAGTATATTTTTGAAATGCTTCTTCCAAGTTAGAAAATTTTGCTTTAAATTCAGAAATAGGACAATCTTGAATAATATTTCCATTATCAATTAAAATAACTCGGGTACAAATTGCTTCCACTTCCTGCATTATATGGGTTGAAAGAATTACCGTTTTTTCTTTGCCAATTTCTTGAATTAAATTCCGGATTTCTACAATTTGATTGGGGTCTAAACCGTTTGTTGGTTCATCCAAAATCAATAGTTCCGGCTCGTGAATAATTGCTTGCGCAATCCCAACTCTTTGCTGATAACCTTTGGAAAGTTGATGAATTTTTTTAGATTTTTCTGGCGTAATTCCCACGCTTTCAATTACTTTCTGCACTTTTTCTTTAGAAATTTGATGTAATTGTGCCACGAAATTTAAATATTCTTTTACATACATTTCCTTGTAGAGCGGATTATCTTCTGGTAAAAAACCAATTTTTTTCTTTACATTGATTTCATTTAAAGTAATGTCTTCTCCATCAAATAAAATTTGCCCTTCATCAATTTTTATGGCACCTACAATACTTTTCATCAAAGTAGATTTTCCAGCTCCATTGGGACCCAAAAGTCCAATAATTTCATGACCTGAACTTGCAATATTTACAGAGTTTAAAGCATTTTGTAATCCAAATTTCTTAGTCAGATTCTTAATTTCTATCACCATTTAAATCATGAAAATTAATTATTTACGGGTGCTACTTCGCCCGTATTCATTTGATGAAAAAGTTCCGGAAAAAAGAAAGTTAAAATGAGGTAGCCTATTATCATTAATCCAATAATCACAACAATTGCTATTAAAGCTTTTGGCGGCTTATTTTTATTTGGAGTTTCCATTTTTTTAAATTTGAAGTAAATCTAAGAAAATATTATATAAAAAAAAAGAAAACCAATTACTTGATTTTCTTTCTTGTGACCTCGACTGGATTCAAACCAGTAACCTTCTGAGCCGTAATCAGATGCGCTATTCAGTTGCGCCACGAGGCCCGTTTTATCGGTTTGCAAATATAATACTTTTTTATTTTCTTTGGGAAATGAAAAACTACTTTTTTATAATTATTTCACTACTTCTGGTTTTTTCTTGTAAACAAAATAAAGAAATTCCTACAAAAGATTGGACTTATATTTCTCAAAATGTTAGTTATCAAAAAGATAAAGGTTTTTTTAATTTAAAATCAGGGAAATTTAATTATCAAATAAAAAATTCTGATTTACCTTTTAAAAAAATAATTCTGCTAAATTCCAGTTTATTGGGATATTTTGAAGCCTTAAATGTGGAAAATAAAATCATCGGAGTTTCTAGTCCAGAATATATTTACAGTGAAAAAATTAAGAATTTAATTGATTCTGGCAAAATTCAAAATGTAGGAAATGAACAGAAATACGATATTGAAAAAATTATTGCTTTAAAACCTGATGTTGTTTTCACCAATTATGTTCCCAACTTCGAAAATACTTATAATCTTTTGCGCAAAAATGGAATTAAATTGATCTTTTTTAATGAATATTTAGAACAAAATCCTTTAGAAAAATCGGCTTATATTAAAGTTTTTGGAGCGCTTTTGGGCGAAGAAAAATTGAGTGAAAAAGTCTATTCTGAAGTAAAAAATAATTATAAAAATTTAAAAAATTTAGCCTTAAAATCTACTGAAAAACCAAAAGTTTTAGTCAATGAAATGTACGGGAATGAATGGTTTTTAGCCGGAGGAAAATCCAATTTAGCACAATTTATAAAAGATGCAAATGCAGATTATATTTTAGCAAACAATACCGAAACAAAGGGAATTCCATTGAGTTTTGAAGAAGTTTTTGCAAAATCCAAAGATGCGAAATATTGGGTAAATGTGGGAAATCATTTGGATAAAAATGAATTATTGCAAATTAATTCTTCTTACCAAAAAATGAATGTTTATCAATTAGGAAACCTCTATTCTATAACTGGAAAAATCATTGGAAAATCTAATGATTATTTTGAGAGTGGCGTAGTTCGTGCAGATTTGGTTTTAAAGGATTATATTAAAATTTTTCATCCGAAACTACTGGAAAATTACACATTAACTTATATGAAAAAACTTAATTAGCAAGTAATTTTCAAAATTTTTCTTAACTAATTTTCTTTATTTTTGCTTTTCAATTCTATCTATGTGGAAATTTATAAAACGGATAATTTACCTTTTAGTTCTTGCAAATATTCTCTTTATTATTTGGGGAAAATTTTTTAATCCGCCCATTACAATTACCCAAATCGGTGGTTTAATAGAATATGGAAAATTAGATAGAGATTATATTTCTTTCGATGAAATGGGTAAAAATGTAAAAAAAGCCGTCATTGCAGCCGAAGATCAAAAGTTTTTTATTCATAATGGTTTTGATTATAATGCAATTGAAAAAGCGTTGAAACACAATGAAAAGGGGAAATCTGTGCGCGGTGGAAGTACAATTTCACAGCAAACAGCAAAAAATATTTTTCTTTGGCAAGGAAGAAGTTGGATTCGTAAAGGTTTTGAAGCGTTTTTTACTTTTGAGATTGAATTGGTTTGGGGAAAAGATGTAATTCTTGAACGGTATTTAAATTCAATAGAAATGGGACGTGGTGTTTTTGGTGTGGAAGCTGCGTCGCAATATTATTTTAAAAAAACGTCAAAAAATTTGTCTAAAAGTGAAGCGGCATGGATTGCAGCAATTCTTCCAAACCCGCAAGAATACGATCCAAATCATCCTTCTTCTTATCTTTCCCGGAAACATAATTGGATTATGCGGCAAATGAATAATGTGGTTTTAAAATAATTTTTCAGTTTATAAAATCAATAAATCTGAAATTTTTTCTTCGCCTTCTAAATGTTGAAATTTTTTCAGAAAAAATGATTTTCGCATTCTGAAATCATTTTTTAAAAGTGGAGATTTTATTCTGATAACAAGAATTTTTTCTTTTAAATTAACGCTATCAATTTCTGAAAATAGATTTTCATCCAAATAATCTTCTAAAAAATCTTTAATTTTTATCGCGATTATTTTATCTTCAAAACCATAAATTCTGGCGAAAGATTTTACTAAATCTGAACTTTGAAATTCTCGGTTTTTCTTTTTCACAACTCAAATATTTTGCTTTCTTCATTTATTTTTTTTACTACGAATTCAGTTCTTTCTTTGCTTGTATCAGTTATAAAAATTTGTCCGAAATGTTCTTGATTTACCAAATTTATCAGTTGTGAAACACGCAAATCATCTAGTTTATCAAAAATATCATCTAACAATAGAATAGGAGATTTACCAGTTAAATTTTTTATTCTGTTCATTTGAGATAATTTCAAAGCAATTAAAAAAGATTTTTGCTGACCTTGAGAACCAATTTTTTTAATTAAAAAATCATCCATTTGAAAAACCAAATCATCCTTGTGAATTCCTTTTGAAGTGTAAGTTAAGATTCTGTCTTTTTCTAAATTTTGTGCTAATAAATTTTTAAAATTATTTTGCTCTAAATCAGATTGATAAATGATTTTAATTTGTTCTTTTCCGCCGCTGATTATTTTATAATAGTCTTGTACAAAAGGTGATAGATTTGTTAAAAATTCTTTTCTTTTGAGAAAAATTTCAGTTCCAAATTTTGGTAAAGGTTCGTTGTAAATTTCTAAACTTTCATTATCAAAATATCTATTTTTGGCAAAATCTTTTAATAATGCATTTCTTTGTTGAAGTGTTTTTTGATATTGAATTAAGCTAAAAAGATAGCCAGAATCTGTCTGAGAAATCATTGCATCTAAAAACTTTCTTCTGCTTTCTCCAGAGTCTGAAATTAAGTTAGAATCGTACGGAGAAATCATTACACTTGGCAAATAACCAATATGATCTGATAATCTATCGTAACTTTTATCGTTTTTTTTGATGGATTTTTTGGCTTCTTTTGGTAAGATTATTTTTAAAATATCTGTTTTTTCTTGTCCTTCAATTTCTGCTTCTAAACTGAAAAAATCTTCATCTTTTTTAATAGAATTATAATCTGTATTTCCTAAAAAACTTTTCCCAACCGAAAGATAATGAAGTGCATCTAAAATATTGGTTTTTCCTGCGCCATTATTTCCCACAAAACAATTCATTTGTGGTGAAAAATCAAAAGATTTTGAAGAATGATTTTTGAAATTGATTAATGAAAGTTTTTGAATTACCATTTACCAAAAATACTTTAAAATTAAAAGAAATAAAAGCGGTAATCCGCTACAACTTTCTACCCAAAAAGAAAAGTAACTTTCTTTATTTGTGTTTTCGGAAAAATAAATAAGAAAAAAAGTAAAAATTGTGGTGAGAAAAAATGGAATTGAAAATGAAATATTTAAATAAAATATTGAAATTAAAACTGCAAGAAAAACCAATGAATATGCTAAAATTTTGGTATTTTCAACACCAATTAATTGTGGAAAAGTAACCACAACATCTTCCTTCATATCTCGAATATCAAAAGGCAAAACCAAAGCTGTAATAAAAAGCCAAGTGATAAAAAAAATCGGAAAATGCATTTCTGGTTGAATTAACCATCCATTAATTAAAGCCCAAGTTAAACCCACATAAAAAACTTTAAAAAGCGGAATTTTCCTTATGAAATATTTTAAGAAAAAACTATCGTATAAAAGTCCAATAAAAACAATAATTGCCCATCTCCAAAGTTTTTCAATATGATGGTCATAAAAAATTAAAAAAATAGAAATTAATCCACAAATACAATTGAAAACAAGCACTTTAAGAAGGATTTTTTTATTTCCTTGATATTTGGTGTAAATATATCCACTGAAATAAGTGATGAAGATTAATAAAACTGTTGGAAAACGGAATATATTTTGATGAAGCATGAAAAATATTGCAAAAGAAGTTCCCATTACAGAAACGTAGAGTTGACTATCTATTATATATTTTTTGCTTAAATTTAAAACATTCATTTGTCAAAAATAATCTTTATGAAAATACTTACCAAAGTTTTCTGTGTAATACTTTTATCACTTACTTTTTCCCTTGTTTTAAGTCAAGAAAAATACGATTTGCAATGGGAAAAAGTGCAAGAAAATTATGAGAAAGGACTTTATAAATCTAATTTACCAATCATTCTAGAAATTCAAAAAGAATCTATGAAAGATAAAAATGCTGTTCAATTAATTCGTTCTTTAAAAGCTGAATTTAGTATTTTAAATCGAACCAATGATGATACTAAAAATAATTCGGCTAGTTTATTTTTTAAAAAATTAGAAAGTTTAGATTCTTCTTTAAAAGGAAATGATGAACTCGTTTTTAAAGTTTTGTTGGGTGAATTTTTTCAAGATTATTATAGCCAAAACCAATGGAAAATTAACCAAAGAACCAATGTAAATAATCAGGATTTTTCACAGATTGAAACCTGGAGTAAATTGGATTTTAAAAATTATTTAAACACTTATTTTCATAATTTAGAAAAAGATAAAACTTCATTGCAAAATATTAAAATGAAGGATTATAAAAGTATTTTTACTGAAACAAAAGATTTAGAATTTTTTCAAACTATAGTTGATTGGAATGCCGTAAATAAAATTCAGTTTTTACAAAATAATTCTTTTTTTACTAAAAATGAATTAGTAGAAAATAATACTGATATTTTAAAAACTTATGATGGTTTAATTACTGATAATCAAGGGAATGCAAGACTGTATTTTCAGCATCAAAAACTAAATTATTCTTGTAATTTTTCTCATTGTAAAAATAAATTAGAACAATTAGAAACGCTTTATAATTCGCCAGAGAATGGAGATTATAAAGTTTTAGTTGCGCAGGAAATTATTCAAAATTATATTCAAAAAGAAGATTTTAAAACAGCTCTGAGTTGGATTCAGAAAACAGAAATTCAGTTTCCTAAATCTAAATTTTTAAAAAATATTGAAAATCAAAAGGAAGAAATTTTACAGCCTTTTTTAACATTTAAATATGAAAAACACACCGAAGCAAACCAACCAATTCACGTGGTTGCAACTGCAAAAAATGTAAATGAATTTTCTTTAAATATTTATGAAGTTAAGTCGGACTTTTATAATTATTTGAAATACAATCAAAATAGTTACGATAAAAATTTATTTGCACAAGTAAAAAAATCTTTAATTAGAAAAGAAAAATTCACTTTACCTAAAACAGAAGATTATAAAAATCACACGACTTCATTGGAAATGAAAGCTTTACCTGCGGGAATTTATTTGGTAGAATATGTTGTGAATAATCACATCGAAGATCAATTTTCTTTTATTTCAACCAATTCTCGAATTTTATTTCAGAATAAAAATGAAGAATTATTTTCTGCGAATACTTTAAAATTAGTCAATCGAGAAAATGGAAAGTCGGTAGAAAAACATCCTTTAGAAATTTATGAAATTGAAGATAATGAGAAAATTGTAAAATCTGAAGTTCAAACCAATTCTGATGGAAATTTTAAATTTTTAGACACAAAAAACAATCAATATTATAGAACTTATCTAGTTCGAGATTCTCAAACGAATGATTTTAATTTAATTTCAGTTTATGGGAATAATTACAGAGAAACAAAACCGATTGAAACTCAATTTAAAACTCAAATATTTCTCGATCGTGCTATTTACAGACCAGGACAAACTGTTTATTTCAAAGTGATAAATACAAAATTGCAAAATGATAATGAATCTGTTGCAGCTAATTTAAAGCAAACTATTACTTTGGAAGATGCAAATGGTGATGAAGTTTCGGTTCAAAATTTCACTACAAATAATTTTGGTTCCTATAATGGAAATTTTATTTTGCCAAATGGAAAATTAAATGGACAATTTAATTTAAATGTGGAAGGTGAAAATGAAGATGCAACAAAATATTTCCAAGTTGAAGAATACAAACGACCAAAATTTGAAGTCACTTTTGAACCTATAAAAGGAGAATATAAATATGGAGAAACTGTGGAATTGAAAGGAAAAGCCACGATGTTTTCTGGTGTTGTTTTAAGTAATGCAACTGTAAATTATGAAATAAAAAAACAAAATATCAGATGGCGCTATTTTTCTTGGTTTCCTCGTGGAAATGATAATGAAAACTCAATTTTAGGCGAAGTTAAAACCAATGAAAAAGGAGAGTTTAGCATTAAATTAGATTTGAAAAAAGATGAAAAATTAGAAGGAATTCAAATTGATAATTATGAAATAAATGCTTTTGTGACGGATATTAATGGAGAAACGCAATCTGCGACAGAGAATTTTAAAGTTTCTTCCGTTTCGCATTATATTGAAGTTGCAGCAATTCCTAATATTTTTTCTGATGAAGATTTAAAAATAAAAGTTCAAACTAAAAATTATAATAACCAAGTTTTACAAAAATCGTATCATTTAAAATTATCAAAACTGAGTTCTGAAAACCGTGTAATTCGGAACAATTTTACAAGTTCAGTTCAAGATTTACCAATTTTTTCTAAACAAGAATTTATCCAAAAATTTCCGCATGATTATTTTGATAAATCGGAAATGAAAGACAAAGTGGAAAGTATTGTTACGGAATCTGTCATTCTGAACGACGCGAAGCAAAGTGAAAAATCTCAAAAAAAAGATTCCTCGTTCCTCGGAAATCCAAAGGATTCGACGGAGTCAATGACAGATGGGAAATTAGTTTTAGGAAAATTAGAACCCGGAAAATACAAACTCGAACTTTATAATATTGAAGGAAAAGATACCATTAAAACTGAAAAAACTTTTGAGGTTTTTAATAAAAAATTTCTTTCAGATTCGCAGAAACCTTTCTTAAAAGTAGTTCAACCAAAAGCAGAATTTAAACGAAATGAAAAAGCGAAAATCTATGTTTATTCTGCAATTCCAGACGCTTTGGTAAATGTTTTTGTACAAAATGGAAAAGATGATACTTTTACGGAACAAAAGAAATTTAGAAACGGCGTTTTAGAATATGACCTTGCTTTTCCGAAAGATGAAAGTATTGATCAAATTAATGTTCAGTTTCAGTTAGTCGCTTTTAATGACGTTCAAACGCAGTCGGTTAATTTAAAAATCGCATCTGATAAAAAATCTTTAAGAATTGAAACCGTTACTTTTCGCGATAAATTAGAACCCGGCAAAAAAGAAAAATGGACGGTTAAAATTTTAGGTGATGATAAAGAAAAGATCAACGCAGAAGTTTTAGCAAATATGTACGATATGTCTTTGGATAAATTTGCAGTTAATTCTTACAATTGGCAAACTCTTCAAAATCATTATTTTAAAGTGATTAATTTTGACATCAATGAAGGTTTAAACCAGAAAAATTACAGCAAAAGAATTCCATATTTACAGAATTATTATATCTCAAAACCTGGTTTTAATTGGTTTGATGGTGGAATTGTTTATAGCAATTATTCAATGGCTTTAGAAGGTCAAGTTGCAGGTGTTAAAATAAGAGGTCAAGCAAAAATGCAATCTGCACCAATTTCTGCACAGAAAGACTCCGTAAATAATAAGAATATTGAAGAAGTTGTTGTAGTTGGTTATAACAATAAACAAGAAAACTTAGAAAATATTCCAGTTCGTCAAAATTTAAATGAAACCGCGTTTTTCTATCCTAATTTGATGACTGACAAATATGGAAATGTATCTTTTGAATTTACTTCTCCAGAAGCATTAACGCAATGGAAATTGATGTTTTTGGCGCATACAAAAGATGCGAGAAGTGCGACTTTAGAAAAATTTGTCGTAACCCAAAAAGAATTTTCTGTAACGCCAAATTATCCGAGATTTTTGCGTGAAGGCGATGAACTGAATTTACAATCTAAACTTTCTAGTTTGGTAAATAAACCTTTGAGTGGAGTAGCGCAGTTGCAGATTTTAGACGCTTTTACAAATGAAGATATTTCTTCTAAATTTAATTTAAATGAAACTCAAAAATCATTTGACTTAAAAGAAAACGGAAATTCTGTTGTAAACTGGACTTTAAAAGTCCCAAATAATGTATCATCAATTATTATAAAAATTGTCGCAAAAGCGGGAGATTTTTCTGATGGCGAGCAAAAAGCAATTGCGGTTTTACCAAACAGAATGTTGGTTACAGACTCAGTTCCAATTTTTGTGAAGGAAGGACAAATGAAAACTTTTAGCCTCGAAAATTTAACTAAAAATAATTCTTCAACTGTTCAGAATTTTTCTAATACTTTGGAATTGACAACTAATCCGATTTGGGAAATTATGTTCGCTTTACCAAGTTTGAAAAACGACCAGAATAATTCGGCAGATGTTGTTTTCAATAAGTGGTTTGCAGATGTTTTGGCAAGTGAAATTTTTAAAGCCAATCCTAAACTGAAAACTGTTTTTGAAGAATATCAAAGTAAAGGTTTATTGAAATCGAATTTGGAGAAAAACCAAGAATTAAAACAATTGCTTTTAGAGGAAACGCCGTGGGTTTTGGCAAGTAAAAATGAAGAAGAACAAATGCAGAAAATCGCCAGATTATTTGATACAAATACGATGAGAAATTCCATTAATGATGATTGGTCAGAATTGCAGAAATTGCAAAATCCAGACGGTGGATTTTCCTGGTATTCCGGTTATCCGAGTTCCTATTCTACGTCGCTTTATATTTTGAAAAGTTTAGGTAGAATCAATGTTTGGCTAAAAGGAAATGTAAAAGATTACCAATCTTCCGAACAAAAAGAAATGGTTTCAAAATTGGTGAATTACGTCGATTCTGAAGTTAATCGATATGGTCAAATTGATAAAAAGGTCGTGAATAATTACGTTTTGGATTATCTCGATACAAGAAATTATTGGGAAAAAGATTATCCATTAAATGCAAAAGGAAAACCGTTGAAAACTGCCGTTATTTCTAAAGCGAAAACTGAAAAAATCACTGATTTTACTTTCTTTGGATTGCACAGATTGGCGATTTTATTTGATGATTATGGAATGAAAGATATTTCTAAAAAATTCCTAACTTATTTAAAAGAAACTTCTACAGAAAGCGAAACGCAGGGAATTTATTGGAAACAAAACTTAAATGATTGGGGTTGGTTTTCATCAAAAGTAGTGAATCAAGCAGGTGCGTTGGAAGCGTTTAATAAATTGACGCCAAACGATGAAAATTTTATTGAAGAAATGAAAATTTGGCTCATCACTCAAAAAGAAGTGAATTCTTGGGGAAGTTCGCGTGGAACGGCAGAAGTAATTTTCACGATTTTAAATTCAGGAAAATCTTGGACTTCGCCAGAATCTGATAAAGCAACCATAATTTGGGGCGGAAAAGAATTAGAAAATCCAGATGTGAAAGCAACAGGTTATGTAAAATCCACGGTTAAAACTGCTGTTTTAGATAAAAAATTAGGAACAGTAACAATCACAAAACCTGGCGCAGGAATTATTCAAGGCGGATTATTTTGGCAATATTATGAAGATCTTGATAAAATAAAATCTTCTGAATATTATATTTCTATTACCAAAGAATTATACAAAAAAGTAAAAACCGTAAATGGCGAAGAATTGCAAAAAATTAATGAAAACTCGCCTTTAAAAGTTGGTGATAAAGTGACGGTAAGAATGATTTTAAACACCGATAGAAGTATGGAATTTATTCATTTAAAAGATATGAGAGCTGCGGGATTTGAACCTTTAAATGTGATTTCAGGTTATGAATGGAAAAATAATTTAGGTTATTATCAAAGTACAAAAGATGCTTCCACAAACTTTTACATTCAATACATGCCGAAAGGAAAATATGTTTTTGAGTATGATTATATCTGCAACGCCGCCGGAAAATTCTCAAACGGAATTACAACTTTGCAAAATTATTACGCGCCGCAAATGAATGCGCATACAAAAGGAACAAAGATTGAGATTTCGGAGAAATAATTTTTAATCCGATAATAATTTTTTAAATTTGATAAAACTAAAAAAAACTATGCAAAACGTTTTTGACGCAAAAGATGCGCAAAATTATATTGATAGAATTAACAATCTAACTTCTGAAACTCAGAGAAAATGGGGCAAAATGAGTGTTGATCAAATGTTGTCGCATTGCAATGTTTCTTATGAATTGGTTTATGAACCCGAAAAACATAAAAAACCGGGCGGAATTGCAAAATTCATTTTGAAAAAATTTGTAAAACCAAAAGTAATTAGCGATAAATCTTATCCAAAAAACTCACCAACTGGACCGCAATTTGTCATTAAAGAATGCAAAAATTTTGATGAAGAAAAAAAAAGATTAATTGGTTTTATACAAAAAACGCAACAATTAGGTTTTGAAGCATTTGAAGGAAAAGAAAGTGCAAGTTTCGGAATTTTAAAATCCCACGAATGGAATAATATGTTTGCGAAACATCTGAATCACCATTTAGAACAATTTGGCGTTTAATTAGATGAAATATTTTTTTATTTTTATTCTAATTTCAAACGGGTTGTTCGCACAAGTTCAGAAAGCATTCCCTTACAGAAACGATGATTTATCTGGTAAAATAATCAATTTTGATACTTTTTACGAAGGAAAAGTAGAAAAAGAAAAAATATTTAAAATAAAATTTGAGTTCGTAAAAAAGAATTTGCAAAAACCAGAAAGATATTCTGTGATCGGCGTAGTTGATTTTAATAAAACCATCACAAAATTTGAAGGTGAAATTATATTTAAAGAAGTATTTGGAGTTAGAAATTATCCAGAAGAAGTTTTGATTTTTGGCGATTTTAATTTTAATGAAAAGAAAGATGATAAAATTACCGGCGATTTTAAAGGAAAAATTAGAATACAAACCGAAAAAGATATTAATAAATTTGAAAGTGGTGCGACTGTAACTTTTAAAGGCGAGTTAAAAGAAGATGAAACTGAAATCTACCAAATTTGGTTTGGGAATTTTAATCACAACGATATTGACAAAGTAATTTTTAGATAAAGTTTTTTAATATAAAATCCAATAATTTAAAATAAAAGAAATGGCAATAGTAAATCCTTATCTTATGTTCGACGGCAATTGCAAAGCCGCATTCGATTTTTATAAAAGCGCTTTTGGAAAGGACTTTTCAGATATTAATTATTTTGGCGATATGCCGCCACAAGAAGGAAATCCGCCTTTATCTGAAGAGCAAAAAAAAATGATAATGCATGTTCGATTAGAAATTTCAAAGGAAACTATTTTATTTGGAAGTGATATTTTCCCAGGAACTCAGGGTTTTTCACATGGTGATAATTTTTCAATATCCATTAATGCAGATTCTCGCGATGAAGCCACCGATTTATTCAATAAATTATCTGATGGCGGAAATGTGACGATGCCTTTAGCGGACACGTTTTGGGGCGCTTATTTCGGCATGTGGAAAGATAAGTTCGGTGTCGATTGGATGATCAATTATGACGATCCTGAAAAAATGAAATAATTTCAAATTTTTAGGAGCAAGAAAATTATTAATTTTTCCGAAGTTGATTCCCGCTTTTCGCTATATCTTTTTCTTTTGCTTCCGCAAAAAGAAAAAGGATGCCGCTGCAATCGGGGCTAAAATCGAAGTTTTATTTATTCTTTCAACTTTCAAAATAGTCTTTCAACATAATAAATTCTTAAAAACATTTAGAAATGAAATTTAATTCAGATCAAATTCATCAAGCCCAAATTAAAAGTCAAGGTAATTTTCCAATTTTAGTGGACGAATTTAAAAAAATAGGAGTTGCAAATTTTATTACTTTAGTTACAGATGGTCATTCAGAATATTTTGATGCTGAAAATGAAAATATTTCTGTCGATGGAAATCAAGATTTGATAATTTCTAACTCACTTAATAAAGAAAAATTTACAGAACGTTTAAAAATGCATCAAAATGGCAAAACAGATTTCTCCACTTTTTGCAAAGATTGTGCGGAAAATGGCGTAGATAATTGGATTGTAGATTTAGATAAAATGACTTGTACTTATTATGACAAAATTGGAAAACAAGTTTTAACAGAAAATATTCCTTCTATTTAATTCTAGAAAATTAAAGATTTTTTACAAATTTGCATTTTCTAAAATCACAGCGTAACCTTGCCCAACTCCGATACACATTGTTGCTAAAGCATATTTTTTACCAGATTTTTTTAATTCTAAAGCTGCAGAATAAGTGATTCTTGTTCCGCTCATTCCGAGTGGATGTCCGAGTGCAATTGCGCCGCCGTTAATATTCACACGCGGATCATTACTTTTTAAATTTAATTCTTTTAAAACCGCGATACTTTGCGCAGCAAAAGCTTCATTTAATTCAATTACATCAATTTGGTCTAAAGTTAAACCTGCTCTTTTTAACGCTAAATTTGTTGCGCCAACTGGTCCAATTCCCATAATTCGTGGTTCTACACCTACAACTGCGGAACTTACAATTTTCGCCATAGGTTTTAAATTGTATTTTTTTACAGCATCTTCTGAAGCAATTAAAACTGCAGCTGCGCCATCATTTAAACCTGAAGAATTTCCCGCCGTTACACTTCCATTTTCTTTTTTAAATGCGGGACGAAGTTTCCCTAAAATTTCCATTGAAGATTTTGGTTTTATAAATTCATCTTCTTTAATAATTAAATCGTCGCCTTTTCTTTGTGGAATTTTTATATCACAAATTTCTTCAGCCAATCTTCCCGAGTTTTGTGCTTTTGTAGCTTTTTGCTGAGAATATAATGCAAACTTATCCTGCTCTTCACGTGAAATTTTATAGATTTCTGCTAAGTTTTCTGCTGTATTTCCCATTGCTTCAACGCCAAATAAATCTGCCATTTTGGGATTTACAAAACGCCATCCAAAACTGGAATCGAACATTTTAGAATCAGTTCCAAAAGCAGAAGAACTTTTAGAAATTACATACGGCGCTCTCGACATTCCTTCAACTCCACCCGAAATAAATAAATCGCCTTCTCCAGATTTTATCGCTCTTGCAGCTTGCACAATTGCGCTCATTCCAGAAGCGCATAATCTGTTTATTGTTTCTCCCGGAACTGAAAATGGAATTCCTGCCAAAAGCAAAGCCATTCTTGCCACATTTCTATTGTCTTCTCCGGCTTGGTTTGCACAACCAATAATGACATCATCAATTTTATCTAACGGAATTTCTGGATTTTTTTCCATTAAACTTTTTAAAACTTGCGCTAGTAAATCATCAGTTCTTAAGGCAGCTAAATTTCCTTTAAAGTTTCCTATCGCAGAACGTGTTCCGTCTATAATATATGCGTTTTTCATGTAATATTTCTTCAGCTGCAATTTAAGGATTTTTTACGATTTCATTTAGTTTCTGCGGAATACATTTAAATGACAGAATTTTGTAAATTTGAGCCAATTATTAAATTAAAAAATGAAAAAATATGTAATTGGCGGACTGCTTTCTCTGGTTTTATTGACGGCGTGTAATAAGGATAAAGAAATTTTAAATTCTTTAAATAATTACAGTCTTTCTATGGAAAGTAAAGGTTATCATTTTGGCGATTCTTTAAATTTACCAAAAGATGTAATAGATAATGCAGAAAGTATTACCATTAGTTTTGGCGATAAAGATTTAGATAAATTAGTAGTAGATCCAAATTATTTTACTTTGGGAGACAATGATATTACTTATAATATTAAGAAAAAAAATGGTGAAATAATTACCCAAGATGCGACAATAAATGTATTTGCAAAAAATCCTGAAAAAAATATTTCTTATGAGATAATTAAAGAATATCCACACGATCCAAAAAGTTTTGTACAAGGATTTCAATTAGATGGCAATATTATTTATGAATCTGATGGACAAAAAGGGCAATCTAGAATTTTAAAATATACTTTGGGAACAACTACACCTATTGTAGAAACCAAACAATCAGACGATGTTTTTTCTGAAGGTTGCACCATTGCAGGAGATAAAGTTTTCCAACTCACTTGGCAAAATAAAAAAGGTTTTATTTATGACAAAAATTCTTTAAAATTATTGGGAGAATTTCCTTATCCAAATATGATGGGAGAAGGATGGGGAATTACTTTTGATGGTAAAGATTTAATTGCAACTGACGGAACAAAAAATATTTATTTTCTTAGTCTTACAGATCCATCAAAAGTGTTGCGATACATTTCTGTAGCAGGAAATACACAAGCTTACGACCAATTAAATGAAATAGAATATCATGATGGATTTATCTACGCAAACGTGTGGCAAAAACCAATTATTTTGAAAATAAATCCTGCAAATGGCGAAGTTATTGGCAAATTTGATTTCACAGAAATTTCTAAAGAAAATCAAGTGGATGAAGATTCTGTTTTAAATGGAATTACTTTTAAAGGTGAAAATATGTTGGTTACTGGAAAAAATTGGAGTAAAATTTATGAGGTTAAAATTAAATAGTAAATTAAATTGAGAAAAATTAAAAGCTATTTGTTTTTTTTAATTTTCATTTTCTGCTCCATTTCGGCACAGAAAAATTTATCTTTTGATTCTCTGAATTTAAGAGATACACAAGATTTTTTCGCTGATGATTACGGCGATATTTATCTTTATAAAAACAAAGATTTTAGTTTTACAAAGTATGATTCTACGGGTTTACAACAAGCTAAAATAATGTTTACAGTTCCGTTTAAAATTCAATCGGTACAAAATCCGCTTAGTATTTTTGCTTTTTCTGAAAATGCGCAGGAAATGAGATTGTTTGATGAAAATTTAGTTGAAATTCAGAAGATAAATTTTCGGGAAAATTTTGGATCAGTTGTAATGGCTTTTGGTGCAGATTTGCAATACGTTTGGCTTTTAGAAGACAGTACTAAAAGATTGATTAAATATCGGTTTCGGGATAAAAATATTCAAAATTCTTACTTGGTAAACTTTAGTTTTGAAGGTATTAAAGATTTAATGGTTTATAAAAACTATATTTATTTATTAAAAGAAAATCATTTTTTGGTTTATGATTTTCAGAACAATTTAATTTTTGAAACTAAGATTGAAGAAGGCAGAAAATTGCAAAGAGAAAATGGAGATTTCTTTATTATCGGGAAAAATAAAATTTATAAATGGAATTCTTCCTCACCATTCAAACAAATATTTAATGATTCTGACGCAAAAATTGTGGAAAAAAACTCTCAAGATTTTTTGGCAATCCTAAAAAACAAACTTTATATTTACAAAATTGAAAAACAATAAAATTTTCACTTTTATTACTCTTAAATAATTTACACATGCACATTGCAGTAACGGGAAATATTGGCGCAGGCAAAACCACTTTAACCAGAATGTTAGCAAAACATTACGGTTGGGAAGCGCAGTTTGAAGACGTAGATCATAATCCTTATTTGGATGATTTTTATAAAGATATGTCGCAGTGGAGTTTTGCATTGCAAATTTATTTTCTAGGAAGTAGATTTCGGCAGGTGAAAGAAATTAGAGAAAGCGGGAAAAGCGTGATTCAAGATAGAACGATTTATGAAGATGCTTACATTTTTGCTGAAAATTTAAGTGAAATGAACCTGTTGACTGAGCGTGATTTTAACAATTACAACACGGTTTTCAACTTAATGAAAAGTTTTGTTTCGGCACCAGATTTGCTAATCTATTTAAAAGCAGAAATCCCAACTTTGGTAAAACAAATTGCAAAAAGAGGAAGAGATTATGAAGCGGAAATGAGTATTGATTATTTGCAAAAATTAAATAAAAAATACGATAAATGGATTACAAGTTACAACGAAGGAAAATTACTTGTGATTGATGTAAATGATTTAGATTTCGTAGCAAATCCTGAAGATTTTGGTTTCATTTTAGAGCGTATAGACGCAGAATTAAACGGTTTATTTTAGAAATTATGATTAAGGTTTTACATAACAATTCCTGCTCAAAATCAAGGGCAATTTTAGAACATTTGGATGAAAATAATGTACAGTTTGAAATTGTAGATTTTATTAAAAATCCACTTTCTAAAATGGAATTAAAAACCGTTTTGAAAAAATTAAATTGCGCACCTTCCGAAATTGTAAGAAAAAATGATCAAGAGTTTATAGACTTAAATTTAGATTTAGAAACAATTACAAATGATGAATTAGTTGATGTTCTATACAATCATCCTAATTTAATACAAAGACCAATTTTAATTAAAGGTAAAATTGCCATGATTGGAAGACCTATTGAAAATGTAAAATTTTTTATTGGAAAGTAAAATATCAATTAATTAAATTAAGTCTTCGAAAGCTTGATTTATATTTGAATATTTAAAAGAAAATCCTGTATTTTTTATCTTCTCATTACTCGCTCGAGTTCCTTTTAATATAATTTCTGACATTTCCCCGAGTGCTAAATTTAGTACAAAATCTGGAACATTTAAGGGAAGAAAAAGTTTATTTTCTGACTTTGCAAGAGATTTCATAAAATCTTTATTGGTTGGAATTTCGTCTGCAACGGCGTTATATTTTCCAGAAATAGATTTATTTTCAACAGCTAAAGTATAAATATTGATGAGATCTTCCAAATGAATCCAGTTCATCCATTGTTTTCCTGAACCAACTGCAGAACCTAAATTATAATTTACCAATTTTCTCAGCATCGGAAAACTGCCACCTTTTTCAGATAAAACCATCGCGGTTCTTATCCAAACACTTTTATCAGAAATTGAAGAAAATTCATCTGCGGAATTTTCCCAAGCCATTGATAATTCGGATAAGAAATCAATATTTTTTACGGTGTCTTTTTCTGTTAAAATTTCATCTGAAGTGTAAGTTCCGTAATAATTAATTCCGGAAGCAGTGATGTAAGATTTAAGTTTTAAATTTAATATTTTACAGGTTTTAAATAGAAAATGTGCGGTATCAATTCGGCTTGAGTAGAGTTCTTTTTTATAATCTTCTGTCCATCTTTTGCCAATACTTGCTCCAGCTAAATGAATGATAGAATCAATTCCATCAAACGCTTTTTCATCAATTTCTTCCTTTTTTTGGTTCCAAAGAAATTCATTTTCCGCACCTGTTTTTTTACGAACTAAAATATTTACTTCGTGATTTCTTGCTCGGAGATTTTTTACTAAATCTTTCCCAACTAAACCAGTTGCACCTGTAATTAATATTTTCATTAAATAAAATTAAAGCATAATTACACCTTCAATTGCACCGACTTCTTTGTAAATTTTTATTACTTGATCTGCGTCTAATACAAAAGCATTAAAACTCGCAGCGGTATATTTTCCGTTTTTACTTTCTCGGTTAGTCATCGTAAATTTAATACCATCAAAAACCTTGTAAATTTCTGTTAATTTGGATTGATCATTTGTGATGATAAATTTAAATAAATATTCTTCGGGGAAATCATGTGTTTGTTCTAATTTTTCTTTTAATGAGGCATAAAATGACTCGGGATTTTCGTGGTTGTTTTCTCCTACAATGTTCATCGTTTTATAATTTTTATCATGAAAAATTTCCCAGAAGGGAATTTTTTATGGATTTTCAGTATTTGCTGTTCTTGCTAAAGTTTCTTCATCGGGCATTTCTCCTAATGTTTTATCTAACGTAAATAATGATTCGTCTGAAGCTCTATCGCCGCCTGCAATTTTAAGTTTATCTATTAAATCTAATGCTAATTTCTCTTCTTCAAGTTGTTCTTTTACAAACCATTGCGCAAAATTCCAAGTTGCCCAATCTTTTTCTTCTAATGATAAATTCACCAATTTGTAAATTGCATTTGTATTATCTACTTCATGCTGAAAAACTTTATTAAAACATTCGGTAATATTTTTTGGATCTTGCGGTGGAGCGGGAATTGCTTCTACAACAGGTTTCCCACCACGTTCTAAAATATATTCCATTATTTTTATCATGTGACTTCTTTCTTCGGTAGAATGTCTGTAAAGAAAATTTGCAATTCCGCCGTAACCTTGATTATCTGCCCAAATTCCGTATGATAAATAAATTTGTGCCGCATGTCCTTCTTTTGTCATTTGGCTAATTAATGCATTTTGCATAGGAACGGAAAGTCTATTCGTGTTCATAATATTTATTAAATTTAAAAATTATTTTATATTTTGATTAATTGCATTTTTTAAAACTACAGAATTATCTTCTTCATGTTTTTGAATGATATTAAATAATCCATTCACCAATTGTTGTGAAGCTAAATGACTTAGACCGCCACTTAGCAAAGATTGAGAATTATTTTGACCAAAAAGTGAACCTAATAAATTACTTCCACTTAAAGCAGTATTTATAGATTTTACAATTCCAAATTGATTCAATTTTTCATCTACTTTTGGCGTAATTGCAGCAATTAATTGGCTCTCAGTTTTCTCTCTTAATATTTGAGTTGCAATTCCAGAACCACCTTGCGCAATTCTTGCCGCGTCTTCAGTTGTTAAATTATTTACAGCATTTATTAAAATTGGTCTAGAAACTCCCACCGTGTAGGAAGCTGCTTGTGCAATATAATCTTTCTCTTGAGTTACTAAACTTTTTAATCCTAAACTTTCTAAAGTTGAATTCACTTGTCTAAGTTGAGAAGGTAAAGCTTGGTCTATTAAATTATTAGCAAGGAAACTATTTTTATCACTAAAAACATCTAAACCTTTTGTAATTCCTCCTAAAAGTACTTTTTTAAGAATTGCTAATCCAAAACTTGAAGTGGCTAAAGCGACGCAAGAAGTAGTTGTTGTTGCAAGTGTAACTGAAGCAACTGTAGCGATAATAAAGTGTTTTGCTTTCATAATGTTTTTTGTTTTTTATTCAAATATTAAGCCAATTAGATAAATTAAAATATTCAAATAAAATAAATAAACACTCATAATTTGTTTATTTAAATACAAAAAACCGGTTTAAATTTAATTAAACCGGTTTCAAATATTTATAAGAATTAAATCTTATGCTTCTTCTGTTGATGTTTCTTCGGAAACTTCTGCTTTTTTTGGAGCAGGAGCTGCTTTAGGTTTTTCTACTACAGGTGGTGCATCAGAAATTACATCAAAGCTATAATCATATTCCACATCTCTGTGCAATCTTACTTTCGCTGTAAATTTACCTGTTCTTTTGATAGTATTTCCAGGGATTTTGATGTATTTTTTATCAATTTCAATTCCTTTTTTAGAAAGTTCTTCAGAAAGATTTGCATTATTGATTGAACCAAATAATTTATCTCCAGAACCAACTTTGGTTTCGATAATCAAATTTACCTTTTTCAATTGATCTACTATTTTATTAGCAGATGCAACTAGTTTTGCTTCTTCTTCTTTTCTTGCTTCCAAAGTTTCTGCAAGAGAAGCTTTGTTTTTAGGTGTCGCTAAAAGTGCATAACCTTGTGGTAATAAAAAATTTCTTGCGTAACCAGGTTTTACATCGATTGTATCGAATTCTAAACCTAAGTTTTCAACGTCTTTTTTTAAGATAATTTGCATTGTTGTCCTTATTTTAGTTTAAAAGTTAGGTGTAAAAATACAACCAACAATTTTTTTGTTAAATATTATTTTAATAAATCTGCTACGTAAGGCATTAAAGCTAAATGTCTTGCTCTTTTAATTGCAGAAGAAACTTTTCTTTGGTATTTTAAAGAAGTTCCTGTGTAACGTCTTGGTAAGATTTTACCTTGCTCGTTTACGAATTGTAAAAGGAAATCAGGATCTTTGTAATCCACATATTTAATACCAAATTTTTCAAATCTAGAATATTTTTTTCCAGATTTTGTGTTGATATCAATTGGAGTTAAAAATCTGATTTCAGATTCGCCACCTGCAGCGGCTTGTTGTGCCATATCATCTATTGCCATGTCTTTTTGTTTTTAAGGATTAATAATTAAGCTTTCGCAGATTTTCTTTTTGCTCTTCTGGTTACAGCCCATTCTATAGCGTGTTTATCTAATTTTGTTGTCAAATAACGGATAACTCTTTCGTCACGTTTAAAAGCCAATTCAAGATCTGCAACTACAGTTCCTTCGCCTTTAAATTCGATCAAAGTGTAAAATCCATTCTTTTTCAATTGAATTGGATATGCTAATTTTTTTAGTCCCCATTTTTCTTTGGCAACGATTTCGCATTTGTTTGAAGTCAATAATTCTTCAAATTTTTGTACTGCTTCCTCCACCTGTGCTTCAGATAGAACGGGAGTTAAAATGAAAACAGTTTCGTAATTGTTCATAATTGTAAATTAGTTGTTAATAATTTCAAGGTGCAAAAATAAGAATTATTATTTAATTACAAGCAAATTAAAACTATAATTCCATTATTTTAGTATTATAATAGGTGAAATTTTTTTTAAACTAATATTATTTTTCTAATAAATTTTCCATTGTTTTCCCATCTAATCTATAAACCGTCCATTCATTCATTCCTTTTGCACCAAGAGATTCATAAAAATCAATTGCAGGTTGATTCCAATTTAAAACTGACCATTCCATTCTGCCACAATTTTTTTCTTTTGCAATTTTCACTAAATGTAAAAGCAATTTTTTGCCAAAACCTTTTCCTCGGCAATTATCTTCCACAAATAGATCTTCCAAATAAAGTCCAGGTTTTCCAACAAAAGTGGAGAAATTAAAAAAGTACAAAGCAAAACCAACGGCTTTTCCATTTTCTTCGCCTATTACAACTTCTGCGAATTTATTTTTAAAAATATTTTCCTTTAATTCTTCAATGCTTGTTACAACCTCATTTTCCATTTTTTCATAAACGGCGAGTTTTTTAATTAATTTAAATATTAGTTCTGCATCATTTTCTGTGGCTTTTCTAATTGTAAATTCTGTGTCTGTCATTTTTTAATTTTTATATTTCAAAAGTAGCAAATCAAGATTAATTAATTTTTAAAAATTCCTTTAATTTAAATCTTATCATTATTTTTTAGAAACTTAAATTTTATTAAATTTGCGATGCATAAAACAATATATGACAACAGAAAAAATTCTTATTACAGGCGCTTTAGGACAAATTGGAACGGAGCTTACCAATCGTTTGGTAGAAATACACAGCGCAGAAAATGTAGTTGCTTCTGGTTTAGACAGATGGCAAAAAGATTTAACTTCTGCAGGTTATTATGAAAGAATGGATGTTACAAACACGCAGTTGGTAAAGCAAGTCATAAAAGATTATGATATCACTACAGTTTATCATCTGGCTTCTCTACTTTCTGGAACGTCTGAAAAACAGCCACTTTTTGCATGGAAATTAAATTTAGAACCATTACTTAATTTTTGTGAATTTGCAAAAGAAGGTTTAATTTCTAAAATATTTTGGCCAAGTTCAATCGCGGTTTTTGGAAAGGGAATTCCCAAAGAAAATGTTGGTCAAGATGTTGTTTTAAATCCAACAACTGTTTATGGAATTTCTAAAATGGCGGGCGAAAAATGGTGTGAATATTATTTTGATAAATATAGAGTAGATGTAAGAAGTATAAGATATCCTGGTTTAATTTCTTGGAAAACTCCTGCAGGAGGCGGAACTACAGATTATGCCGTTGAAATCTTTTATGAAGCATTAGAAGAAAAAAAATATACAAGTTTTATCTCAGAAAATACAGCAATGCCGATGCTTTATATGGACGATGCAATTAACGCGACTTTAAAATTAATGGCAGCTCCGAAAGAAAATTTAAGCATTCATTCGTCTTATAATTTAGGCGGAATGTCTTTTACACCGGAAGAATTAGCAGCAGAAATTAAAAAAGAAATCCCTGAATTTGAAATTACTTATGAGCCAGATTTCCGACAAAAAATTGCAGATTCTTGGCCAGCTTCCATTGATGATTCTTTAGCAAAAAAAGATTGGGATTTAGATTATAAATTCGGTATTTCTGAAATGACGAAAAATATGCTGAAAAATTTACGAAAGAAACTTCAGAAATAATAAATTAATTTTATAGTTTTTGTAGAAATATAAACTTTTCACGCAAAGCCGCTAAGATTTTTCACGCAATGAACGCAAAGATTGCGATTTAAAACTGACAAACTCTAATAAAAGCTTTTTTTCTAATTTTAAGGATTTCAAATTTGTGTTATTTTTGTCGCTTAAAAATTATTTTTGTGAAATTTGTGTTATAAAATATGCCAAATTTTACTAAGAGTGTTTTATTTTTTTAGACTTTAAAGCGCAATAATTTAGACGTTAAAAAAATAAAACTTTTTGACTCTGTGGTTAAATTTAATTCAACTCAAATAAAGTAATTTCCGGATCAATTCCAACTCTTCCCGGATAACCGATGACACCAAAACCTCTGTTTACGTAAAGATATTTGTCTTCACTTTCATATAAATCTGCCCATTTCGGGTATTTATATTTTACGGGAGACCATCGATAATTTTTTAAATCTATTCCAAATTGCATTCCGTGCGTATGTCCAGAAAGTGTCAATTGCACATTTGAGGGATGTTTTTTCACAACATAATCAAAATGCGTTGGATCATGACTCATTAATATTTTTGCCGCTTCTGGCGGAATTCCTTGCGAAGCTTTATCTAAATCGCCGTATTGTGGAAATGGTTTTATGCCCCAATTTTCTACACCTATAATATATAATTTTTCTCCGTTTTTTTCAATTATTCGATTTTCATTTCGAAGCATTTCAAAACCTGCTTGCTTTTGAAATTCAATTAATTTCGGAATATTTTTCGCTTTTTCTTCTGGAGATAACCAATCTGCATAATCTCCATAATCATGATTACCAAGAATTGAAAGTTTTCCATCCTTAGATTTTATGGTTTTAAACAAAGAAACAAATGGTTCAAATTCTTCAGCAAAATTATTTACCATGTCGCCCGTAAATAAAACTAAATCTGCGTTTTGCTCATTAATTAAATCTACCGCATGTTGTAATTTTTCTGGATGGAAAAAACTTCCACTGTGAACGTCTGAAATTTGCAAGACTTTGTAACCTTTAAAACTTGCAGGTAAATTGGCAATTTTAATTTTTACTTTTCGTACATTATGACGGTATTTTCCAAAAATAATTCCATCAATAAAAGCATAAGAAAGTAAAGCGGCAGAACCTAAACCGAGAAGTGAAATAAATTTTCTTCTTTCAGGATAATGTGTAGGAGAGGAGCTTACATAGCTGATTCCTAAATTAAATAATCGAATAATATCTTCAATAAATAACATGAGAATTATTAGAATTTTCGGCAAAATAAAAATGACGAAAACAGACGCAATAATTTGAATTTTTTGTTGATCCTGGTCTGAACGTTTAAAATTAAAAACTTCATAAAGAAAAAGTCCGTAAACTAAAACGGTTATTACCCAGTAAGAAATTCTAAGCCAAGTATTATTTGTAAGGGTTTTGAATGCTTGATAAACGTAAAACTCTAACAGGAAAAGAAGTCCTGTAATAATTAAAATTCTTTTTTGCATTATTTATTTAAAGGAAATCTATACACAATTGCATTAATATTCATTCCTGCACCAACGGAAGCAAAAACGATATTTCCACCGGGTTTAAAAGATTGGTCTTTCATTTTTCCTTTGCTAATCAAATCAAACATTGTAGGAACGGTTGCAACCGAAGAATTTCCAAAATCTTGAATTGTCATTGGTGAAACGGCGTGATCATAATCTTTTCTACCATATAATTTGAATAATCTTGAAATCATCGCATAATCCATTTTTGCATTGGCTTGATGGATTAGAATTTTATCAATATCTTCAATTCCTAAATTTGCAGAATCAATCGTTTCCTTTATTGCATCTGGAACATTTTTCAGCGCATATTCGTAAATTTTACGGCCGTGCATTCTGATGTATAATTTTTTTTGATCTGAAGCTTTATTCAAAGAAGGTGCATTTTCTAAAAACATTAATTCAGAATCATTATCACAAATTGTTTTATCTGCAATTATTCCTACATTTTTTTCGTCTGTTGCTTTTACTACAACTGCTCCAGCTCCGTCGGCAAATATCATTTTATTTCTGTCAAAAGGATCGGTAACTCGGCTCAAAGTTTCTGCTCCAACAACCAAAATCAGTTTTGCTTTCCCAGATTTTACCAAAGTATCGGCTAAAATCATCGCTTCAACCCATCCTGGGCAACCAAAAATCATATCATAATTAACACAATTTCTGTTTTTTATTCCCAATTTATTTTTTACTCGTGCAGAAAGTGACGGCATAAAATTGGTCATTCCATTTTTATCAACTTCACCAAAATTACTTGCGTAAATAATATAATCTAAATCTTCTCGATTAATCTTTGCATCTTTTATAGCTTCTTCTGCCGCTCTGTGTCCTAAATCAGAATTATGTTCTCCATCTTTTATATACCGTCGGTTTTCAATTTCTGTAATTTCTACGAATTTCTCAATGACTTCTGCATTTGTTTTGGTTAAAAGTTCTCCGTCGTCTGAGTAAAATTCTGAATTTAGAAAATGGTCTTTTGTAATAATTCTTTCAGGAATGTGACTTCCTGAACCTATAATAATGGTATTCGGCATTTTTTAAACTAAATGTTTGAGGAGCAAAGTTATGAATTTATATTAAAATCAAAACTAAACAAATTATTATTAAATTTGCAAAATCTTTATTTTAGAAGATATGAAATCGCTATTGAAAAATTTGCAAACATGCATTTATATTTCGAGGATTGCATAAAATTTTAAACAATAAATAAATTCTTATGAAAAACAATGCGGCTACAAGAGGATTTGTGATTTCGGTTTTAGCGGTAATTTTCGCTTTTGGTATTTATTTCTTTTTTTTAGCCAAACAAAATTATTATTTAGTAGATAATCCTACGCAAAATACTTACTATTTTAAAATTAATAATGATTCAGAAAAAGTGATTGCAGCGGGACAACGTCTAAAAGTAAATTTAGAAAAAGGTAATAATAAAATTGCTGTTTTTGATGCTACTAAAAAACCCATTTTTGATTCTACTTTTGTGGTGAAAAAAATCAGAGGATTATTAAATATTGCGCATCAAGATTACTATATTTATCAACAATATTACGGTTATAATTTAAACAAAGACTCTTTATTGAAATCACAAAGTGTTCTAGATATCGACGGTAAAAAATATTTAGGAGGCGCAAAACATTTTAATAAAATCTATACTGACGATTTTTATTATAATGTAGATGAAGATTTTGATGAAATTATAAAAAACATTGCAGACGTAGAATCTCGCACAAAAATTTTCAGAAAACAAGATTTTATTAATTATTATAAATCAATCTATAAATTTTAATTTTGAAGATTTTAAATATAAACTTTTACAAAATAAAAAGTAGTTAAAACGAAAATTCAACGGAAAAATAAGTCATTGCGCCTTAAATAAAAATAATAATAAAAAATTTGCGCTTTTGCGATAAAATTAAAAAAACAAAAAATAAATTTGAAACCAGTTACTCCTTATAATACAGATGCCGGTAAAAAGCGTGAAGTAGAAGATATGTTTGATAACATTGCGCCAAAATACGATTTACTAAACCGAGTTTTATCTTTAAAAATTGATATTTTTTGGCGAAACAAATTAGTAAAATGGATGAATGAAGATCATCCAAAACTAGTTTTAGATGTCGCAACAGGAACGGGTGATTTAGCAATTACAGTTCAGAAAGAAACAGGCGCAAAAGTGATTGGGCTCGATCTTTCTCAACAAATGCTCAACGTTGGAATTACCAAAATTAAAAATATTAATTTAGCTTCCGAAATTGAAATGATAAAAGGAGATGCAGAAAATCTTTCTTTTGAGGATAATAAATTTGATGCAGTTTGCGTTGCTTTTGGAGTGCGCAATTTTGAAAATTTAAATAAAGGATTGGAAGAACTTAGAAGAGTGGTAAAAGAAAATAAAAGTGTTTTTATTTTAGAATTTTCTAAAGTAGAAGGTTTTTTAGCGCCATTTTATATGTTTTATTTTAAAAATATTTTACCACAGATTGGTCGCTTAGTTTCAAAAGATACAAGAGCTTATACTTATTTGCCGGATTCTGTAAACGCTTTTCCTTTCGGTGAAAAAATGAAAAATATTTTACTTGAAACAGGTTTTAAGAAAGTAGAATATAAAAAATTAACTTTGGGTGTTGCCACAATTTACAAAGCCACAAAATAATGAATAAATTATTTCTAAAATTATTAATTGTCTCGGCGTTTACTGCTACAAATTTTTTTGAAGCGCAATTGTTTCGTACCAAAGATCGGATGGATAATTTGGAAGGAGTAGATGACCAAAAACTGAGTTATGGCTTTTTCTTAAACGCAAATCAATATGATTATAAAATAGTTTTAGATCCAAAATATGGAATTGACGGACAAAGAAACTTGGTTCAAAGTAAAACAAATTACAGTTTTGGAGCCGGTTTAATTGGAAGAATGCGTTTGAATGACAATTTTGATTTGCGATTAGAACCAGGTTTGCAATTTGTAGATAGAGATTTAACATTTGATACACAATCAAATGATAAATATTCAGCTGGAACAACTACAAATCCACCATTTACACCTTTAGCTTTAACGGACGCAGATAAATACAGAAAAGTGAAATCTACTTATTTAGATATTCCCTTATTGTTAGAATTTCACGGAGATCGATGGTACAATTCTCGTCCTTACGCAGCAGCTGGAATTAATTATTCTGTGAATTTACAATCCAATAGTTCGAGTACAGATGACAATCAACAAGGAATTTTTAGAAGTACTTCTACTAATTTTGGGTGGACTGCAGAAATTGGAATTCAATTTTATTTCTCCAGATTTAAATTAACTCCCGCTTTTCGTGGTACATTTTTTACCAATAATGAATTGGTTTCAGATAATCCCGGAACGCCGCCTTATTGGGCTGCAGCAATTTCTACAATGCAAACTAGAGCGTTTCTATTTGTTTTGAAGTTTGAGTAGAAAATTTTTACAATAATTTATTTAAGAGATTTTAATTTTAAAATCTCTTTTTTGTAATTAAAATTCAAAAAGAATTCAATTTTAGTGTTTATGAATTTTAAATTTTCTATTTTTGTTAAAAGTTAGAATTAAAACCTGAAATGCTCCAAGACTTAGAAAATAATTTTTCGGTTTTAGAAAAAAAAGTTCTAAATCTTCATAAGAATTATAAAAATTTGCATGAACAATTTACAGAACTTAGTTTGGAGTATGAGCAAATGAAAAAGAAATACGAAGAAGAGCGCAAGAAAAATCAGGAATTAGCAGAAGAACAGAAAAATATAAAACTTTATTCAGCACTTTCAGGGAATTCGGATCATAATCGGTTGATGAAAAATCACATTAATCGTTTGGTAAAAGAAGTAGATACCTGCATTGCGCAATTACAAAACAGCGGTTTATAATGGATGTAAGAAGAATTACAATCAATATTGCAGGAAGAACCTATCCGCTTAATGTTCCCTCCGCAGAAGAAGAAACACTTCGGCGCGTTGGAAAACAGATTGAAAGTATGATTAAAGAATTCGAAGCCAACTTCGATGTAAGAGATAAGCAAGATGCAATTGCAATGTGTGCTTTAAAAATGGGCACCAACGCAGAAGTAGCAAGATTATCTAAAGAAGAAAATATTAAAACTTCAACAGAGCGGGTGCAAAAAATAAATCAGCTTTTAGAAGGATTGGAAAAGTAGATTGTTCTTTTCCGCAAAAATCTGCCTACAATAGTTCTAACACATTAAGGTAAACTCAACACTATTAAATTAACGAGCGAATGTTCCCGGAATGGCGCGCCGATTTACTTCGGATTACAGACAGGGAAAATGAGTTCAAAACGTGTCGATTAGGAGTTTACTCTACATCTAAAGAATTATTGTAGGCTTTTTTATTTAAAAAATATTATAATAAATATATTACAAACATTAACATAAATTAAAAAATAAATGACAACAATTATAGTCGGTGTAATTTGCCTGATTTTTGGGGCAATTGCAGCGTTTTTATATAATAAAAGCGCGCTGAATGCGAAAGCTAATTTTTTATTGCAAGACGCACAGAAAAATGCAGATAATCTTTTGGAAAAAAGTAAAATGCAAGCAGAAGCAATTAAAAAAGAAAAACATATTCAAGCCAAAGAAAAATTTTTAGAATTAAAAGCGGAACACGATGCAAATATCCAGAGTCGTGAAAAGAAAATGCAAGATTCTGAAAACAGAATTAAAGACAAAGAACAAAAACTAAATGACGAACTCAGCAAAACTGGGAAATTAGAAAAAGATTTAGAACGAAAAGTTTCAGAATATGATAAAAAATCTGAAATTATTGATAGAAAACAATTAGAACTGGATAAAATTACTGCTCAAAAAGTGGAAATTTTAGAAAAAGTGGCGCATTTTTCTGCAGAAGAAGCGAAAAATGAATTGGTAGAAGCAATGAAAGCGGAAGCCAAAACTAAAGCACAAGCGCATGTTCAAAACATAATGGCAGAAGCGCAATTAAATGCAAAAGCTGAAGCTAAAAAAATCGTAATTCAAACCATTCAAAGAATTGGAACTGAGCAAGCGATTGAAAATTCTGTGTCTGTTTTTAATATTGAATCCGATGAAATTAAAGGAAGAATTATCGGTAGAGAAGGTAGAAATATCCGAGCTTTAGAAGCTGCAACGGGCGTTGAAATCATTGTAGATGACACTCCGGAAGCAATTTTACTTTCTTGTTTTGATCCGGTTAGAAGAGAAATTGCAAGATTATCTTTGCACAGATTAGTGACTGATGGAAGAATTCACCCTGCGCGAATTGAAGAAGTGGTTGAAAAAACGCAAAAGCAAATTGAAGAAGAAATTATTGAAGTAGGGAAAAGAACTGTTATTGATTTAGGAATTCACGGACTTCATCCGGAATTGGTAAAAGTGGTGGGAAGAATGAAATTCCGTTCTTCTTACGGACAAAACTTATTGCAACACTCCAGAGAAGTTGCAAATATTGCTGCAACAATGGCAGCAGAATTAGGTTTAAATGTAAAATTAGCAAAACGCGCAGGTTTGCTTCACGATATAGGAAAAGTTCCAGAACAGGAATCTGAACTTCCACACGCACTTTTAGGAATGCAATGGGCGGAAAGATTGGGCGAAAATGCGGAAGTAATAAATGCAATTGGAGCGCATCACGACGAAATTGAAATGACGTCACTTTTATCACCAATTATTCAAGTTGCAGATGCAATTTCTGGAGCAAGACCAGGTGCGAGAAGACAAGTTTTAGAATCTTACATTCAAAGGTTGAAAGATTTAGAAGCAGCGGCTTTGAGTTTTGATGGCGTTTCCAGCGCGTATGCAATTCAAGCAGGAAGAGAACTTCGTGTAATGGTTGAAAGCGGAAAAGTAACAGATGATGTTGCCGCACAATTGTCTTACGATATTTCTGAAAAAATCCAGAATGAAATGACTTATCCAGGACAAGTAAAAATTACTGTTATTCGCGAAACGAGAGCTGTGAATATTGCGAGATAACAAACATTATACAATTTAAAAGCGCTGATTTAATTTTAAATCGGCGCTTTTTTAGTAAAACTTTACAAATCGACCACTTTTTTATTAATTTTATAAACCGTACCTCTAAAACTAGCAACTAATTCTTCATTCTGATTTTTAATCAAAATATCATAAATTCCAGTTTTTCTAGTTTCTGTGAGCAATTTACTTTCGGCAAAAAGTGTATCCCCTAATTTTACTGCGCTTGTAAAATTAATTACACAATTCAACGCAACTGCTGTATTTCCGTCATTATTTGAAGAAAATGCCAATGCAGAATCTGCAAAAGCAAAAGTAATTCCACCGTGAACAGTTTTTAAACCATTAATCATTTCTGATTTAATTGGCATTTTTAAATAACAATATTTTTCTTTAATTTCAATAAAGTCGATTCCCAACCATTGTGAAAATGCGTCTTGATTGAAAAGGTATTGTGCGGTTTGGAGTGGCGTCATTTTGTGGTCTATTTTTCTTTAAAATTACTTACGGTTTTATCTTTTTATTTTTGAAATTTCTATACAAATCTCCCCAAGTTTTATCGTAAAAATTAGATGTAAAAAAGTAAATTAAAAACATTAAAATAAATAAAATAATATAAAAAAGATAGAATTTAAATTTCGTGAAATCCATTTCAGTTTCATCGAAATAATTCCACATCAATCTGATTGCCGCAAAAACGAATGTAAAAAATACTGTCTTTTTTAAAGCTGAAATTGCATTTGATTTACTAAATATTTTCATCTATAAATTCTTTAAAAGTGGACTTTGTCTGTATCGTTCTTCTTGATAAGTTCCATACAGATTTTGAAGTGATTCAGATATTTTTTGATAACCGATTTCTTTTCCCCAAGCGAGTAAACCTTTCGGATAATTCACGCCTTTTTGAATCGCTAATTCTAAATCTTCATCACTTGCTAATTTTAATCTTTTTGCTTCTACGGCTTCGTTTATCAACATTGAGATAATTCTCATAAAAATATTGCCGAATAATTTTACGTCTTTTTCAACACTTGGTTTTTGATAATTTTCAGAATAATTATAAAATCCTTTTCCAGTTTTTCTTCCCCATAATTTTGCTTCGCTCATTCTTTGTTGAAGCAAACTTGGTTTGTATTTTGAGTCGTAAAAATAATCTTTATAAACGGTTTTTGTAACGGCAAAATTAATGTCAATTCCAATTAAATCCATCAACTCAAATGGTCCCATTTTGAAATTTCCCAAACTTCTCATTGCTTCATCAACTTGTTCTGGAGTTGCAATTTTTTCTTCTACAATTCGTAGAGCTTCTCCGTAAAATGGTCGTGCAATTCTGTTCACAATAAATCCTGGAATATCTTGCGCAATCACAGGAACTTTTCCCCAAGACTTCATTAGATCATAAACTTTTTGTGGTAATTTTTCTGCGGTTAAAAGTCCGGGAATTATTTCTACTAATGGCATCAAAGGAGCCGGATTAAAAAAATGAATTCCTAAAAATCGTTCAGAATTTTTTAAGTCTGCAGAAATTGAAGTTATGGAAATAGAAGAAGTGTTGGAAGCCAAAATACAATCTGATGAAACAATTTTTTCTAAATCTGCAAAAACTTTCTGCTTGATTTCTTTATTTTCAATAATAGCTTCAATGACTAAATCGCAGTCTTTTAAATCTTTAAGTTCGGTGCAAAATTTAATTTTGTTGTAGATGTTTTCACTTTCTTCAAAATCAATTCTATTTTTTTCCACCAATCTGGCTAAAACTTTTTGTAAACCCTCAAGAGATTTTTCAGTTTGCGAACTGTTTTGGTCGTACAAAAAAACGCTGCAATTATTGGTCGCTGCAACTTGTGCAATTCCAATTCCCATGGTTCCGGAGCCAATGATTCCTATATTCATATTTTAGTTAATGTATAAATGGAACAGCTTAACAATGTAACAATGACAATTTAAATAATTGGTTAAACTGTTAGATTGATATATTGTTACATTAAAGTTTATTTTCCTTTATAATTTGGTTTTCTCTTATCTAGAAATGAAGAAACACCTTCTTTGAAATCTTCAGTTTCCGCCGCTTCTTGTTGGTAAATTCCTTCAATATCCAGTTGCTCTTTTAAAGAATTAGAGTAAGATTTATTAAATGCTTTTTTAGTTAACGCAATCGCAGTTGTTGGTAAATTTGAAATCTGCGTTAAAACTTCGAGGGCTTCGTTTTCAAATGTTTCATCTGGAAAAACATCGGCAATTAATCCTAAATTTTTTGCTTCAGTTGCAGATAATTTTTTGCCAGTAAATGCTAAATAATTAGCTTGTTGTCTTCCTAAAAGTTTTGGTAAAAAGTAAGTTCCACCTGTGTCCGGAATTAATCCAATATTCACAAAAGCTTGAGAAAAATACGCACTTTCTGCTGCAAGAGAAAAATCACAAATCAAAGCTAACATTGCACCGGCTCCAACTGCAGCTCCATTTACCAAAGAAATTACGGGTTTTTTCGCATTTGTAATTTCTTTTACTAAAGGATTGTAATAATCAATCACCATTCGCTGAATAATTCTGTCATCTTCCAATTCATCTTCCATTGCGAGTGCTTCTTTTAAATTTTGACCAGAACTGAATGCTTTTCCTTTTCCTGAAATTGCGATGCAACGAACAACCTCACTTTCATTGCATTCTCGAATAAAATCTCGAAGTTCTTGTAAACTTTTTTTATTTAAACTATTGTAAGTTTCAGGTTGATTTAGATAAGCAATTTGAAGTTTCCCATCTAAAAGTGAACGTGTATCTATTTGTGTGTACATATTTCTATAATTGATAAATAATTGAATGATTAATTGTTTTTACTTTTAACTTTTTAGTTGTATTAATGACATTTAAAATAATCAAAAGGTTCTAAACAATCGTTGCATTGATAAGTCGATTTGCAAAGTGTAGAACCAAATCTACTTAATTCTTTAGTGTTTTCTGAACCGCAACGCGGACATTTTTTGGGAATATGAAGATGATTTTTATTTTCACCTTTTTCTGGCGGTGTAATTCCGTATTGTCGCAATTTTTCTCTGGCTTTATCGGTCATCCAATCTGTTGTCCAAATTGGAAACATTTGCGTCGTCACTTTTGGTTTTAATTGATGTTCCTTTAATAATTTTATAATATCTTCTTCAATATTAAACATTGCGGGACATGCGGAATAAGTTGGAGTAATAATAACTTCAACTTCATTTTCAGAAAGCATTTTTGCACCACGAACAATTCCCAATTCGACAATATTTATTACTGGAATTTCCGGATCTGGAATCTCTGAAAGAAGTTTTATTAAATCTATTTTACTTTTTACCATATTTTTTAACCACAAAAGTCACAAAAGTTTTTTCTTAAAAGTCAATATTAATTCTTTTTAAAGAGTGAAAAAGTTTGAAATAATTATTTTAATAATTCATAACTCATACATCATAACTCAAAAAATTACCACGCACAATCCGGATAAGTTCTTTGCATATATTGAAGTTCACAAAGGATAAATCCAAAATATTCCGTATGAATACCTTTTCTTGAGCCTTTTTGCATAAAATTACTTTCTGAGAAATTTAAATTAAATTCTGAAAAATCTTTTTTAATTAATAATTTCCATTCTTCATAAAGTTCTTTTGATGAAGGAATTAAATCCAGTTTAAATAAACTTTCTTCATCTTCAGTTTCATCAAATAGTCCGCCGGTATATTCCCAAATATTTTCTAAAGCATTTTCTATTTTAGATTTACTTTCATCGGTTCCGTTTGCGAAAACATTCATCCATGTTTTGCTGTGAATGTAATGGTATTTTACTTCTTTCAATGATTTTTGAGCCAAAGCAAAGAGTGTTTCATCTGCGCTATCACTCATTTTTTCATAAAGTAATTTCTGATAAACGCAGAAAAAATAGACTTTTAATATGGTTTGCGCATAATCTTCATTTGGTAATTCTACCATTTGTGCGTTCAAATATTCTTTTTCAACACGAAGAAAAGCCAAATCGTCTTCAGTTTTTCCTTCGCCTTGAAGTTGAGCGGCATATTTATAAAAATTATTCGATTGTCCGAGATAATCCAACGCAATATTGGTGAGCGCAATATCTTCTTCTAAATACGGTCCTTTTCCGCACCATTCCGCCAATCTTTGACCCATAATTAAAGTGTCATCGGCGAGTTTCAAGGTATAGTTTGTAAGTGAATTCATAATTGGTTGTTGGTTTACAGTTGTTAGTTGTCGGCAATTAAAAGATTTTTAAATAAAAAACTATCAACTGTCAACCGAAAACTATCAACTAATATTACATATTTTTCACATCATTTGGGATCTCGTAAAACGTTGGATGACGATACAATTTATCATCCGCAGGATCAAAAAATGCTTCTTTATCCACGCCTTCAGAAGTCACAATATATTTACTTGGAACTACCCAAATTGAGGTTCCTTCCATTCTTCTGGTATAAACATCGCGTGCATTTTGCAGCGCCATTTCTGCGTTTGCAGCTTGTATAATTCCTGCGTGTTTATGAGATAAGCCAGGTTTTGTTTGTATAAAAACTTCCCACACTTCTAAATTTGCCATTTTATCTAAATTTTATTTCCGTTAATGTAAAGATTTTCCATTTTCAAACTCCCTTGATTATAAAGAATATTTTGAAAATTATCTGTTTTGAAAGTTACGAAATTTGCCGTATAATTATCTTCCAATTTCCCAATTTTATTCAAACCTAAAGCGTGTGCGGCTCGGAAAGTAATTCCAGCCAAAACTTCCGCAGTAGTAAGTTTTTCAAAAGTTGCTAAAATTGAAGCTTGAGTAATTAAATTTCCCATCGGCGCAGAACCAGGATTCCAATCACTTCCAATTGCGAGAATCGCACCTGCATCTAATAATTTTCTCGCTGGAGTAAATTTTTCACCCAAACCTAAACTTGCGCCTGGAAGCGCGGTTGCAACCGTTTCTGATTTTGCAATAAAATCAATATCTTCATCAATTGTGGCTTCTAAGTGATCGGCAGATTTTGCACCGATTTCTGCAGCGAGACGTCCACTTCCAGAAGTAAATTGATCGGCATGAACTGTGATTTCAAACCCCATTTCTTTGGCTTTTAATAGAAAACTTCTACTTTCTTCTGGTTGAAATACCGTTTTTTCAATGAAAATATCAACTCTTTTGGCTAAATTTCCTTCCTTTACTTTTGGTAAAATTTCCTTTAAAATATAATTCAAATAATCTTCATTTGTTCCGTTAAAATCTTTCGGTTTTAAATGCGCTGCAAGACAAGTTGGGATTAAAGTAGCGGGCGTTTTTGTCTGTGCTTCTTTAATAATGCGCAACATTTTCAGTTCATTTTCAACATTTAAACCATAACCGCTTTTAATTTCAATAGTTGAAATACCAAGATTTAAAAGGAAACCAATCCTTTTTAATAGTTTTTCTAAAAGTTCTTCTTTCGATTCTTCTCTTGTGTGTAGAACGGAACTCCAAATTCCACCCCCTTGTTCAGCAATTTGAAGATAACTTTTTCCTGCATTTCTCATCGCAAAATCGTTTGAGCGATTTCCACCAAATAAAATATGTGTGTGTGAATCTACAAAAGAGGGAAGCGCTATTTGTTCTCCGTCTATCTTTATTATTTCAACAGACGCCTTCGCTTCGCTCGCAATGACATCAAAATCACCCACTTTTTTAACTAAATCATTTTCAATTAAAATACCGCCATTTTCAATTATTTCTAATTGATTATCTGAAAGTTTTCCACGAAGTGGCAAATTTCTTAAAGTTATAAGTTGTTTAAAAGGTCCAATTAATTTCATAGTGGCTAATTTAAGTAATTTTAAGATATTTAAATAAGAAGAATTTCTTTAAAAATATTACCTTTGATAATAAACAATTTTAAATGCCCGATTTTTTGCATCCAGACAAAGAGAACTTGAGTGACGAGGAATTATTTCAGGAAGAAAAAATCCGTCCGCAGAGTTTTCAAGATTTTGTCGGACAAAGAAAAACTCTTGATAATATTGAAGTTTTTGTGGCTGCCGCGAAAAATCGTGGCGGCGCTTTGGATCACGTTTTATTGCACGGTCCGCCGGGTTTAGGAAAAACAACTTTAGCGCATATAATTTCTAATGAATTAGGCGTTGGTTGCAAAATTACTTCGGGTCCTATTTTGGATAAACCTGGAAGTTTGGCAGGTTTGCTCACGAATTTAGAAGAAAACGATGTGCTTTTTATTGATGAAATTCACCGTCTTTCGCCGATTGTAGAAGAATATTTGTATTCTGCGATGGAAGATTATAAAATCGATATTATGCTCGAAAGTGGACCAAACGCACGAAGTGTGCAAATTGGTTTAAATCCTTTTACTTTGATTGGTGCGACAACAAGAAGTGGAATGCTTACAAAACCAATGCTCGCAAGATTTGGAATTCAATCTCGTTTAGAATATTATACGATTGAATTGTTGAGTATAATTATCGAGCGAAGTGCGCGAGTTTTGGGCGTGAAAATTTATGAAGATGCCGCGTTAGAAATTGCCAGAAGAAGCAGAGGAACGCCGAGAATTGCAAATGCACTTTTGAGAAGAGTTCGCGATTTTGCTGAAATAAAAGGAAACGGCGAAATCGAAATAAAAATTACAAAATTTGCGCTGGATTCTTTAAATGTCGATGAATTTGGTTTAGATGATATGGACAATAAAATTATGCGCGTCATGATAGAAAATTTTCGCGGAAAACCAGTGGGAATTTCTGCTTTGGCGACTTCAATTGGTGAAAATCCGGAAACTTTGGAAGAAGTTTATGAGCCGTTTTTAATTCAGGAAGGTTTTATTATTAGAACGCCGCGCGGAAGAGAAGTGACGGAAAAAGCTTATAAACACTTGAATATTGCTTTACCAAAAAGACCAAATGAATTGTTTTAAAATTAATTATGCAAAAAGTATTTTATCTTAAAACTTGCGGAACTTGCAAGAAAATCATGACTCAGTTTGATTTATCAGATTGGGAACTTCGTGAACTGAAATCTGAAAATATTACAGAAGCAGAATTAGAAGATTTATATAAACACACCAATTCTTACGAAGCACTTTTCAGTAAAAAATCAACTCAAATTAAAGCAAGAGAAATTGACGTAAAATCTTTAAAAGAAAATGATTTTAAAAAATTGATTTTAAAACATTATAGTTTTTTAAAACGCCCGGTTTTTGTGACTGATAAGGAAATTTTTGTAGGAAATGAAAAGAAAAATCTTGAAAATCTAAATGAATTTTTTAATAAATAAAAATAAAAAAAGTCAAGCGAATTACTTGACTTTTATATTTTACTGAATATATATATATATATTTTACACAAAAGGTAATTTTACAACTTTCGCAGGAATATCTTTATTTCTAATTTTAATAAAAATCTCACTTCCAACTTTTGAAAAATCTTTTGTAACATAAGCCAAACCAATACCAATTTTTTTCATTGGACTCATTGTTCCAGAAGTGACTTTTCCAATAATATTTCCTTCAGAATCTGCCACTTCATAATCGTGTCGCGGGATTGCTTTTTCTTGCATTTCAAAAGCGACTAACTTTTTAGAAACACCTTCTTCTTTTTGTTTTGCCAAAAATTCTTTGTCCACAAAATCTTTATCAAATTTTGTAATCCAGCCCAAACCTGCTTCTAAAGGTGAAGTAGAATCATCGATGTCATTTCCATAAAGACAAAAACCTTTTTCTAAACGCAATGTATCACGCGCCGCCAAACCACAAGGTAAAATTCCAAATTCTTCGCCAGCTCTTGTGAGTGCTTCCCAAATTTCAACGGCATTTTCGTTTTTAAAATAAATTTCAAAACCGCCACTTCCTGTGTAACCAGTATTAGAAATAATAACATCCTGAATGCCAAAAACATCACCAATTGCAAAATGATAATAAGGAATTTCGGATAAATTTGTTTCGGTTAATTTTTGTAAAGTTTCCGTTGCTTTTGGTCCTTGAATCGCGATCAGAGACATTTCATCAGAAACGTTTTTTAAATCTGCACCAAATTTCTCGTTGTATTTCGTGAAATGAGAAAAATCTTTGTCAATATTTGAAGCATTTACAACCACAAAATATTTTTCGTCAGCAATTTTGTAAACGATTAAATCATCCACAATTCCGCCATTTCCGTTTGGCAAACAAGTGTATTGTGCTTTTCCGTTTTCTAAGTTTTCAACATTATTAGTACAAGTAAATTGCAATAAATCTTTTGCATTTTCTCCTTCAATATAAAATTGTCCCATGTGCGAAACATCAAAAATTCCTACTTTTTCGCGAACGGCAAAATGTTCTTCATTAATACCAGAATATTGAACGGGCATTTCGAATCCAGCAAAATCTACCATTTTTGCTCCTAATTCTAAATGTTTATGGTATAAAGCGGTCTTACTCATGTTTGTATTTTATAAATGTTGTTTGTATTCTTTTAAAATAATTTTAAACCATTCAGTGAAATTTTCCGGTTTTTCTTGCATTTCATTTTCCAAATCTTTCAACGAAATATAACGAATTTCAGAAACTTCATTTTTATTTAATTTAAAATCACCTTCAAAATTTCCAACGAAAACGTGATCTAATTCGTGTTCCCAAAGATTCTTGCCAACTTCTGCTTTGTAAATAAAATTAAATTTTTCCTTCAAATCCGTATTAATTCCTAATTCTTCGGAAAGTCTTCTGTTTGCCGCATCTAAATAAGATTCATTTAATTTTGGATGAGAGCAAACGGCGTTCGTCCATTGTTCCGGTGAATGGTATTTTTCAGAGGCTCTTTTTTGTAAGAGCATTTCACCTTTGTCATTAAACAAAAAAACTGAAAATGCACGGTGTAATAAACCTGTTTCGTGCGCTTTCATTTTCTCCATTTGTCCTAAAACTTGGTCTTCAGGTGATACTAAAACTACTAATTCTTCCATAATTTATAAGACACCAAATTTAATAATTATAATTGTAATAATATTTTAATTTAAAACTAAATATTTAAAAATATTTCAACAATTCGGATAAAACCTTTTTAAAGATTGTGCATAAATATTGAGAAAATGATTTGCAAAAAAATAACTAATTTTGCAAATTGAAATAACATTATGGAGTTAAACTATTTAGACCATGTAAGTCCTTCTTTAAAAGACGGTGTAAAAAATTATTTAATTGATATTGACGGAACTATTACAGATGATATACCTAATGAAGAACCCGAAAGAATGGTAAATTGTGAGCCTTATCAAGACGCGCTTCACACCATAAATAAATGGTATGATGAAGGCCATCAAATCTGCTTTTTTACTTCGCGCACGGAAGATTTAAAACAAATAACTATTGATTGGTTAGATAAAAATGGTTTTAAATACCACAGTGTTTTATGTGGCAAACCACGTGGAGGAAATTACCATTGGATTGATAATCATTTAGTAAAAGCAACTCGCTACAAAGGAAAATTCACAGATATGGTAGAAAAAAATGTAAATATTCAAGTTTTTAAAGACTAAAATTTAATTAAAAAACACGCATGAAAATATTAGCAAATGACGGAATCAATCCTTCTGGAATCGAGGCTTTAGAAGAAAAAGGTTTTGAAGTGATTACAGAAAAAGTGGCTCAAGAAAATTTAGCAGAATATATCAATAGAGAAAATATAAAAACCTTACTTGTAAGAAGTGCTACAAAAGTGCGAAAAGAATTAATTGACGCTTGTCCAAGTTTAGAAATTATTGGTCGCGGTGGAGTAGGAATGGATAATATTGATGTAGATTACGCCCGTTCAAAAGGAATTCACGTTATAAATACACCTTCATCATCTTCTGAATCTGTAGCAGAATTAGTTTTTGCCCATTTATTTTCTGGGGCAAGATTTTTAGAGCAATCCAACAGAGAAATGCCTATAAAAGGAAATACAGAGTTTGCAAAACTTAAAAAATCTTTTGAAGCAGGAACTGAACTTCGTGGGAAAACCATTGGAATTATTGGAATGGGAAGAATTGGGCAAGAAGTTGCGAAAATTGCTTTAGGTCTTGGTATGAAAGTGATTGCAGCAGACAACCAAGTTGGAAGAGCAAGTATAAAAGTAAAATTTTATAACAATCAATTCATTAATGTAGATATAGAAACTGAACCTTTATCAGGAATTTTTAAACATGCAGATTTTATTACTTTGCATGTACCTGCACAAAAAAATGGTCACATGATTGGTGCTGCAGAATTTGCTTTAATGAAAAATGGCGCTGCAATTGTAAACTGTTCCAGAGGTGGCGTCATTGATGAAAATGCACTTTTAGATGCATTAAATTCTGGAAAAATTTCATTCGCTGGTTTAGATGTTTTTATAAATGAACCAACTCCTTCCGAAGCTATTTTGAAACATCCAAAAATTTCTCTCACACCACATACAGGAGCTTCTACAAGTGAAGCGCAAGATAGAATTGGTATTTCTTTAGCCGAACAAATTGCAAGTATTTTGCAAAATCACTAATAAAATTAAAATTTTAAACAAAAAACTCGGGAAAAAAATTCCGAATTTTTGTTTATTAAAAGATTAATTTTTATTTATTTTTTAATAAATCTCTAATTTCTGTCAATAATTCTTCTTCTTTAGTCGGACCCGCAGGAGCCGCTTCTTTCACTGGTGCTTTGGTTTTATTTACTGCTTTTATAATTATAAATAATACAATCGCGACACATAGAAAACTAATTACAGCAGAAAGAAAATTTCCATAAGTAACACCATTCCAAGATAATTTTGCAATGTTTTCTGCGCCTGCTGCTTTTAATGCAGGATTTAGTAATAATGGTGTAATGACATCCGTAACTAAAGAACTGACAATTTTACCAAAAGCTGCACCAATTATTACCGCAACTGCCAAATCTACTACGTTTCCTTTAAACGCAAATTCTTTAAATTCTTTTACTATTCCCATTTTTATAAGTTTTTTTAGTAAAAGTAATAAATTCATTTAAATTTTAATGTTAGAATATTATTTTTTATTTGTCTTTTTAAGTTTTAAAAATTCTTCTGAAAGAAACTTACAAATTTCTATTATGCATAGATTTTTGTAGTTTATAAGGTTTCTTTTAAATTAATAAAACTAAACCTAACTTTACACTTAGATAATTTCCTTCATCTAAAAAATTATTATGAAAATTTTTGATAGTATTCAAATTAAAAAATTGGAAACTGAAACTATATTCTTACAAAATATTTCTTCCATCCAATTGATGGAACGTGCTGCAGAAGAAGTTATGTTTCAACTTTTAAAGAACAGCAAACCTGGTAAAACTTATTGTATATTTTGTGGAAATGGTAATAATGGTGGCGATGGTTTTGCTCTGGCGAGAATGTTATATGAAAAGAATTTTAATGTTGAAGTTTTTGTAGATAAAGAATGTGACAAATATTCGGAAAATGCGCAAATTAATTTAGATAAAATAGAACAGATTTCTGGAATTGGTATTCATGATTTTAGCAATCTGGAGCAATTTAATTTTCAAAGTGATTTTGTAATAATTGATGCTCTTTTTGGAATTGGTTTAAACCGAGAAATTAAAGGAAAATCTTCTGAATTAATTTTAAAATTAAATAGTTTAAAAAATTTTAAAATAGCTATAGATATTCCATCTGGGTTGTTTGCAGATAAAATAACACCCGAAAATTTTACTGTGTTTAAAGCGAATAAAACATTGAGTTTTCAATTCTGGAAAAAAGCATTTCTTTATCCTGAAACTGGAAAATATTGTGGAAAAATTGAAATTTTAAAGATTGGGATTTCTACTGATTTAATTGAAAGAGAAACCACAAATTGTTTTATAATAGATGATAATTTGATAAAATCGATTAACAAAAAACGTGACGATTTTTCTAACAAAGGTAATTTTGGAAACTCGGTAATTATTGCAGGAAGTTATGGCAAAATGGGCGCTGCAGTTTTAGCAATAAAAGCTGCGCTGAGAAGTGGAAATGGACTTACTTTTACAATTGCACCAAAATGTGGTTACGAAATTTTGCAATCAAGCGCTCCAGAAGCAATGTTTATTCAAGGTGGAAAAAATTTAATAAGTGAGATAAATCTGCCAAAAAATGTGGTTTGCGGAATTGGTCCAGGTTTAGGAACAGAAGTAGAAACAGAGAAAGCGGTTTTAGAATTTTTAAAAACTTATAAAAAAGCTTTGGTAATTGATGCAGATGCATTAAATATTATTTCTAAAAATAAAAACTTTCTTAATATAATTCCAGAAAATTCCGTTATTACACCTCATCCGAAAGAATTTGAGAGACTTTTTGGTAGCACAGAAAATTCTTTTGAACTTACAAATTTAGCTTTGAAAATGGCAAAAAAATTTAAAATAATAATTGTTTTAAAAGACCATCACACTCAAATTATTACTCCAAAACAAAAAATTTTCTACAACATTACCGGAAATAGTGGAATGGCAAAAGGGGGAAGTGGAGATGTTTTAACAGGAATTATCACTTCGCTTTTAAGTCAAAATTATTTATCGCAAAATGCAGCAATTTTTGGAGTTTGGCTACACGGAAAAGCAGGAGATTTTGCTGCAGAAGAATTTTCTAAAAATGCAATGTTGCCTTCAGATTTAATAAATAGTATCGGGAAAGTTTTTAAATATTTACAAGTTTAAGATTTTTTAAGCCTTCCTCTCAAAAGACATAAAACGCCTAATTCTTCCACAGATAAATTGTTAGAATTTTGTAACATTTTGTCGATTTCTTTTTTGAAATAACTCATTGTTTTACCATCAATGTAAGCTTCTATTATTCGTGGATCAATGTAGGAACTTTTCGCAACAGCAGGCGTGTTTCCTAATTTTTCGGAAACTTTTACAACTGCATCTTTTATTCTTTTATCAAGTTCTTTTTGATCTTTTTCTTCACACGCGCCCAATTCATCTAATGCAATTGCAGCCATCATAGTTCCGCCCCAAGTTCTAAAATCTTTAGCTGAAAAATCTTCGCCCATTACTTCATGAATATAATCATTCAAATCTTGGCTATTTACATCAACAATTTTATCATTTTCATCTAAATATTTGAAGACTTCATAACCAGGCATTTCATCGAGTTCTTTTACAATTTTTGCAATTTTCGCATCTACAATGTGACGTTCTTGATCTTTGTGAGATTTACCAGTATAAGAAAATATAAGTTCATCATTCTCTACAATTAGATGCTTGCTTCGGATGGTTGTAAGTCCGTAAGTTTTATTCTCTTTGGTGTATTTAGAACTTCCAGGTCGGAAATAGGCACTATCCATTAAACGAAGCATGGTTGCTAAAACTTTTTCCCGAGACAATTTTCGTTGGCGTAAATGTTGACCGGTAACTCGGCGCATGTGTTCTAAATTTTCAGCAAAATCGACAATTCTATCAAATTTTTTTAAACTCTGTTCCTTGCTAAATTTAGGATTATAAATGTATTGTTTTCGATTTTTTTCATCTCTACCAGTAACTAAAATCTTATCTTCAGGATTTTCCGAAATCTCAACATCTTTCCAAGCAGGTGGAATTACTAAAGATTCTATCCATTTTCTTGTTTCTTTATTTAATGTCTTGCCAAATAAGTCTTTATATGTAAATCCTCTTCCGCATCCTTTTCTAATATACATTTTTTAAGTATTTTAAAAATAATTGTACTAAAAATTATTCCAAAATGGCAATTATAAATAAATTGTAATAAAATTATTCTGGTTTTGCTGATTCTTCGGGTGTAATTTTATTAAATTTTGAATAGAACATTATCACAATTCCCGCAATCATAAACGGAATAGAAAGAACTTGTCCTGTATTTAATCCATCAAAATGAATAAACTCATCACCTTGTGGTTCTTTTAAAAATTCTACGAAAAATCTTATCGCCCAAAGTAAAATAAAGAATAATCCAAACAACCAACCTTGTTGATATTTTTTATTGGTATATCGGTACAAAATCCAAAGTAAAACAAATAGTAAAAAATAACCTGTAGCTTCAAATAATTGCGTCGGGTAACGCGGAACAATTGCTCCATATTCTGAACTTTGTTGTGGAAATAGAACTGCAAAAGGGGAATTTGGCGGCGTAGGTTTTCCTATAATTTCTGAATTAATAAAATTTCCGATTCTTACAAAAGCACCTCCAAGTGCAACTACAATTCCAATTCTATCATAAACCCAGAACGGATTTTTTTTAATTATTTTAAATGAATACCAAAGTGTGGTAAAAATTAATGCAATAGTTGCTCCGTGACTTGCTAAACCAGAAAATCCTGTAAAAGCAAAATCTGGTTTTGTACGAATTGGTAAAAATACAGACCAAAAATCTTGTCTAAATAATTCCGGTTGATAAAAAATAACATGACCTAATCTAGCACCTAAAATTGTCCCAATTAACGTCCAAGTAAAAAGTGGTTCTACATATTTTTCATTTACATGATCAATTTTATAAATTTTGGTCATAATAAAATATCCTAAACCAAAAGCTAAAATGAACATTAAACTATAATAATGAAGTGTAATTGGACCGAGATGTAATCCCGTAGAAGGATTCCAAGTTGTTACTAAAAAATTGAACATATTAGATTTATTTTTTTAATTATTTTTTGGTGGAACAGGATCATAACCATTTCCTCCCCACGGATGACATTTTAAAATTCTTTTCACTCCCAAATAAAATCCATAGAAAAGCCCATGAATTCGAAGCGATTCTACCATATAATGACTACAAGTTGGTTCATAACGACAATTTTTTGGCAACCATGGAGAAATTGCATATTGGTAGAATTTTATTAAAACTACCAAAGGAAATGTCAAAATTTTATTGATTGTCGGTTTCAAAACAATGCAAAAATAGTTTAAATTATATTAAATTTGATTTTTTACAATTACATTTAACTTAAATTTATAATCGATCAAGATTTCTATAAAATGAACTCCAACACACCACTTGCGGAACAATTACGCCCAAAAACTTTAGACGAAGTTTTAGGGCAAGAACATCTTACCGGAAAATCTGGAACGATTAGGAAAATGTTGGAAAATGATTCTTTAAATTCTTTAATTTTTTGGGGTCCTCCTGGAACAGGAAAAACAACTTTAGCAGAAATCATTTCTGAGCAATCGGGAAGAAAATTTTATAAACTTTCTGCCGTTTCTTCCGGCGTAAAAGATGTGCGAGAAGTGATTGAAGATGCAAAAAAGCAAAATCTTTTTTCAGGAAAATCACCCATTTTATTTATTGATGAAATCCATAGGTTTAATAAATCACAACAAGATTCTTTGCTTCACGCGGTAGAAAAAGGTTGGATTGTTTTAATTGGTGCTACTACAGAAAATCCAAGTTTTGAAGTTGTTTCTGCTTTACTTTCAAGAAGTCAGGTTTATGTTTTAAAATCTTTGACTTATGAGAAATTAGAAGAATTGGCGGAAATTACTTTAAATAAATTTAATGAAATGCATCAGAAGAAATTTATTTTAAAAGAAAAAGAAGCCTTTATACAATATTCTGGAGGCGATGCAAGGAAACTAATAAATTCTGTAGAATTGGTTTTAAATCAATTTTTAAAGTCAAAAAAAATTGAAATTAATAATGAAGATGTGCTTTCAGTTTTGCAAGAAACAATGGCGATTTATGATAAAAATGGTGAACAACATTATGATATTATTTCGGCTTTTATAAAATCAATTCGCGGTTCAGATCCAAATGCCGCGGTTTATTGGCTTGCAAGAATGTTAGTTGGTGGGGAAGATGTGAAATTTATTGCGCGAAGATTGTTGATTTTGGCTGCAGAAGATATTGGTTTAGCGAATCCAAATGCGTTACAAATTGCAAATAATTGTTTTCAAGCGGTAAATGTGATCGGAAATCCAGAATCCAGAATTATTTTAAGTGAATGTGCAGTTTATCTCGCAGTTTCGCCGAAAAGTAATTCAACTTATAAAGCGATTGATGAAGCCATTTCATTGGTTAAAAAATCAGGGAATTTACCTGTTCCACTTCATTTAAGAAATGCGCCGACAAAATTAATGAAGAATTTAGATTATGGAAAAGATTATCAATACGCTCATTCTTATGAGGGAAATTTTGTGCAAGCCGAATTCTTACCGGAAGAAATTTCGGGAACTAAGTTTTATAATCCTGGAAATAATTCTACCGAAAAAAAAATAAAAGATGATTTGGAGAAGAAGTGGAAAGGGAAGTATTAGTTAAAAGTATAAAGCCTAAAGCCTAAAGTAAAAATTTAATCTTTCAATAAATATTCCTCATAATGTCCTAAAAATCGCACTTTTGCGCCAATTGATTTTAATTCTTCTAGAGCATTTTCAGATAAAACGGAATTCCATTCACTTGCGACATTGATATAGAAAAAATAATTTCCCAAACCTGTCTTTAATGTTCGGCTTTCAATTTTTGATAAGTTCATTTTTCGCCAGGCAAAAACAGACAAAACTTGATGCAATCCTCCTGCATGATCTTCTGGTAAAGTTATCATCAAAGAAGATTTTTCACCTAAAGAATTTTGCTTTAGTTTTAATTGATTTTTTTCTAATGAAATAACAATAAATCTTGTATGATTTTGTTCAAAATCGTGAATATTTTTCTTCAATATTTTTAAATCATACAATTTTGCGGCGTAAGAATTTGCAATTGCCGCAATTTTTTTATCTGGATTTTCTGAAACATATTTTGCAGCAGCTGCAGTGGAAGAAAAATCTTTACGCGTACAATTTTTAAAATTTTTATCTAAAAAATGATAACATTGCGCCAAAGCTTGCGGATGAGAAATAATTTTATCAAAATCTGGATTATTTTTATTTACTAAAAGATGATGCGCAATCGGCATTACCACTTCTGATTCTATAAATATTTTCTTAAAATCATAAAGATAATCCAAAGTCATAGAAACGGTTCCTTCTATAGAATTTTCCAGGGGTACAACTGCTTTTTCCACGTCGCCATTTTTCACCGCATTAAAACAATCTAAAATATTAGAGTGTGGAATTAAAGTTTCATCATCAAAGATTTGTGAAGTTGCAAGTTGTGTAAAACTCGCTTCTGGACCGAGATAAGCAATTTTCATAAAACAAAAATAAAAAAATGCCGCTTAAAAAACGGCTTTAAAAATTTTATTTCATTTTTCCAATATCTGCTTTTACTTTATTAATCGCTTTTAATTGATTAATTATTTTGGTAATTTCCTCTGGATGAGCAACCATAATAGGAACGCTCACTTTCGTCATATCCCACATAAAAGTTAGATCTACAGAATTAGCTTTTAAATTTTTCAAATCTATTTTAAACCATTCTTGTTTTGTTTCCATTTTTTGAACTGGCGCTTTTACTTCTAAAATATTTTTTTTAGCATCAAAAGAAAAAGCACCCCATTGTGTAGAATCTGAATTTAAAATTACGGTCCATTCTGTAGGAGTTGGAATTACAAAAAGTCCATAAGTTCCAGCTTTCACTAGTTTTCCACCAAACATGAAATCTTGTCCGAACGTAATTTTTGTACAAGAATTTGCACCTGTACGCCAAACTTCATTATATGGAACTAATTTTCCAAAAATTTCTCTGCCTTTCACAGCCGGTCTTCCATAATCTATTTTGATGTTTGAAATGGATAATTGTTGATCCACAGTTTGTCTCGGACTAAGTGCCGGAAGCGAATAATTCTGCGCAGTTAAAGATAAACTCCCTGCAAATAACAAGGAAAATATTAATTTTTTCATTTTTTTAATTTGGTTAAAGATAAGAATTTTTAGAAAGTAAAAAACTAATTTTTAATTTTAAAATTATCCGTGATAAACTCTCGAAAAAATGATTTTCCCATTTTTAATTTCTAAAACTTCACCAATTTCCATATCTTCTTCATCCGCAACTTTTCGAGTATATTCCATAAAAACTTGGTCGGAATCTGCTGTTAATTTTTTCACATGGTATTGCAAACTCGGCAATCTTTCAAAACAAATTTTCCACCATTGTCGCAGCGCCTCTTTTCCTTTAATCAAACCTTTAGTTTTTGGTTCATGAATTTTTAGTTTTGGACTAAAATGTTCCGCATTTTCATCATATAAAAAAAGTAAATTTTCTAAATGATGTTCGTTAAATGCTTTAAACCAAAGTTTTGCAATGTTTTTTAATTCTCCTGGATTCATTGTTTTATCTTAGTAAATTACAAAAAATTTCCACCGCAAAAGAGGCAAAAGAGAAAATGATATTTTTAAGTAATTCAAAAGGTTGCAAAAAGTGATAGAATTGTGTTTTGCAATTTTTTCATTTTCTAATTTCTCTGAGTTGCGCTTTTGTCTCATTTGTGATTAAAAGTATACTTCTTTAATTTTTGTTATGTAGTAATTTTTATTAATCAAAATAAAATGGCTTTTTCGAGTTCTAATAATTTCTGTTTTCGCCAAATTCCACCGCCATAACCTGTTAATTTTCCATTGCTTCCAATAACGCGATGACATGGAATTACAATAGAAATTTTGTTTAAACCATTTGCATTTGCAACTGCACGAACTTTTTTTACATCGCCTAAAATCTGTGCTTGTTTTTTGTAACTCCAAATTTCTCCATAAGGAATTTTTTCTAAAACTTTCCAAACCGATTTTTGAAATTCCGTTCCTACAGGCGAAAGTGGTACAGAGAATTTTTTTAATTTTCCTTCAAAATAATCGGAAAGTTCCTTTTCTAATAATTTTAAATGAGCGTTTTCTCCAATAATAATTTTTGCATTTAGTGATTTTGATAATTCTAAAAATTCTTTTTCCAAACTTTTTCTGTCGGTAAATTCAAGCATACAAATACCATTTCCTGTCGCTGCGGCGTACATTGTTCCGATTGGCGTTTCAATTCTTTTTAAATCAATAATATTCTGTGTTTTAGAATTTTTTGGGGAAACTCCGAAAACGTTTTTAAAACTTTCATTAAAACCGCTTAAACTTTCAAAACCTGCGTTGTATGCCGTTTCTATAATATTTTCTCCTGCTTGAATTTTTTTAAAGGCTTCATTCAAATTTAATTTCCTTTGAAATTCCTGAAAACTCATCCCATGGTTTTTAATAAACCAGCGTCTAATTTTTGTTGGATTTAAACCTTTTTCCACCAAATCTGAATCTTTAATTTTAACATCAGAATTTTCGGAAAATTCTTTTAATAATTGTTCAATTTCTGGCGGCGTTGCATCTAAATTTTCTAAAGGTTTGCAAACTTTGCACGGTCTGTAACCTTTTTCTAATGCATCATTTGTATTTAGAAAAAATTCTACATTTTCTCTTTTTGGTTTTCTAGCGCGGCAGATTGGTCGACAAAAAATACCTGTAGTTTTCACCGCCATCCAATAAACACCTTCAAAATCAGGGTTTTTCTCTAATGACGCTTGGTACATAATTTCATTGGTCAATTTCATCTGTATATATCTATGGATTTGATTATTTAAATTTAAAACAAATTTATTTTAATGGAAATTATTTAGCAACCGAAAAATGGACAAGTATTTTTTTTGTGAATTTACATTTGCAAAATCTTCGTTCCTAAAATTTCTGCTTCTTGCTTGGAATGTGTGACCATTACAAATGTGGTCTTTAATTTTTGGTGAATATCTTTAACTAAAATCTGGAGTTTATTACGAGTTTCACTGTCAAGAGCAGAAAATGGTTCATCCATTAAAACGATTTTTGGATTATGTGCGATGGCGCGAATTATACCGACTCTTTGTTTTTGTCCACCACTAATTTCGTCAGGGAATTTGTTTAATAAATCTTCTTTTAAGCCAACCAAAGGAAGCAATTCTCTGATTTTTTCTTTGCAAAACGTATCAGATTTTTTTAATAATTTTAAACAATACGCCATATTTTGAAAAACGGTAAGATGCGGAAATAAGGAATTTCCTTGCAAAACGTAACCCATTTTTAATCTTTTTTGAATTAAATTTTCTGTTGTTAAAACCTCATCTTCAATTTTCACCAAGCCTTTTTCTGGAATCAACAAACCGTTTATTAATCGCAATAAAGTGGATTTTCCGCTGCCACTTTCGCCCAAAATACAGGTGAAACTTCCTTTCTCAAAATCAGCAGAATAGTTCTCTAAAATCTTTTGAGTGCCGTAAGAGAAATCAATATTTTGAACGGAAATGATCATATTGTTTTCCATTTTAATTCTTTAAACTTTTAAGGAAATTTGCAGCAACTTCTGCCGGACTTTTCTGTTTAATTTCAACTTGATAATTGAGTTCCTGCATTTTTTCAGTTGATATTTTGCCATTTAACTTTAATAATAATTTGCCGATTTCTGGATATTTTTCAACAATTTCCTGGCGAATCACAATTCCTGCTTCATAATTTGGGAAGTAATTTTTGTCGTCTTTTAAAACTTTTAAATTTAAATTTTTAATTTGAGCATCGGTCGTGAAAACATCTACCGCATTTATTTTGCCTTCTTCAAATGCTTTGTAACGCAAATTAATATCCATTTCCTCTAATTTTTTAAATTGAAAAGGATAGATTTTTTTCAAGCCTGGAAAAGCATCGCTTCTTTCAAAAAAATCAAATTCTGCTCCGAAAGTGAAGTTCTGACTTTTTATAGCAAGATCAGAATAAGTAGAAATATTTTGATTTTGAGAATACTTTTTTCCGATTGCTAAACCGTAAGTATTATTAAAACCCAATAAACCGAGCCATTTTAATTTATATTTTTCTTGATAATTTTTTTCTAATTCATTAAAATTAATCAAATGATTTTCTGGCAAATTTTCTTGTAAAACATTCAACCACGCTGTTCCAGTATATTCTACATAAACATCCAAATCGCCGGAAATCATTGCAGGTTGAATATTGGTTGTTCCGCCGCCGATTCCAAATTTTCTGATGACTTTGATATCGGTATTATTTTCAATTTGTTGTGAAATTATTTCTCCTAAAATAAATTGTTCGCTCGTAGGTTTTGAAGCAACAATAATGGTTTCGGAACTATTTGAATTGAAAGGATTGAGATAAATTAAAGCAGCAATCGTGCAAATGAAAACGAAAACGGAGGGGAAAATAATCCTGTTTTTCTGTTTTTTAGTGGCGTTGTTAGAGATCACCCGTAATAAACTTTCTTCTTTTTCAAACTGACCAATCCATTGATCGCCTAAAATTGCAAAAACCGAAATTCCCAAAGAACCCGCAACGATTAATCCAGTATTCATCGTATTTAAACCACGAAAAATGGCTTGTCCAAGTCCACCAGCTCCGATCAATGCCGCCAAACCAGCCAATGCAACAATCATCACAACTGTAATTCTTAACCCCGATAAAATGGAAGGTAAAGCGAGCGGAAAATAAATATTTCTAAAAACCTGAAAACGATTGGAACCTAAACCTTGAGCAGCTTCCACTAATTGAGCGGGAACTTCTTTCAAACCGCTGTAAGTACTTCTAACAATGGGAAGTAAACCATATAAAATTAAAACGATCAACGCATTATTTAAACCAATTCCGACAATCGGAATGAGCAAACCAAACATTGCAATCGACGGAATGGTGTATAAAAAATTGATCAAAGGTAAAATGACTTTCCTGCTCTTCGCAGAATAAAAAACAAAAATACCAATCAGAATTCCGAAAAAAGTCACCGCCAAAAGTGAACCCAAAGAAAGCAATAAATGTTCTGCGAGAAGATGGAGATAATAAATTCGGCGGTCCAAAATATTCATCAAAAATAATTTGATACAAGGTAAAACAAAATTTCAAATTTAAATGAAAACAATACAATTCCACAAAAAAACGAGAGAATTTTTTCCCTCGTTTTCAATTATAAAAGTTTACCTTTTTTAAAAAAAAATTTGTTTTACATCATTTCCATCTTAAAACTCATACTTTCAATTACTTTCAAAATCGCTTCCACCGTATCCATTGAAGTTAAACACGGAACGCCATTTTCTACTGAAGTTCGGCGGATTTGAAAACCGTCTCTTTCGGATTGTTTTCCTTTGGTCATTGTGTTTACAATGTATTGAACTTTTCCGTTCTGGATTAAATCTATCAAATTAATTTCTGGATTTTCTTCAATTTTGTAACCGATTTTGGTGCGAACACCATTTTCTTCAAAATATTTTGAAGTTCCTTCAGTTGCCCAAATTTGAAAACCAATTTCTTGAAATCTTCTTGCTAATTCGCACGCTTCAGATTTATGTTTATCTGCGACGGTGAAAAGAATGGAACCATGAAGCGGAACTTTTCTACCAGAACCGATTAAACCTTTGTACAACGCTTTTTCCAGTGTAGAATCTTTTCCCATCACTTCGCCGGTGGATTTCATTTCTGGTCCGAGAGAAATATCAACTCTAGTTAATTTTGAAAAAGAGAAAACAGGAACTTTCACGAAAACGCCTTCTTTCACGGGAGCCAAACCATTTTTATATCCTAAATCTTTTAATTTTTTACCGAGAATGGCTTTAGTTGCCAATTTCGCCATCGGAATTTCGGTAATTTTAGATAAAAAAGGAACGGTTCTGCTTGATCTCGGATTCACTTCAATCACATAAACTTCACCTTCAAATAAAACGTATTGAATATTCATTAAACCAATAATATTCAATCCTTTCGCCAATCTTTCGGTATAATCTACCAAAGTTGCGATTTGTTTTTCGGTAATATTTTGCGGCGGATAAACCGCAATAGAATCTCCAGAATGAACTCCGGCTCTTTCGATATGCTCCATAATTCCGGGAATTACAACGGTTTCACCATCAGAAATGGCATCAACTTCTACCTCTTTTCCGGTTAAATATCTGTCAATCAAAATCGGATGTTCAGAATTTTCTTTCACCGCATTCGTCATATAATGAGCAAGTTCCGCATCGTCATACACAATTTCCATCGCTCTTCCGCCTAAAACATAACTCGGACGAACCAAAACTGGGAAACCGATTTCATTCGCGATAACCAATGCTTCCTCTTTCGTAAAACACGTTTTTCCCAAAGGTTGCGGAATTCCCATTTCCTGCAAAGCTGCTTCAAATTTATTTCGATTTTCGGCTCTATCCAAATCTTCCAACGTAGTTCCCAAAATTTTCACTCCATGCGCTTCTAATTTGTCGGCTAAGTTAATTGCGGTTTGTCCACCAAATTGCACTACAACACCTTTTGGTCGTTCCAATTCGATGATGTTCATCACATCTTCTTCCGTTAAAGGTTCAAAATACAATTTATCAGAAATAGAAAAATCCGTGGAAACAGTTTCAGGATTATTGTTAATGATAATTGCTTCATAACCTAATTCTTTGATTGCCCAAACCGAATGAACTGTGGCATAATCGAATTCTACACCTTGTCCGATCCGAATTGGTCCAGAACCGAGAACGATGATTTTTTCTTTTTCGGATGGAATACTTTCGTTTTCTTCTTCATAGGTTCCGTAGAAATAAGGTGTTTCACTTTCAAATTCGGCGGCGCAAGTATCGACCATTTTGTAAACTGGCATCAAATCGTTTTCTTTTCTGAAATTGAAAACTTCGTGTTGGGAAATTTCCCAAAGATATCCAATACTCATATCTGAAAAACCGAGTCTTTTGGCTTCCAGTAAAATTTCTTTGTCGAATTTATTTTCGGAAATCGTTTTTTCAAAATCAATTAATTTCTTGATTTTCCAGATGAAAAATTTATCAATTTTGCTCCATTCTACAATTTTTTCCCAATCATAACCTCTTCGCAAAGCATCACCAATAATGAATAATCTTTCATCATCACAAACTTTTATCCTTCTTTCAATTTCTTCATCGGTTAATGCTGCTGCATCTTTTGATTTTAAACCAATATGTCTTAAACCAGTTTCCAAAGAACGAATGGCTTTTTGCAAAGATTCCTCGAAATTTCTACCGATTGCCATTACTTCTCCCGTTGCTTTCATTTGGGTAGAAAGTCTTCTGTCTGCAGTTTCAAATTTATCAAAAGGAAAACGCGGAAATTTGGTTACAACATAATCTAATGCAGGTTCAAAACAAGCGTAAGAAGTTCCTGTTACGGGATTCATGATTTCATCTAATGTTAAACCGACTGCAATTTTTGCAGCAATTTTAGCAATTGGATATCCAGTTGCTTTACTCGCTAAAGCTGATGACCGTGAAACTCTGGGATTTACTTCGATGATGAAATAATTAAAAGAATGCGGATCCAAAGCGAGTTGAACATTACAACCACCTTCAATTCCTAAAGCACGAATTATTTTTAAAGAAGAATTACGCAACATTTGATATTCTCTGTCCGAAAGTGTTTGCGAAGGTGCAACAACAATAGAATCTCCGGTGTGAACTCCTACTGCATCGATGTTTTCCATATTACAAACCACAATTGCATTGTCATTTTTGTCTCGCATTACTTCGTATTCTATTTCTTTGTAACCTGCAATAGATCTTTCAACTAAACATTGTCGAACCGGAGAATATTTTAGACCAAATTCTGTAATTTCTTTCAGTTCTTTTTCATTATTTGCAATTCCACCTCCAGTTCCACCCATTGTGAAAGCTGGACGAACGATCAATGGAAAACCAATTTTTTGAGCAAATTCCAAAGCTTCTTCAACGTTGTGAACAATTTCAGAATCTGGAACGGGTTCATTTAATTCTTTCATTAAATTTCGAAATAAATCCCGGTCTTCGGCTTGATTGATTGCCGAAAGTTTAGTTCCTAAAACTTCTACTTTGCATTCTTCTAAAATTCCTGAATTTTGTAATTCTACTGCCATATTCAATCCAGTTTGTCCGCCTAAAGTTGGCAAAAGTGCATCTGGACGTTCTTTTCGAATAATTCTACTCACGAATTCCAAGGAAATTGGTTCGATGTAAACTTTATCTGCAATTTCTACATCGGTCATAATAGTAGCTGGATTGGAATTGACTAAAATTACTTTATAACCTTCTTCTCTTAGAGAAAGGCAAGCTTGCGTTCCCGCGTAATCAAATTCTGCAGCTTGACCGATAATGATTGGACCACTTCCTATTACTAAAATTGTTTTTATATCTGTTCTTTTAGCCATATTTATTTTAATAATTTTTTAGTTTTGAATTTCTCCATGAGTATGATAAACTCATCAAACAAATAATTTGCATCTTCTGGTCCTGGACTGGATTCGGGATGATATTGTACAGAAAAACACGGATGAATTTTATGTTTTAAACCTTCATTGGTTTTATCATTTAAAGCAATATGTGTTTCTTCTAATTCGGTGTTTTTTAATGATTCTTGATTGACTGCATAACCATGATTTTGAGAAGTTATCGCCACTTTATTTTTCTTTAAATCTAAAACTGGATGATTTCCACCACGATGTCCGAATTTTAATTTAAAAGTTTTTGCGCCACAAGCCAAACCAATTAATTGATGACCCAAACAAATCCCGAAAATGGGAATTTTTCCCAATAAATCTTGAATCATTTTTATAGCAATTGGATTATCTTCTGGATTTCCCGGTCCGTTGGAAAGCATTATTCCGTCTGGATTTAAGAGTAAAATATCTTCAGCAATTGTATTGTAAGAAACAACTGTAACGTCACAATCTCTTTGTCCTAATTCTCTTAAAATTCCTAATTTAGAACCAAAATCAACAAGAACAACTTTCAATCCACGACCAGGATTTGCATAAGCGGTTTTCGTGGAAACTTTTTTTACTTCATTGGTAGAGAATTTTTCTTTTTTTAATTCTTGAATAACAGTTTCAATTTTTGCATTTTCTTCTACAATTCTACCTTTTACAACGCCGTGATTTCTTAAGGTTCTGGTCAATCTTCTAGTATCAATTCCTGAAATTCCTGAAATATTTTTTATCTCAAACAATTCTTTTAATGTCATTTGTGAGCGAAAATTTGACGGAAAATCACAAACTTCTTTTACAATTAAGCCTTTAATTGAGGGTTCAATACTTTCAAAATCATCACGATTGATTCCGTAATTTCCAATCAACGGATAAGTCATACAAACCAATTGATCGCAATAGGAGGGATCAGAAATTAATTCCTGATAACCAGTCATTGCTGTATTAAAAACTACTTCACCAGAGACATTTTCAGAATTTCCAAAACTTTCTCCTTTAAAAATTTCTCCAGTTTCTAATATTAATATTTTTTTCATTTATATATTTATAAAATTTATAATTATTACTATTTGAATTCAATCCCTTTTTCTTCTAAAGAAATTTTTAAAATTGCCATTCTTGCAAAAACACCGTTTTCCATTTGTTTAAAAATTCTCGAACGTTTGCATTCTACCAAATCGGTATCCATTTCTACATTTCTGTTTATCGGAGCGGGATGCATAATTATCGCAGTAGATTTCATTTTTTGCTCACGCTCTTTTGTTAAACCATATTTTTTTAAATAATCAACATCTTCAAATTTTGCTAAACCGTGCCTTTCATGTTGAATTCTTAGAAAAATTAAAACATCTGCAATCGGAATCAACTCATCTAAATCTCTGTAAGTATCATTCATAAAATTTGCTTCTTCAAACCATTCTTCTGGACCAGAAAAATAAACTTTTGAACCCATTTTCCGAAGTGCGTCAGAAAGTGAATGTGCAACTCTGCTGTGTTTTACATCGCCAATAATTCCAATTTTTAAATTTTCAAAATTTTTAAATTCCTGTTGAATAGTCATTAAATCTAATAAACTTTGACTTGGATGATTTCCCGTTCCGTCTCCTGCATTGATAATCGGAATTTTTATATTTTTTAATTCCTCATAAAATTTATTTTGAGAATGACGAATGACTAATAGATTTAAACCAATGCTTTCCAATGTTTTTACAGTATCGTAAAGTGATTCGCCTTTGTTGACGGAGCTTTTTGAAACATCAAAAGGAATTACTTCAAAACCAAGTTTGCGTTCTGCCATTTCAAAACTCATTTTTGTTCTTGTACTATCTTCAAAAAAGAGATTTGCAGCAAATATTTTAGATTGGGGCTTTAATGTTAAACCATTTTTAAATTCATTTGCTAAAGAAAGGATTGATAAGATTTTTTCTTTGCTAAGATTTTCTAAAGTCACCATATTTTTAAATTTTAAACAAAAAAAAACGAAACTAAAAAAGTCTCGTTTAATTAAAAAAAATATTTTGAAACGGAAAAACCGTCTTCTATAAAATCGTTCAATGGAAATTTTATTTTCATTGGGTACAAAAGTACAGATATTTTGAGGATTGAAAAAATAATTTTGGAATAAATTTAATTTATGTTGATATCTTTTTTTTAATTAAAATTATAATCTTAAATTTAATAATTAAAATTTCACAATGTCAAATTACCATATACAGAACCTTCCGGAATATTTTAAAGAATATAAAAAATCAATTAAAAACCCTAAAAAATTCTGGGATAAAATAGCTGATGAAAATTTTGTTTGGTACCAAAGATGGAGCAAAGTGGTGGAATATGATATGGAAAAAGCTGAAATTAAATGGTTTAAAAATGCCAAATTAAATATCACCAAAAATTGTTTAGATAGACATTTAAACGAGCGCGGCGATAAAACAGCCATTATTTTTGAACCAAATAATCCTGAAGAAGTCGCAGAATATATTTCTTACCGAGAATTGCATAAAAGAGTTTGCAAAATGGCAAATGTTTTAACAGAATTGGGTGTTAAAAAAGGTGAAAGAGTTTGTATTTATTTACCTATGATTCCAGAATTAGCAATTTCAATGTTAGCTTGTGCAAAAATGGGCGCTATTCATTCTGTAATTTTTGCTGGCTTTTCTGATACTGCAGTTGCTTCAAGAGTTAATGATTGTGGTGCGAAATTGATTATTTGTTCTGATGGAAGTTACCGTGGAAATAAATCTATTGATTTAAAAACTATTATCGATAAGGCTGTAGAAAAAACACCTGTAGTAGAAAAAGTTTTAGTGGTAAAAAGAACAAATTGTAAAGTCCATTGGAATGACAATAGAGACATTTGGCTTGATGATTTATATCAAAAAGCTTCACCCGATTTTGTAACAAAAATTATGGATGCAGAAGATCCACTTTTCATTCTTTATACTTCTGGTTCTACAGGAAAACCAAAAGGCATGTTACATACTACTGCAGGTTACATGGTTTTCACATCTTATACTTTTAAAAATGTTTTTGATTATCAAGAAAATGATATTTATTGGTGTACTGCAGATATTGGTTGGGTTACAGGACATTCATACATTCTTTATGGTCCTTTAGTAAATGGCGCAACAACAGTTATTTTTGAAGGAGTTCCGACTTTTCCAAATCCAGATCGTTTTTGGGAAGTTATCGAAAAACATAAAATCACACAGTTTTATACCGCTCCAACTGCAATCCGTGCTTTAGCAAAAGAAGGATATGAATGGATTGAAAAACATGATTTATCAAGTTTAAGAGTTATTGGTTCTGTAGGTGAACCAATTAATGATGAAGCGTGGCATTGGTATAATGATCACGTCGGAAAAAGAAAATGCCCAATTGTTGATACTTGGTGGCAAACTGAAACGGGCGGAATTATGATTTCTCCGCTTCCTTTTATTACACCGACAAAACCAACTTATGCCACTTTACCATTACCTGGAATTCAGCCAGTTTTGATGGATGATAAACGAAATGAAATTACCGGAAATCAAGTGGATGGAAATTTATGTATTCGTTTTCCGTGGCCGGGAATTGCGCGTACAATTTGGGGCGATCATCAAAGATATATCGATACTTATTTCTCCGCTTTTCCAGGAAAATATTTTAGTGGAGACGGAGCTTTGCGCGATGAAGTTGGTTATTATAGAATTACAGGAAGAGTAGATGATGTGATTATCGTTTCCGGACATAATCTTGGAACTGCGCCAATTGAAGACAGTATAAATCTTCATCCAGCTGTTGCAGAATCAGCGATTGTTGGTTATCCTCATGATATAAAAGGAAGTGCGCTTTATGGTTTTGTGATTTTAAAAGATTTTGGTGAAACCCGGGATAGAGAAAATTTGAAAAAAGAAATTAATAATGTGATTTCTGAAACAATGGGACCAATTGCGAAATTAGATAAAATTCAGTTTGTTTCTGCTCTTCCAAAAACGCGTTCTGGAAAGATTATGCGAAGAATTTTAAGAAAAATTGCAGAAGGAGATTTTAGTAATTTTGGTGATACTTCTACTTTGCTGAATCCTGAAATTGTGGATGAAATTAAAGATCAAAAAGTCTAATTTTTACATACACATACTTTCAAAAATTGATAAACTCTACCAAAAACTCCCAAATCCTAATAATCGGTGGTGGTTTAGCGGGATTAACTTCCGCAATTCATTTGACTAAATTAGGTTTTTCAGTAATTGTTATTGAAAAAAATGAATATCCAAAACATAAAGTTTGCGGCGAATATATTTCAAATGAAGTTTTACCTTATTTTAAATGGTTGGATATTAAAATTGAAAAATTAAAACCAACACACATTACCGATTTGCAATTTTCATCGGAATCGGGAAAAATGATTAATTCTAAACTTCCTCTTGGTGGATTTGGAATCAGCCGTTATTCTTTAGATTTTGCTTTGTATCAAAAAGCAATTTCGCAAAATTGTAAAATTATTCAGGAACAAGTAAATGAAATTATATTTAAAGAGGATTTTTTTGAAATCATCTTGTCAAATGGTGAGGTTTTAAAATCAAAAGTGGTTTTAGGAAGTTTCGGTAAAAGGTCCAATTTAGATTTGAATATGAAACGTTCATTCCTAAATAAAAAATCACCTTGGCTTGCTGTGAAATCGCATTATAACGGAGAATTCCCAAATGATTTAGTTGGTTTGCACAATTTTAAAGGCGGTTATTGCGGCGTTTCAAAAGTGGAAAATAATTTACTTAATATTTGCTATTTAACTGATTTTAAATCTTTCAAAAAATTTAAAAATATCGAAGAATTTCAGCAAAAAGTGGTTCAAAAAAATCCACATTTGAAGAAAATTTTACAAAATTCTGAAATGGTTTTTGACAAACCTTTAACAATTAGTCAGATTTGTTTTGATGAAAAAGAAAATGTAGAAAATCATATTCTGATGATTGGAGATTCCGCGGGATTAATTCATCCACTATGCGGAAACGGAATGGCAATGGCGATTCACAGTGCAAAATTGGCTTCAGAAGAAGTCGCAGAATTTTTAAATGAGAAAATTTCTCGTAAAAAAATGGAAAATAATTATTCTAAAAATTGGGATGGAAATTTTAAAAGCAGATTAAAGTTTGGGCGACTTTTGGGCAAGATATTTGAACATTCTTTCTTGTCTGAAATTTTAACCAAAGCAATTACTTATTTTCCATTTTTACTTCCTTTAATAATTAAAAAAACACACGGGAAAGAAATTCCCCTTCCAAAATAATGGCTTTAAACACAACTTACAGAACAGATTTAGAAGAATCTATGGACGATTTTTCCATGGATAATCAAGGTTTAGTTACAGCTTTAGATGATATTGCAAAAATTAATCAACTTTTAGGTGGAAATTCTGTGACTTTAAATGGCGTAAAATGTTTGCTAAAAAATGTTCCGAAAAATACTGAAATTACTATTTTAGATTTCGGTTGCGGAAGCGGAGATATGGTTCGAATGCTTTCTGATTTTGCAAAAAAACAGAATTTAAATTTTAAATTAATCGGCATTGATGCAAACCAAGCGACGATAAGACACGCAGAAAATTGTTCCAAAAATTATAAAAACATTACTTATTTAGCAGAAGATATTTTTCTTTACGATTTTTCTAAAATTAATATAGATATCGCTCTAATTACGCTTACTTTACATCACTTTAAAGATGATGAAATTTTAAAAATTTTAAAAAAAATCTTTAATTTGGTTAAAAAAGGAATTGTGGTAAATGATTTGCAACGAAGTAAATTAGCTTATCGACTTTTTCAAATAATAATTTTTATTTTTAGATTAGAAAGAATGACAGCAAATGATGGTTTAATTTCTATTTTGAGAGGTTTTAAAAAACCAGATTTAGAATTATTCTCGCAGAAATTAAATTTAAAAAACTACAGTATTAAATGGAAATGGGCGTTTCGCTTTCAATGGATTATTAAAAAAATATGAGTGTAAAAATAGTTTCTGTCGCCAAACAATTACCAAAACATTCGCGTAAAACTTTAGAAGTTTTGCCCTTTTTAGACCAATGGTTGATTTCACAAGACGAACGTTTTCGTAGAAAAGTAAAAAAAATTTTTGAAGGCGCAGCTGTTGATGAACGGTATTCCATTATGGATCCAGTCGAAGTTTTCACCGCCACTTCTTTTGAAGAAAAAAATAATATTTACGTTCGAGAAGCTATTAATTTAGGTGAAAAAGTTTTAGAAAAAGCATTAAAAAAAGCCAATTGGAAACCGCAAACTTTGGATTATATTATTACCGTAAGTTGCACTGGAATTATGATTCCATCTTTGGACGCTTATTTAATCAATAAACTGAATTTAAAACAAGATATTGTTCGTTTGCCAGTCACAGAAATGGGTTGTGCAGGGGGAGTTTCAGGAATTATTTACGCAAAAAAATTTTTAGAAGCCAATCCAAATAAAAGAGCTGCGTTAATTGCAGTTGAAGCGCCGACTGCAACATTTCAATTGGAAGATTTTTCGATGGCAAATATTGTAAGTGCAGCAATTTTCGGCGACGGTTCATCTTGCGCATTATTGAGTTCTTACGAAGAAGATTTAGGACCAAAAATTTTAGCTGAAGAAATGTATCATTTTTATAATAAGGAAAAAATGATGGGTTTTCAACTTACTAATTCTGGTTTAAAAATGATTCTTGATATTGAAGTTCCAGATACGATTGCGACTCATTTTCCAGAAATAATCCATCCATTTTTAGCCAAAGAAAATTTAAAAATTGAAGATATAAATTATTTAATTTTTCATCCAGGAGGAAAAAAAATCGTGCAAATGGTAGAAGAAATGTTTAAAGAATTGGGCAAAAATATTGATGAAACTAAAGAAATTTTAAGATTATACGGAAATATGTCGAGTGCAACTGTACTTTATGTTTTAGAAGAAATTATGAAAAAGAATCCACAAGAGGGAGAAAAAGGTTTAATGTTAAGTTTCGGACCCGGGTTTTCTGCACAAAGAGTTTTATTAGAATGGTAGAAAAAAATCAAAAATATTGGGCATTAATTTTAGGCGGAAGTTCCGGTTTGGGATTAGCTTCTGCGAAAAAATTGGCGCTTGAAGGATTTAATATTTGTATTGTTCATCGAAATTCTCGTTCAGAAATGATAGAAATTTCAGAAGAATTTGATAAAATAAAATCTCAAAATATTTCTTTTTTAAATTTTAATTTAGATGCTTTGAACATTGATAGTCAATTATATATAATTAATGAATTAAAGTTAATTTTAGGAGAAAAATCAAAAATAAAAGTTTTGATTCACAGTATTGCAAAAGGAAACTTGAAAGCAATGGTTTCTGATGAAAATCAAGTTTTAAATTCTGATGATTTTCAAATCACTTTTCAAGCAATGGCGGTGAGTTTGTATGATTGGACGCAACTTTTATTTAAAAATAATTTGTTCGCAAAAGACTGTAGAATCATTGTTTTTACAAGCGAAGGAAGCACAAAACCTTGGAAATTTTACGCGGCAGTTTCCGCTGCAAAAGCAGCATTAGAAGCGATTTCCAGAAGTATTGCGTTAGAATTTGCGCCGTTTGGAATTAAATGTAATTGCATTCAAGCCGGAGTTACGGAAACTCGTTCATTAAAAATGATTCCTGGAAGTGAAGATTTAATTAAAAATTCAATCCAAAGAAATCCCAATAAAAGATTAACAACACCAGAAGATGTCGCAAAGGTGGTTTCACTTTTGTGCAAAGATGAAGCTTCTTGGATAACCGGAAACGTAATTCCAGTCGATGGTGGAGAACATTTGCAATAAATGAAATCAGAAGAAATTTTAAAAAAATTACCTTACTCCAAACCTTTTTTGTTTGTAGATGAAATTGTAACTCTTAATGAAAAGGGAGTAAAAGGAAATTTCATTTTCAATGAAAATATGGATTTTTTTAAAGGACATTTTAAAAATTATCCTGTAACTCCGGGTGTAATTTTAACGGAATGTATGGCGCAAATTGGTTTGGTTTGTTTGGGGATTTATTTAATTAAAGACATCAATGAAAAAGCTTCTGTCGCTTTATCTTCCACAGAAATTGAATTTTTAAAACCTGTTTTTCCAAATGAAAAAGTAACTGTGATTTCTGAGAAAATATATTTTAGATTTAATAAATTAAAATGTAAAGTTTTAATGAAAAATGAAAAAGATGAAACAGTTTGCGAAGGTGTAATTTCTGGATTTATTAAAGAAAATATAAATGGAAAATAGAGTTGTAATTACCGGAATGGGCGTTGTTTCTCCAATTGGAAACGATTTAGAAACCTTTTTAGAATCCTTAAAAAACGGAACTTCTGGAATTAAATTTAACCAACAACTCGCAGATTTAAAATTTTCTTGTCAAGTTTCTGGAGCACCAGAAATTTCAGAAGAAAAAAAGCTAGATTATTTTACACCTTTAGAATTACGAAATTTCAATTCAACAGGAATTTTATACGGCGTCATTGCAGGTTTAGACGCTTGGAAAGATGCAGGTTTAGAACCATCAAATGAAAAAAATCCAGATTGGGAAAGCGGAACTATTTTCGGAGCGGGAACTTCTGGAATAGAAAAGTTCAGAGAAAGTATTTATAAAATTGATGATTTACAAACTCGCAAATTAGGAAGCACCGCAGTTTCTCAAACTATGAACAGCGGAATTTCTGCTTATTTAGGAGGAAAATTAGGTTTAGGAAATCAAGTTACAACAAATTCTTCTGCGTGTACAACTGGAACAGAAGCGATTTTAATGGCTTTTGATAGAATAAAATTAGGAAAAGCAAAACGAATTTTAGCAGGAAGTACAAGTGATTCTGGACCTTACATTTGGGCAGGTTTTGATGCGATTAAAGTTTGTAATTTTAAATCGAATGAAAATCCTGAAAAAGCTTCAAGACCAATGAGCGAAACATCTGCAGGTTTTGTTCCGGGAAGTGGAGCAGGTGCATTTGTAGTAGAAAGTCTGGATTCTGCATTAGAAAGAAATGCAAAAATTTATTGTGAAATTTTAGGCGGAAATCTCAATTCTGGCGGACAAAGAGGCGATGGAAGTATGACTGCGCCGAATTCTTTAGCCGTTCAAAAATGTGTAAAAGATGCGATTTTTGAAAGTGGAATTTTACCTAAAAATATAGATTATATCAACGGACATTTAACCGCAACTTCAAAAGATGCGCTGGAAATTGAGAATTTAACAAAAGCACTTAATCGAAAAGGGAGTAATTTTCCTTACATTAATTCTTTAAAAAGTTTGCTTGGTCATTCACTTTCCGCGGCAGGAAGTGTAGAATCTGTAGCGACAGTTTTGCAATTGTATCATAATTTTGTCGCACCAAATATTAATTGTGAAGATTTAAAACAAGAAATTGAAAATTTAATAAATAAAGATAAAATCCCTACAAAATTAATTTCAACTGAAATCAATATTGCTGCAAAAGTAAGTTTTGGTTTTGGCGATGTAAATGGATGTATTATCTTTAAAAAATATTACAAATAAAAAATTATGGAGCAAGAAGAAATTTTAATGAAACTTAAAACCATTATTAAACCTTACGTGAAAAACGAAGATGCACTCAATAATTTAACGGAAAATACCAATTTCATTAATGATTTAAATATTAATTCGGCAAATTTAGTTGATGTCATTTTAGATGTAGAAGAAGTTTTTGATATTGAAATTGATAATAGCTCTATGGAAAAAATTACCAATGTAAAAGCTGCGCTTGAAGTAATTAATGAAAAAATTGTGACGAATTAATTTTTTTGTTTTTCAGAATGTCACATTGTCTCATTTTAAGTCTGCGTTTAAAAACTTTAATTGCTATATCAATAATATAATTTATGATTTTTGTCAATTATTCATTAATATAAATAATATTAACAAAATATTCATTATTTGGTCGTAAATTTGCAGTGTTAAAAACAATTAAAAAATTAACACTATGACAACAATTATTATTGGATTATTTCCAACACAAAAAGACGCAAAAAAATTAGCCCAAAATTTAGAAAACTCAGGATTTCAAAACGAAGATTATATAGTTTATTTAAACCAACAAGGAGAAGAAAAACAAAACTTTTGGGATAGATTATTTGGTGGAAGAACACCACAATTTAACACTTACGAAACAGATAAATTAATTGCAAGTGTTGCAATTAAAAATGAAGGACAATTAGCAATTGCAAAAGAAATCTTCACAGATCACGCTGCAGTTCACATTTATGAATTAAGCAATGTAGATATTGAAGAAGCTAAATCTTTAGATTATTTGAAAAAAATTGTGAGTACAAGAGCAAAAGCGGAAGTTTATTCTATGCCTTCTGTGGCTTCTTCTAGATTTTTAAACCTAAACCAAGGTATTTTATTAAATTAATAAAACATCTAATTAAATTTTTCAAAAATATTATAAGCTGGGTTTTTACTCGGCTTTTTTTATTTAAATTCGTAAACGCAAAATAATTTTCTACCAAATATTTTAAATTCTCACTTATGAATTTTTCCGTTCAACAAGAATTATCAAATGACAATGTTCTATTAAAACCTTTGAAAGAAAGCGACTTTGAAGATTTATTTTTACAAGCATCAGACGAAGAAGTTTGGAACCAACATCCGAATAAAAACCGCTACAAAAGAGAAGTTTTTGAGAATTTTTTTAATGGTGCGTTAGAAAGTAAAGGTGCTTTTGTGATCATAGATAAACCTTCTAATAAAATAATTGGAAGTACGCGTTTTTATGATTTTAATGCGGAAGATAATTCCATTTTTATTGGTTATACTTTTTATGGTAAAAACTTTTGGGGCAAAAATTACAATTCACAAGTTAAAAAATTAATGCTCGATTATATTTTTCAGTTTGTAGATTCCGTTAATTTCCATGTTGGAAGTGAAAATTTCCGTTCTCGAAGAGCGATGGAAAAACTCGGTGCAAAAAATATAGGAGAATTGGATGTGGCTTATTTTGGAGAAGATTCTAAAATGAATGTTTTGTATAGAATTGGGAAAGAAGATTGGGATTAAATTTTATTTTGATTTATCATAAAGTTGTTTAGAACGTAGAAGCCTTTTATAATTCAAAGTTAATTTTGTAATTTACATTATTAACAATTACTTCCAATTTTTCTTTCGTATGAATAATTATTTTAAGATTACCTAAATCAAATTCTTTGTGATGATTAGGACAAAGCAATATTATATTTTCTAAACATTCTTTACCTTTTAAATGTTTTGGTTTAATATGTGCGGCTTCAATATATTTACTTCCATCTTTTTTTAGAATTGATTGACCACAGAATTGACAAGAAAAGTCTCTTAAAAACTTTATTTGAGCGATAGTTTTATTATCTCGTTTGTAAGCTTTTCCTTTAATAATTACAATTTGTTGTTCAGATTCTTTAAGATTTAAAAGTTCTTTTAAAATTTCTGCCTTACTTTTATTTTCTGTTTTAAGTTCTTTAATTATTTCTTCCTGTTCTTTTTCGTCAAGGTTTTCTATGAAAATATTTTTTGAAAAATTGTCATAAATATTTCTCATTTTATGCATAGTTACTTTTTGAATATCTTCATAATATTCAATATGTTGTAATAAAGCATTTAATGAATTTTCAAGAGCTTCATTGCCATAATCTTCAAGAATATTTTCTAAAAAATAGTTCATTGAAAATGCGTTTAAAGTTCTTGTAAATCTTTTACCATCAATTAAGCATCTGAAATCATTTATATAATCAGCTGCTGAATTTTTATTCATTCTCTTATCTCCAACAATAATTTTCTGTCCATCACTGAATGAAATTTCTTTATTATAAACTTTTTTAGAAATTTCATAAGCAAGTGGAGTTAATTCTTCTGATATTTTCATTTAAGAATAAATATTTATTAAGGATTTATATAACTTTCAAATATAAAGAACATTTTTCAAAATTGAATTAATTTATTTCCCACATCCATTCAAAAAATCTGCACCAAAATAAATCACAACCAACCAAAGCAAACCTTTCAAAGTAAAGAAAATCACACCTAAAATCCCTACTTTTTTAAACCAGGATTTTAGTTTTTCGTTTCTGTTATTTTTTGGACTTTCTTCCATTTTTATTAATTTCCTTTTTTCAAATTTAAGCAAATAAATAATTTTGGTATTCACTTTTGTACTAAATATTATTCTCAATATTTATGAGTGTAAAATTTCTTCAATAAAAATTTAACAGTTTTTAACACTTTTTAAAGTACTTATTTTTGAATTTTCTAAAGATAATTTCTAAAAATATGCCATTAAAACTTTTAATCCATACTTTTTTAAATATCAACATTCTAATGAATATTTTTAAATAATAAATTCTTTAAATATTTAGGGAAAAGTGCCTACAAATTGCATAATTAGCCAATTATCTTTAACTTAGCAAAACATCAAAACTTAAAAAATGTCCCAAAGTTCGCATTCCACAGATATGGAAACTGTCTTAAAAAATTTAGGAATTCACTCAGAAAATAAAGGTTCTTCTACTGGATCAGATTTTTTCGCAAACGGCGAAACCATCGAAAGTTTTTCACCAACCAATGGAAAATTAATTGCAAAAGTGCAAATGTCCAGTTCGGAAGATTATGACCAAGTTTTAGAAAAAGCAAAAACCGCTTTTTTAGAATTTAGAAAAATTCCAGCGCCAAAAAGAGGAGAATTGGTTCGTCAATTTGGAAATAAATTGCGCGAGAAAAAACAAGATTTAGGCAAATTGGTTTCCTACGAAATGGGAAAATCTTTGCAAGAAGGTCTCGGTGAAGTTCAGGAAATGATAGATATTTGTGATTTTGCTGTCGGACTTTCGCGTCAATTGCACGGTTTCACAATGCATTCCGAAAGACCAGGACACAGAATGTACGAACAATATCATCCGCTCGGAATTGTGGGAATTATTTCCGCTTTTAATTTTCCAGTTGCAGTTTGGTCTTGGAACACTGCTCTTGCTTGGATTTGCGGAAATGTTACAATTTGGAAACCTTCAGAAAAAGCAGCACTTTGTGGTGTTGCTTGTCAAAATATTATTGCAGAAGTTTTAAAAGAAAATAATTATCCGGAAGGAATTTCTAATTTATTAGTCGGAAGCCACGAAATTGGTAAAAAAATGACCGCTGATAAAAATGTGAATTTAATTTCTTTCACAGGTTCCACCAAAGTAGGAAGAGAAGTTTCTTCCACAGTTGCGAACAGATTTGGAAAATCAATCTTAGAATTAGGCGGAAATAATGCAATTATTATTTCAAAAGATGCAGATTTAAATATGTCAATAATTGGCGCAGTCTTCGGCGCAGTAGGAACTTGCGGACAAAGATGTACTTCTACAAGACGATTAATTATTCATGAAGAAGTTTATGAAGAAGTGAAAAATCGTTTGGTAAAAGCTTACGGACAATTAAAAATTGGCGATCCTTTAGATGAAAATAATCACGTTGGACCTTTAATTGACAAAGATTCTGTGAATCAATATTTATCATCAATTGAAAAATGTAAAAAAGAAGGCGGAAATTTCATCGTTGAAGGTGGCGTTTTAGAAGGCGAAAATTACAGTTCTGGATGTTATGTAAAACCATGCATTGCAGAAGTTGAAAATTCTTTTGAAATTGTACAACACGAAACTTTTGCACCCATTCTTTATTTAATTAAATATAAAACTTTAGAAGAAGCGATCACTTTACAAAACGGTGTTCCACAAGGTTTATCATCTGCAATTATGACTAATAATTTAAAAGAAGCAGAAGCATTTTTATCTGCTTCAGGTTCAGATTGTGGGATTGCAAACGTAAATATAGGAACTTCTGGAGCAGAAATTGGCGGCGCTTTTGGAGGCGAAAAAGAAACAGGCGGCGGAAGAGAAAGTGGTTCTGATGCGTGGAAATATTATATGAGAAGACAAACAAATACCATTAATTACACAGATAATTTACCACTTGCACAAGGAATTAAATTTGATTTGTGAAGTTGTTGAGTTGTAAAGATGTAAAGTCGTCTTGATGTGAAATTTAAAATAAGATTGAAAATTTAACAGACTAATTTTTTTTACACTAAACAAACTTTGCAGCAGTCAAAACTTTACAACTCAATAACTTTACAACTCAACAACTTTACAACTTTACAACTAAAAAATATGAACGACGCAATAGCTTCAAAACCAGACACAACTAATAATGTAAAAAAAATTCTCTCGCGACATATGCTCGCCGATGGATTTGATTTTGTGATGGATTTTGAAAAATCTCATGGCTCATACATTTTCGATTCTGTTACGCAAACCGAATATTTGGATATGTTTTCAATGTTTGCTTCTACCGCAATTGGTTATAACCATCCGTATGTGATGCAAAAATCAGCTTGGTTAGGAAAACTAATTGTAAATAAGCCCACTTTAGCTGATGTTTATTCGCAAGAATATGCAGATTTCATGAAAGTCTTTGAAAGAGTTGCCATTCCTAAAGAACTGCAATATTGTTTCTTCATTTCTGGTGGAACTTTGGCGGTAGAAAACGCTATGAAAGCTGCATTCGATTGGAAAACACGGAAAAATTTCGAAAAAGATATTGATAAAGAAGCGGGAGTTTGTATTCATTTTAAACAAGCGTTTCACGGTAGAAGTGGCTATACTTTGTCTTTAACAAATACAGCAGATCCAAGAAAATATGAATATTTCCCTAAGTTTCCGTGGCCTAGAATTATCAATCCGAAATTACAGTTCCCTTTAAACGAAGAAAATTTAAATCAAACTATTGAACAAGAAAATCTTGCACTCTTAAATATTGAAGAAGCGATTCTAATGCATCAAGATGAAATTGCGTGTATTATTATTGAACCAATTCAAGCAGAAGGTGGCGATAATCATTTCCGAGATGAATTTTTTGTTGGTCTTCGTAAAATTTGTGATGATAATGAAATCCTTTTAATTTTTGACGAAGTTCAAACTGGAATTGGTTTGACTGGGAAAATGTGGGCTTATGAACATTTTAGCATTTCGCCAGATATTATTTCTTTTGGTAAAAAAACTCAGGTTTGTGGAATTTTAGCGAATAAAGAAAAATTAGATGAAATTCCAAATAATGTTTTCAAAGAAAGTTCCAGAATTAATTCTACTTTCGGTGGAAATTTTGCAGATATGTTGCGTTTGCAATTAATTTTAGAAGTAATAGAAAAAGAGAATCTCGTAGAGAATGCAAGAAATATGGGCGTTTTTCTTTTAGATAGTTTGATTAAAATTGAGCAAAAATTCCCGAATTTAATATCAAATGCAAGAGGAAGAGGTTTGATGTGTGCTTTTGATTTACCAACGCCAGAAATGAGAAATAGTTTCCAATCTGAGTTGTACAAAAATAATTTAATCATTCTCACTTGTGGAACTCAAAGCATCCGTTTTAGACCCCATTTAAACGTTTCTAAAGAAGATTTACAGAAAGCATTAGATAAAATTGAAAAAGTTTTAGAAAAAATGTAATACAGTTTAGTGATTATTTTTTGTAAATTTGAACTGAATAAAAAAGAATATGATGGAAGAAATGACGAGAGTTTCAGTTTTTGAAAGTAGCAATCAACAAGAAATACAATTAATAAAATCTAAATTAGAAGAGCAAAATATAACAGCAACTGCGGAAAACGGCTATCTTACTTTTTTAAGTACACCTACTGCAAATAATCTTAAAGTAATGGTAAGTTTATCAGATGAGCAGAAAGCTTTTAAAATTATTGATGCGTATTTAAAAGAAACAGATTTGGATATTCAAAAATAATTTTTAATACTAATAGATAAAGCAACTTAAAGAGTTGCTTTTTTTTTATCAATTTGGTTCGTTTTGTTTAGAACTAAATTTATAGCTTTGCATCTTGAATTATTATTAAATGGATAAAACTTTAGAAATAGACGAAAAACTTTATCACAAGTTGGTCAATTTTTATACAACAAATTATCATTTGACACCATTGGCTGCCAAAATATACGCCTATCTTACCTTTGATTTTGAAATACAGGGAATTACTTTTGAAGAATTAGTAGAAGTTTTAAAAGCGAGCAAAAGCTCTGTTTCTTGTAATTTAGATTTACTTCTCAAAGGTGAACATATTACAGTTTTAAATAAAATAGATGAAAGAAAACGGTTTTTTATTTTAAATCCAGAATATGCAAAAATTCGATTTAGTCGATTACTTGACAGATTAGAAAATGAAATGGATATTTTGGAAGATTTAAAATTATTTAATCAAAATAAAAAACCAGACGAAAAAACTGAAAATTATATTAACAAACTGAACATTTACAGCGACCTATTGAAAACAAATATTATGAGTTGTAGTGAAACCTTAAAAAAATTATACCAATAATATTTAAATCTCCATTAATTAATTTTCATCAAATTTTGAGGAAAATAGACCACTTAATATAAGCATTAAAAAAGTAAATATTCCATATGAAACCTTATTTAATTTTATTACTCGCGTTTTTGAGCATTACTTCTTGTAAGAAAAAGGAAGCTCAGAAAAATATGGGTCCACAAACTTACCCAGTTGTACAAGTTGAAACTAAGAATTTAACTGGATATCAAAGTTTTCCAGCAAGTATTCAAGGGAAAACCAATAACGATGTTCGTGCAAAAATCCAAGGTTACATTACGCAAGTTTTGGTTAATGAAGGACAATTTGTAACTAAAGGACAACCTTTATTTCGCTTAGAAACCAATGTTTTATCAGAAAATGCGGCAGCTGCAAAATCTGGAATTTCTGCTGCAAAAGCTAATGTAGAAGCTACAAAATCAAATATTAATGCAGCTCAAGCTTCAGTAAATGCAGCTCAAGTAGAAGTAAATAAACTCAAACCATTAGTGGAAAAAAATATTATTAGTAATGTTCAGTTACAAACAGCATACGCAAATTTAGCCAAAGCAAATGCGCAATTGCAACAAGCAAAAGCTAGTAAAATGCAAGCGGAAGCAGGAAAATCTCAAGCGCAAGCTGATTATAAAGGGGCTGTTGCAAATGTAGATTATTCTATAATTCGTGCGCCCATTAGCGGAACTGTGGGCAAATTACCTCTAAAAGTGGGAAGTTTAGTTGGTCCTTCTGATCCAACTCCACTTACAACTATTTCAGATACTTCAGAAATTTACGCGTATTTCACCATGAATGAAAAGCAATATTTTGATTTTTTAGAAAATTCTAAAGGCGCAACGGTTTCAGAAAAATTAAAAAATTTACCAATGGTAAGTTTAGAATTAGCCAATGGAAGTAATTATGGAGAAAAAGGTAGAATTGAAACAGTAACTGGTCAAGTTGATCCACAAACAGGAACCATTCAATTTAAAGTAAAATTTCCAAATGCTCAAAAATTATTAAGCAACGGAAACAGCGGCGTAATAAAATTACCCAAAGATTACGATAATGTTTTAGTCATTCCAGAATCTTCTACTTATGAAGAGCAAGGTTTGGTTTATGTTTATAAAGTTCAAAAAGATTCTGCAGTAAATTCTGTGATTCAACTTCAAGACAGAGTAAATAATTATGCAATTATAAAATCTGGATTAAAAAAAGGTGATAAAATTATTGCTTCAGGTTTTACAGGTTTAAAATCTGGAACAAAAATTAAAGAAAAACCGGTGAAAATGGATGAAATGGTAGAATCTATAAAACCAATTTTCTAATGATAAAAAATTTCATAAACAGACCTGTTTTATCTACCGTAATCTCAATCATGATTGTGATTTTGGGAATATTGGGTTTAAATAAACTTCCTGTTACTCAATATCCAGATATTGCTCCTGCAACAGTTCGTGTTTCCGCAAATTATTCCGGAGCCAACGCAGAAACAGTAATGAAAAGTGTTGTAATTCCTTTAGAAGAACAAATCAATGGAGTAGAAGGAATGGATTATATTCAATCTTCTGCAGGAAACGACGGTTCTGCGGGAATTACTGTATTTTTCAAGCAAGGTGTAAATCCAGATATTGCCGCCGTAAATGTTCAAAATAAAGTCGCTCGTGCAACACCACTTTTACCGAGTGAAGTGGTGAGATCCGGCGTTATTACTCAGAAACAAAATAGTAGTGCATTAATGTATCTTACATTTTACACTAAAAATAAAAATTTAGATGATGTTTGGTTGCAGAATTATTTAAATATAAACATTATTCCAAGTCTTAAAAGAGTAAATGGAGTAGGAGACGCCAATGTTTTTGGTGGAAAAACTTACGCCATGAGAATTTGGCTAGATCCTGCAAAAATGGCATCATACGGCTTAGTTCCAAGCGATGTAACTTCCGCAATTAATTCTCAAAGTAGAGAAGCTGCAGCGGGACAAATCGGTTCAAATAGTGGAAGTTCATTTGAATACACAATTACATACAGTGGGAAATTTAGTGATCAAGGTCAATACGACGATATTATTTTAAAAGCTTTAGGAAACGGACAATTTCTCAGATTAAAAGATGTAGCAAAAGTAAAATTAGATGCTTTATCTTATTCTGGAATTGGTCGCAGCGGAGGTTTTCCTTCTGTAAGTATGGGAATTTTCCAAACACCGGGTTCAAATGCGCAAGATATTATTAATAATATTAAAGTTTATTTAAAAGATGCTAAAAAATCTTTTCCTCAAGGCGTAGATTATGTTGTAAACTTTGATACCAATGAATTTTTAGATGCTTCAATTGCGAAAGTAATTACCACTTTATTTGAAGCTTTTATTTTAGTTTTTATTGTAGTATTTATATTTTTACAAGATTTAAGATCTACTTTAATTCCGGCCATTTCTGTACCGGTTTCAATTATCGGAACTTTTTTCTTTTTAAATTTATTTGGATATTCTTTAAATTTATTAACACTTTTTGCTTTGGTTTTAGCAATTGGAATTGTTGTAGATGATGCAATTGTCGTCGTTGAGGCAGTTCATGCAAAATTAGAACACGGTATTAAAGATTCGAAAGTTGCTACAATAACTGCGATGGATGAAATTACAGGAGCAATTATTTCAATTACTTTAGTAATGTCTGCGGTTTTTATTCCTGTAACTTTTATTACGGGTCCAACTGGTGTTTTTTATCAGCAATTTGGTGTGACTTTAATTATTGCAATTTTAATTTCTGCAGTTAATGCTTTAACTTTAAGTCCAGTTTTATGTGCTTTATTTTTAAAAGCAAATGAACATGATAAAGCTTATCAGGACAAAAATTTTGTTCAAAAATTCTTTTATAAATTTAATGTAGGATTTAATACTACTACAAGAAAATATGGAAAAGGTTTCGTCTTTCTTTTAAGACACAAATGGGTGACTTTAATTATTTTCGGAGTTACAGGATTATTATTTTGGTGGGCAAATTCTTCAATGCCTGCTGGTTTTGTTCCAAAAGAAGACCGTGGAATTATTTTCGCAAATATTGAACTTCCTGCTGGTTCTTCTATGGAAAGAACTTATGACATTGTTGCACAATTGCAAAAACAAGTGGTAAAAGTTCCAGGAGTAACGGGAATGACAATTTCTACAGGCAGAAGTTTTCTTTCTGGAAACGGAAGTAATTCAGCCTTAGGTTTTATTAAATTAGGAGATTTTAAGGAACGCGCAAAACATTCAGAACAATCTATCGAAAATATCACTAAGAAATTATTTGGCGCTGCTTCTGGAATTTCTGGTGCGAAAATCGTTTTTTTTCAACCTGGTTCTGTTCCCGGCTATGGCTCAAGTTCTGGTTTTCAACTAGAATTATTAGATAAATCTGGTGGAGATTTAAAAGATTTAGATAAAAATACACAAACTTTTTTAAGTGCTTTAATACAAAGACCTGAAATTGAGTTTGCAACTTCTTCCTTTAATACTAAATTTCCACAATACACTTTAATAATTAATGTTCCACGCGCAAAAGAAAGTGGTGTTTCTGTAGATGATATTTTAGCTACAATGCAAGGTTACGTCGGCGGAATTTATGCAGCAGATTTTACAAAATATGGAAAACAATTTCGTGTAATCGTCCAAGGTTTACCAGATATTCGAAATAGCATAGAAAGTTTAAGCAGTATTTATGTAAAATCAAGTTCTGGCGAAATGGCGCCACTTTCTCAATTTGTGACTTTTGAACGTACTTTTGGACCACAATCTGTAAGTAGATATAATTTATTTACTTCTGTTCAAGTCACAGGAAGCAATGCCGAAGGTTATAGTTCGGGCGATGCAATAAGAGCGGTACAAGAAGTTGCGGAGCAAAAATTACCGCCTGCTTATACTATTGCATTTACTGGGCTCTCACGTGAAGAAATAAATTCAACTTCACAAACGGCTTTAATTTTTGCTTTAAGTTTAGTATTTGTTTACTTTATTTTAGCCGCGCAATATGAAAGTTATGTACTTCCACTTACGGTTGTAATTTCACTTCCACTCGGAGTTTTTGGAGCTTATATTGGTCAAAGTTTAGCGGGATTAGAAAATAATATTTATTTCCAAATCGCTTTAATTATGCTCGTCGGATTATTAGCGAAAAATGCGATTTTAATTGTAGAATTTGCGGTCCAACGAAGACATCATGGTGAAAGTATTTCTTTGGCGGCCATTAATGCTGCAAAAGCAAGATTACGCCCAATTTTAATGACTTCTTTTGCATTTATTTTTGGTATGATGCCTTTGGTTTTTGCTTCTGGAATTGGTTCTGTAGGAAATCGTTCTATTGCAACTGGCGCTGCAGCAGGTTTATTTATTGGGACAATTTTAGGTTTATTTGCCATTCCGGTTTTATTTGTAATTTTTCAAACTATTCAAGAAAAAATTAAACCGATTAAAAGAGAAGAATTAAACTTAGCTGAATAATTTTAAAAAAAATAAAATGAAATTTATTTCTAATATAAAACCATTTTTTATTCTTGCATTCGCTGCAATTATAGTCTCTTCCTGTGCTACGAGAGATAAATATGTGCGTTCTACAGAATTTAATGACAATATTTTCCGTACAGATTTGTTACCAAAAGATAGTTCAACAATTGCACAAATTTCTTGGAAAGATTTTTTTACCGATCCAATTTTACAAAAGCATATTGCAAAAGGTTTAGAAAATAATTTAGATGTAAGAATTGCTGTTCAAAATATTTTGGTTTCTGAAGCTTTTGTGAAACAATCAAAAGCCGCTTATTTACCTACACTTTCAGCTGGCCCAACTTATACTTTACAGACGCAATCTTTAAACTCAAGTTTTGGACAAATTATTGGAAATAGAAAATTTAATGATAATTTTCAATTTTCTGGAAATATGAATTGGGATATTGATGTTTGGGGAAAATTAAGTGCTCAAGAACGTGCTCAATTAGCTTCTTATTTGGGAACTGTGGAAGCGCACAAAAGTATTAAGAGTGAATTGGTTGCAAATATTGCTTCAAATTATTACCAACTTTTAACTTTAGATGAGCAAAAAAGAATCATTCAAGAAACTATAGATTTAAGAAATAAAAATTTAGAAACTACTAAAGCTTTAAAAACTGCGGGGAATTTAACAGAAGTTGCCGTTCAACAAAGTGAAGCTTTGGTTTTTAATGCAAAAGCAATGTTGGTTGATTTAGATACGCAAATAGAAATTTTAGAAAATTCTACTTGTATTTTGTTGGGAATTCCTTCACAAAAAATTGAAAGAGCCAATTCTAAAACACCACAATTTCCGAAAGATATTTCAATTGGATATTCATCAGAATTATTAGCAAATCGTCCCGATGTAAAACAAGCAGAATTTCAATTAATAAATGCTTTTCAATTAACAAATGCAGCAAAAGCTTCTTTTTATCCAAATTTTAGTTTAAGCGCAACCGGCGGTTTCCAAAGTGGAGATTTTGATAAATTTTTTAGTGCGAATTCACTTTTTGCAAATTTTGTAGGAAGTTTAATACAACCGATTTTAAATAAAAGACAGATTAAAACGCAATACGAAGTCAGTTTAGCAAATAAACAAATTGCTTATTTAAATTTTAGAAAAACTTTTCTTAATGCAGGTCAAGAAGTTTCTAATGCTTTAAAACGCTACAATTCTCAAGATAAATTTATAGAATATAAAATACAGGAGAAAGAAGCTTACAAAAAATCTGTAGATTACAGCAAAGAATTGGTAAACTACGGACTTGCAAATTATTTAGAAGTCATTAATGCAAGTGTAAATTTATTAACAGCAGAACTCAATATTTCTAATGCACAATATACTAAAATGAAAGCAAATATTGATTTATATCGTGCTTTAGGCGGTGGTTGGAAATAATTTTTGTTTTGAATTATTATTAATTTCTAATTTTTTTTAATTCTAAACTTTACAACTTTACAACTTCACATTTAAAAAATTAAAAATTTTTCTTTATTATTGCAAATAATTTTTGGGGGATTAGCTCATTTGGCTATAGCGTTTGACTGGCAGTCAAAAGGTGGTCGGTTCGATTCCGATATTCTCCACGAAACGTTTCAATTTATTTTGGAGCGTTTTTTTATTAATTTAAATTTCATTTCTAAAATTAGAACTATATAATTATTAATCATTGAGATTCCATTAAAATTAAATTTTCACTAAATTTGAAAAACTATTTATGTAAATGAAGAAAATATTTTTGCTTTTGCCATTCATTTTGATTTTCGCGTCTTGTGGCTCTTCAAAAGTCGCTAAAAAAACGTCCTATAAAAAATCAGTTGTAAGAGCAGAAGGTTTAAAAAATTTTAATTCAAATTTTAGAGGCTTATTAGATTCACAAAGACAGGAACTTTTAAAAGATTCTGAGAAATATATCGGTGCACCTTATAAATATGGTGGAAATAACAGTTCAGGTTTTGATTGTTCAGGTTTTACAAAAAAAGTTTATGATGATAATAATCAAAATTTACCACGGCGCTCCGAAGATCAATCCAAAAGTGGGCAAGAAGTTTCAGTTTATGAAGTAAAACCCGGAGATTTGCTTTTCTTTGCAACTTCTGGTGGATCTAAAGTTTCGCACGTTGGAATCGTTCATGATATTGGAAATGACGGCGAAATAAAATTTATTCATGCCTCAACTTCCAAAGGAGTTATAATTTCTTCATTAAATGAAAAATACTGGAACAAAGCCTTTCTTTTTGCGAGAAGAGTTCTATAATTAATTAAATAAAAAACTAAAACTAAATGTCATTACAAGAAAACATAGAAAATATTTGGGAAAACCGAGAATTGTTAAAAAACTCTGATAGTCAAGAAAAAGTCCGTGAAGTGATAAAAGCTTTAGATGAAGGAAAATTGCGCGTGGCAGAACCTACAGAAAACGGATGGAAAGTAAATGAATGGATAAAAAAAGCTGTTGTAATGTATTTCCCAATTCAAAAGATGGAAACAATTGAAGTTGGTCCTTTTGAATTTCACGATAAAATGCCGTTGAAAAAAGGTTACGCTGAAAAAGGTGTTCGTGTTGTTCCACATGCAGTTGCAAGAGAAGGATCTTTCATTGCTTCTGGTGTAATTTTAATGCCTTCTTACGTAAATATCGGTGCTTATGTAGATTCTGGAACAATGGTCGACACTTGGGCAACTGTTGGAAGTTGTGCACAAATTGGTAAAAATGTTCATTTAAGCGGTGGAGTTGGAATTGGAGGCGTTTTAGAACCCCTTCAAGCAGCGCCCGTCATTATAGAAGATGACGCTTTTATAGGTTCTCGCTGCATCGTTGTGGAAGGCGTTCGTGTTGGAAAAGAAGCAGTTTTAGGCGCGAATGTTTGTCTTACAATGTCCACTAAAATTATTGATGTTACAGGAGATTCACCAATTGAAACGAAAGGTTATGTTCCGGAACGTTCTGTTGTCATTCCTGGAAGTTATACCAAGAAATTTCCCGCGGGAGAATTTCAAGTTCCTTGCGCTTTGATTATTGGGAAAAGAAAAGAATCGACCGATAAGAAAACCTCTCTGAATGATGCTTTGCGTGAAAATAACGTCGCTGTTTAAAACGAATTTATTTTGAAAGAAAAATTCTTAAAATTGATTTCAAATCCTAAAATTATTTTTGGGATTTATCTTTTGCTTTCTTTCGTTTCGGCTTTGGCGAAATATTTCCGTGGTCCACAAGCCTATAATAATTATTTATTGTTTAAAAATGTTTTTCTAAGCAGTTTGAAAAAAGAAAATATTTTTCAGCAACATCCAGATTTATTTTTTGATGCCAATCATTATGGTGTATTTTTTGGAATTTTAATTGCACCTTTTGCGCTTTTACCAGATTGGCTCGGAATGCCACTTTGGAATGTTGCAAATGCACTTGTTTTTGTTTTTGCATTGAGCAAATTACCGATTTCAAACGTTAAAAAATCTTTCGTGGCTTGGCTTTGTTTGCAAGAATTTATCACTGCTGCTTTAAGCGTTCAGTTCAATATCGCATTAACTGGTTTGCTCGTTTTATCAATGGTTTACATTTATGAGAATAAGGAAACAAAATCTGCTTTGGCGATTTTAATTGGGTTTTTTGTTAAAATCTACGGAATCGTCGGACTTTCTGGCTTTTTCTTTATTAAGAACAAGATGAAATTCATCATTTCATTTGTGGTAATTTTCATTGTATTTTTAATTTTGCCAATGTTGTATTCAAACGTGCATTTTGGTTTGCAATCTTACAACGATTGGTATATTTCCTTAACTGGTAAAAATCTTGAAAATGAGTCATTGACTTCGATGCAGGATTTCTCCATTATGGGAATTGTACGTAGAATTTTAGGCGACGCAAGTATTTCGAGTCTTTATTTTATTCTCCCGGGAATTGTGATTTTTGCTTTACCTTATCTCAGAATTAAACAATATAAAGAAGTTGCGTTTCAATTAATGATTTTGTGTTCTACTTTATTATTTTTAGTTTTATTTAGTTCCAGCTCAGAATCTCCCACGTTTATTATCGCAGTTACAGGTGTTATGATTTGGTTCATTATTCAAAAAGAAAAAACACCATTCGTTATATTTTTGTTATTTTTTGTTTTAATTTTAACTTGTTTTTCCACTTCAGATTTATTTCCGAAATTTATCAAAGAAAATTATATTCAAAAATATTCTTTGAAAGCGTTACCTTGTGTAATCGTTTGGTTCAGGGTAATTTACGAATTATTGGTAAAAGATTTCAGTAAAGATTATAGTTTAAATTAATTTTTTAAAGTCATTAAATGAAAAAAATTTCAATCGTAATTCCCGCTTTTAATGAACAAGAAAATCTACCGATTATTCATCAAAAAATTTCGGATATTTTTTCTAAATTAAAGAATTACAATTTTGAAATTATCTTCGTTAATGATGGAAGTCGGGATAAAACGCAATTGGTTTTAGAACAACTTTCCACAGAATTTGAAGAAGTAAAATACATAGAATTTTCGCGTAATTTCGGACATCAACCTGCCGTAAAAGCAGGTGTAGATTTTGCCACAGGAAACGCTGTAATATCTATGGACGGAGATTTGCAACATCCTCCAGAATTGATTCCAGAAATGATTTTAGAATGGGAAAAAGGATATGATGTTGTATACACAATTAGAAAATATCCAAAAGAAATTTCAAGATTTAAACGCAAAACTTCAGATTATTTTTATAAATTTTTATCTAATATTTCTGATGTCAATTTAACTTCTGGCGGTGGTTCAGATTTCCGTTTGATGGACGCTTCGGTTGTAGATGTTATGCGAAATATGCAAGAATCCGATTTATTTCTCCGCGGACTTTCCACTTGGATGGGTTTCAAGCAAACTGGAATTCCTTTTACAGCCAACGAAAGATATAGCGGAGAAAGCAGTTATAATCTAAAAAAAATGATGAAATTCGCATTTACCGGAATTACTGCTTTCTCTGTGAAACCACTTTATTTAGCGGCTTATTTGGGTTTTATATTTTCTGCAATCGCCGTTATTGGCTATGGAATTTATGTGATTCACGCTTTTTTAGTAGAAACTGAAATTTCCGGATGGGCTTCATTAATTATGACGGTTGTATTTTTCGGTGGTTTACAATTAATTATTCTCGGGATTTTTGGGATTTATTTGGGTAAAATTTTCAAGCAAGTTAAAGAAAGACCAAACTATATTATTCGTTCTAAAAACTTTTAAAAATGGTCTTATTGTCCTTTGATATTGAAGAATTTGACATGCCTTTAGAATATAAAGGTGAAATTTCTTTTGAAAAACAGATAGAAATTTCTCGAAAGGGATTAATTTCAATTTTAGATTTATTAAAAAAGCACAATGCAAAAGCCACGTTTTTTTCAACTGTAATTTTTGCTAAAGAAAATCAGGATTTAATTAAAAAATTACTTTCAGAAGGTCATGAACTGGCTTCTCACACTTGGTTTCATTCAAAATTTGAAATTCAAGATCTTGAAAATTCACGATTAGAATTAAATAAAATATTTGGTACAGAAGTTACAGGTTTAAGAATGCCCAGAATGATGAACATTGATTCAAAAGATGTTTTGAACGCCGGTTATTCTTATAATTCCTCAATAAATCCGACTTATTTGCCGGGAAGATATGATAACCGAAAAGTATCTCGAACTTATTTCAAAGAGAATAATTTATTGCAAATTCCCGCCTCGGTTTCTACTTATTTTCGAGTGCCTTTATTTTGGTTGAGTTTTCATAATTTTCCATTTTCTTTTTATAAATTTTTAGTTAAAAAAGCCTTGAAAAGTGACAAATACGTGAATCTTTATTTTCACCCCTGGGAATTTTCAAACATAAAAAACACAGATTTTAATTTACCAAAATTTACTACCAAAAACACAGGCAATGAAATGATAGAAAGGTTTGATGCTTTTTTATCTTGGTTAAATAATGATGGGGAAACATTCTCCACTTTTCAGAATTTTATTAAATCTAAAAATATATGAAATCGCCATTAACAATTTTGCAAATAAAAATACATAAAGTTGAGCGATTGCAAATGACTTTAAAAATAATAAACAACTCCATATGAAAATTGCTTTTGATGCGAAACGCTTTTTTCACAATGCTTCTGGCTTGGGAAATTATTCTCGAGATTTAGTGAGAATTTTAGCCGAAAATTTTCCAGAAAACGAATACGTTTTATTAGAACAAAAAAAATCAGAACGCGGAAGTGAAATTTTAGATTTGCCAAATGTTTCTTTTCATCAAGTAAAAAAAGCAAAATTTGCGCGTCAATTAGAATTTGGAAAAACTGCACAAGAAATCAATGCTGATATTTTTCATGGACTTTCTGGAGAATTACCTTTAAAATGGAACAAAAAGCCAATAAAAAAAATCGTCACAATTCATGATTTAATTTTTCTGCGGTTTCCACAATTTTATTCTTTTTTCGACCGCAAAATTCATTTCTGGAAATTCAAAAAAGCCTGTGAACAAGCCGATTTAGTGATTGCCATTTCAGAACAAACAAAACGCGATATTATTCAGTTTTTTAAAATTCCCGAAAGTAAAATTGTAGTAGTTTATCAAGGTTGTCATCAGACTTTTAAAGTAAAAAAGACGGAAAAATTTTTAGAACAAACAAAATTAAAATTTAATTTACCAGAACGATTTATTTTAAATGTCGGAACCATTGAACCACGCAAAAACCTTTTAAATATTATAAAGGCAATTTCTGGAACTGATATTAATTTAATTGTCATTGGTAAACAGACAAAATATTATATTAAAGTCAATAAAATTATTTTAAAAAATAACATCCAAAACCAAGTTTTTTTCCTTGAAAATGTTTCGATGGATGAACTTTCTGCCATTTATCAATTAGCAGAAATTTTCGTTTATCCCAGTTTATTTGAAGGTTTTGGAATTCCTGTGATTGAAGCACTTTTTTCTGAAACCGCCGTTATTACAAGTAATACAAGTTCACTTCCCGAAGCAGGCGGAGAAAGTTCTCTTTATGTAAATCCAGAAAATATAGAAGATTTAACAGCAAAAATTTCTTTCCTTTGGAACAATGAATCTGAACGAAAACGCATTGCAGAAAAAGGTTTAGATTTTGTTCAAAAATTTTCTGATGAGAATATTGCGGGAAATTTAATGGAGGTTTACAGCGAAGTTTTAGAAAAATAGTAAGAAATTATTTGTCGGTTAAAAAAATATGTTTCATATTTGCCAAAGAATTTATAAATGAAAACACTTACAATTTTAATCCATCATCATCTCATCCAAAAGACGAGTTGATAAATTATGTTTTAAAAAAAAATATTATATAAAACCGTCTGAACAAGACGGTTTTTTATTTTAAAATTCTAAAAATTTGTTCAGACACATTCTAAAAATAAATGAACAAATTAAAAATTGCCATTCAAAAAAGTGGTCGACTTAGCGAAAAATCTTTAGAACTTTTACGTGAATGCGGCATCAGTTTTCCAGATTTTAAAAGTAAACTAAAAAATTCTGCAACCAATTTCCCTTTAGAAATTCTTTTTCTTCGTGATGATGATATTCCGAAATATGTCGAGCAAAACATTGTTGATATTGGAATTATTGGTGAGAATGAAGTTTTGGAGCAACAAAAAGAAATTTCTGTCATTAAAAAATTAGGTTTTGCAAAGTGCAGATTATCTCTTGCTGTTACAAACGATTCTGCCTGTGAAGACTTAACTTATTTCAAAGGAAAAAAAATCGCAACCAGTTATCCAAATATTTTATCTAAATTTTTTGAGAAAGAAGGTTTTATTCCAGAGATTACAGAGATTTCCGGAAGTGTAGAAATTGCGCCAAGTATTGGACTTTCAGATGCGATTGCAGATTTGGTGAGTTCTGGTGGAACGCTTTTACACAACGGTTTAAAAGAAGTTTTTGAAGTGTTGAAAAGTGAGGCAGTTTTAATTTCTAATCCAAACTTAAATCCTGAAATTTTAGAAATTTTAGAAAGGTTAATATTTCGAATTCAAGCCGTTCTTAATTCGCGTGAAAACAAATATATTTTACTTAATGCGCCAACGAAATCTTTACAACACATCATCAATATTTTACCGGGTATGAAATCCCCTACAGTTTTGCCACTCGCAGATCCAGAATGGAGCAGTGTTCATTCTGTTGTTAGAGAAAGTGATTTCTGGGAAATTATTGATGAGTTAAAAAAATACGGTGCAGAAGGGATTTTAGTGATTCCAATTGAAAAAATGGTTCTTTAATATTTTAATGATGATCAATAATATTTACAAATTCCCTGCAAAAACTGACTGGGAAAATTTAATAGAAAGACCAGTTTTAGAAGGAAAAAATCTACGGAATTTTGTTCAGGATATTTTTACTGAAGTCAAACAAAACGGAGATTCTGCTTTAAAAAGTTATTCTGAAAAATTTGACGGAGTTAAAATTGAAAAATTTTTAGTTTCTAAAGATGAGATTGAAATTGCTGAAAAAGAAATTTCCGAAGATTTAAAAAATGCAATTAAACAAGCAAAATGCAATATTTTTAAATTTCATAATTCTCAGCAACAAGAAATTAATAAAATTGAAACCCAACCTGGAATTTCATGTTGGCGCGAAAGCAGAGGAATTGAAAATGTTGGATTGTACATTCCGGGCGGAACTGCGCCACTTTTTTCGACGATTTTGATGTTAGCAATTCCAGCAAAAATTGCAGAATGTAAAAATGTAATTCTTTGTACACCGCCGCAAAAAGACGGAAAAATAAATCCAGCCATTTTATTTACTGCAAAACTTTGTGGTATTGAAAAAATTTATAAAGTCGGCGGTTCACAAGCGATTGCGGCGATGACTTTCGGCACGAAGAGTATTCCGAAAATGGATAAAATTTTCGGTCCCGGAAATCAATTTGTAACTGCTGCGAAAGAATTAGCCGTTGAAACTGGCGTTGCGATTGATTTACCGGCAGGTCCAAGTGAAGTTTTAGTGATTGCAGATGCTTTAGCAAATCCAGAATTTTGCGCCGCAGATTTATTGTCGCAAGCAGAACACGGTGCAGATTCGCAAGTAATTTTTATTTCCACAGATGAAAATGTTTTTGAAAAAACATTGAAAGAAATTAAAGTTCAAATTGAAAAACTTCCAAGAAATGAAATCGCGAAAAAAGCCTTAGAAAACAGTCGTTTTATTTTACTTGATTCAATTGAAAGCGCTTTAGACTTTAGCAATCAATATGCACCGGAACATTTAATTTTATCAATTGATAATCCGGAAAATTATATTGATTCTATCATTAATGCAGGTTCTGTTTTCCTTGGAAATTACAGTCCAGAAGCAGCGGGAGATTACGCAACAGGAACCAATCACACATTGCCCACGAATGGTTTTGCCAGAAATTACAGCGGCGTTTCACTGGATAGTTTTGTAAAAAAAATTACTTTTCAAAATTTATCTGAAATTGGCTTAAAAAATATTGGTAAATCTGTTGAATTAATGGCAGACGCAGAAGGACTTTTCGCTCATAAAAATGCAGTTTCACTTCGCTTAAAATTCTTAGAAAATGGAATTTAAATTAGAAAATTTTATACGTCCAAATATTTTGGATTTAAAACCATACCACAGTTTGCGTGAAAGTTTTCAGGATGAAAATTTGGTTCTTTTAGATGCAAATGAAAATCCTTTTGGGAAATTTAACCGTTATCCGGATTCTAAAAGTCAAAAATTGAGACAGAAGTTTGCAGAAATAAATGGAGTTAAATCGGAGCAGATTTTCATCGGGAATGGAAGCGATGAGTTGATAGATTTAATAATTCGTGCGTTCGGAACTCCCGGGAAAGATTCAATAATGGTAATGAATCCGAGTTTTGTAATGTATGAATTTTACGCAAAAGTAAATGATTTAAAAGTTGAGAAATTAAATTTAAATCAGGATTTTCAAATTGATAAAGCTGATTTTGAGAAAAAATTAAAAACTTCAAAAGCCAAATTATTATTTCTTTGTTCGCCCAATAATCCCACCGGAAATTCAATTGAAAATATCGAATATTTTATTTCTATTTTTAATGGAATTGTAGTGGTTGATGAAGCGTATATAGAATTCTCAAAAGAAATTTCAACCGTAAAATTATTAAATAAATATCCCAATTTAATTGTTTTAAAAACTTTATCAAAAGCTTTTGGAATGGCTGGTTTACGTATCGGTGTTGGATTTTCTTCCAAAGAAATTTCAGATTTAATAATGATGATGAAACCGCCGTATAATGTGAGTTCAGAAAATCAAAAGTTAGCATTAGAAAGTCTTTCAAATTCTACTGATTTTAGTGAGAATATGGATTTAATTTTAAGAGAAAGAGAAAAACTGAATACTGAATTGTTAAATTTAGAATTGGTGAAAAAGATTTATCCATCAGACGCGAATTTTTTATTGATAGAATTTGCGGATGCAGAATTGATTTATAAAATGTTATTAGAAAATAAAATATTAACAAGTTTAAGACATCCATCTTTAGAAAACTGTTTGCGCATCAGCGTTGGAACTTTAGAGGAAAACGAAAATTTACTAACTGTTTTAAAATCAATTTAATGAAAAAAGTATTATTTATAGACCGTGACGGCACTTTAATTTTAGAACCGTCCACAAATTTTCAGGTTGATTCTTTAGAAAAATTAGAATTTTATCCGAAAGTATTGCAAAATTTAGCAAAAATCGTCAATGAACTAGATTACGAATTGGTCATGGTAACCAACCAAGACGGTCTTGGAACGGAAAGTTTTCCACAAGAAAGTTTTGATTTGCCCCATCAAAAAATGCTTTCCATTTTAGAAAGTGAAGGAATTAAATTTTCTGAAATTTTAATTGATGATAGTTTTGAAAAAGATAATTCACCGAACAGAAAACCGCGGTCGGGAATGTTACAAAAATATGTTCACGGAAACTACGATTTAGAAAATTCGTATGTAATTGGCGATCGAAAAACCGATGTAGAATTGGCGAACAACTTAGGCTCAAAATCAATTTTTATTGGCGAAGAAAATTTTGAAGATACGACATTAACGACAAAATCCTGGGATGAAATTTACCAATACTTAAAGCAAATTCCACGGAAATCTAAAGTGGTCAGAAATACCAATGAAACAAAAATTGCTGTTGAACTAAATCTTGATGGGTCTGGAAAATCTAATATTCATACAGGTTTAGCGTTTTTTGACCATATGTTGGAACAGATTTCTAAACACGGAAATTTTGATTTGAATATTAAAGTGGATGGAGATTTAGAAGTTGACGAACACCACACGATTGAAGATACGGCGATTGTTTTAGGCGAATGTTTTTTGCAGGCTTTAGGAACTAAAAAAGGAATTGAAAGATATGCATTTTTGCTGCCGATGGACGATTGTTTAGCGCAAATTGCGCTTGATTTTGGCGGTAGAAACTGGCTTGTTTGGGACGTCGAATTTAAAAGAGAAAAAATTGGTGAAATGCCGACAGAAATGTTTTATCATTTCTTCAAATCTTTTTCTGATGCTTCAAAATCTAATATCAATATCAAATGTGAAGGTGAAAATGAACATCATAAAATTGAATCTATTTTTAAAGCCTTTGCGAAAGTTTTGAAAGCCGCGGTGAAACGGGACGATAATAATTTTTCAATTCCAAGTACAAAAGGTTCGTTATGATTGCAATAATTGATTACGGCGCGGGAAATATAAAATCTGTGCAAAATGCCGTAGAAAAATTAGGTTTTGAAACATTATTGACTTCAGATTTTGATGAAATAATAAATGCTGAAAAAGTCATTTTTCCCGGAGTTGGTGAAGCTTCCACGGCGATGAATTATTTAAAAGAGAAAAAATTAGAGCAATTAATTCCAACTTTAACGCTGCCTTTTTTGGGAATTTGTCTTGGCCAACAATTGCTTTGCAATTATTCTGAAGAAGGTGAAACGGAGTGTTTAGGTATTTTTAATATTTCGGTTAAAAAGTTCCCGAATACAGAAATTGTTCCGCACATGGGTTGGAATAATTTGCAAAATATTAGTAGTAAAATTCTAAAAAATATTTCTGAAGAAGATAACTTCTATTTTGTTCACACTTATTATTGTGAAATGGGAAATGAAACGAGTTCAGTTTGTGATTATATTTTACCTTTCAGTGCGACATTAGAAAAAAATAATTTTTTTGGAACACAATTTCACCCCGAAAAATCTGGAGATGTAGGTTCTAAAATCCTTGAAAACTTTTTAAATTTAAATTAAATGCAAATAATTCCAGCAATAGATATTATAGACGGAAAGTGTGTGCGGCTTTCAAAAGGCGATTACGATACCAAGAAAATTTATAATGAAAATCCACTTGAAGTTGCCAAAGAATTTGAAGCCAATGGAATCAAATATTTGCATTTGGTAGATTTGGACGGTGCAAAATCTGGGGAAATTAAAAACGTACAAGTTCTAGAAAATATTTTAACAAATAAGAATTTAATTGTTGATTTTGGAGGAGGAATAAAATCTGACGAAGCCATTGAAACTGCCTTTAATGCAGGAGCGAATCAAATTACAATTGGAAGTATTGCCGTTGCAAATAAAGAAAAATGTTTGGAATGGATCTCAAAATATGGTGCTGAAAAAATTATTTTAGGTGCAGATTGTTTGGATAGAAAAATCAAAATTTCAGGTTGGCTTGAAAATTCCAATTTAGATGTGGTAGATTTTATAAAATCTTATAAATCTGCCGGAATTCAAGATGTTATTTGCACGGATATTTCAAAAGATGGAATGTTGGAAGGTGCATCAAATGAATTGTACAAAGATATTTTAAATCAAATTAAAATAAATTTAATTGCGAGTGGCGGCGTTTCAAATGTTGAAGATTTAGAGCAATTAAAAGAAATTGGCTGCAGCGGCGCCATTGTCGGAAAGGCTTTCTACGAAGGAAAAATTACTTTTAAAAATTTACAAAAATTCCTTTAAATATGTTAAAAAAAAGAATTATTCCTTGTTTGGATATCAAAGACGGAAGAACGGTAAAAGGAGTTAATTTTGTTGGATTGCGAGATGCAGGAAATCCAGTAGAACTGGCAAAGAAATATAGCGAACAAGGCGCAGATGAAGTGGTGTTTCTAGATATTTCTGCAACGGATGAAAAGCGTAAAACTTTAATTCATTTGGTGGAAGAATTGAGTAAAGAAATCAATATTCCATTTACAGTTGGTGGTGGAATTTCGACTTTAAATGACGTTGATTTGTTACTAAAAGCGGGCGCTGACAAAGTTTCATTAAATTCTTCAGTGGTTAAAAAACCTAAATTAATTTCTGATATTTCTAAAAGATTTGGCAATCAATGTGTCGTGGTTGCTGTAGATTCTAAACAAATTAAAGATAAGGATTTTGTTTTCGTCAATGGTGGAAAAATAAAAACGGAACTTCAAACTTTAGATTGGATAAAAAGAACGGAAGATTTAGGCGCAGGTGAAATCCTCTTGACTTCAATGGATTTTGACGGAACAAAGCAGGGTTTTGATATTCGCTTATTAAAGCAGGTTTCCGAGATCTGTAATTTACCGTTAATTGCTTCCGGTGGTGCAGGGAAAATTGAAGATTTCGCGGAAGTTTTTTTACAAACAAATTGTACAGGAGCATTGGCTGCAAGTATTTTTCACTTTGGAGAAGTTGAAATTCCGTATTTAAAATTAAATTTAAAAAACAATAAAATAGCAATAAGATGAACATAGATTTTGAAAAAGGAAATGGTTTAGTTCCAGTAATTGTGCAGGATTCTGCCAATTTACAGGTTTTAATGTTGGGTTACATGAATAATGAAGCCTACGAAAAAACAGTTGAAGATGGGCGCGTCCACTTTTTTAGCAGAAGTAAAAACAGAATTTGGCTAAAAGGAGAAACTTCAAATAATTTCCTTTACGTGAAAGAAATTAAAAAAGATTGTGATTCTGATACACTTTTAATTTTAGTCAAACCAACCGATGTGGTTTGTCACACCGGAAGTTTTTCTTGTTTTGGTGAGAAAAACACCAAAGGTTTTGTTTATGAACTGGAAGAGAAAATTTCACAGAGAATTGACGATAAAGTGGAAAATTCTTACACTTACGATTTATTCAAAAGAGGCATCAATAAAGTGGCTCAAAAAGTAGGAGAGGAAGCCGTAGAATTGGTTATAGAAGCAAAAGACAATAATGCTAAACTATTTTTAAATGAAGCCGCAGATTTGATGTATCATTATTTAATTTTACTAAAAGCCAAAAATTTTAAACTGGAAGATGTGGAGAGAATATTGCACGAAAGAAATCGTAAATAATTTTTTTATTTTGTAATTAATAGTATTTTTCAAAACTATGTTAATCTTGATATATCGGCAATAAAATGACATAGGAAACGGAGACGTTAAGAACTTTTGAAAAATTTTCGTTAAGAAATTTCCAGTTTTTGAGTGGTGGCAAAAATTGATATTAAAATCTCACTAGAACTTTCCGCCCGAAACCTAACGAAGTGGTTCGACGACCGAAGTGAGTCAATTTGGAAATTTTAGAAAAATTTTTAAAAGTTTAGTTGAGTTTCCAGTCTTGATTTTTTGGTACTTTTGCATCAAGGCAAAAAGTACAAAGGAAAAATATTTAAAGTTCTTCATAAAACATGATTTGTACAATTGAACTTGAACTAAACTTAAAATTACAAATAAAAAAATCCCGAAGAAAACTTCAGGATTTTAATATTGATAACAAAAATTCTTAATTTATTTTACTTGGTCTACGATTGCTTTGAAAGCTTCTGGATGATTCATTGCTAAATCTGCTAAAACTTTTCTGTTCAACTCAATGTTGTTCTTTTTCAAAGCGCCCATAAACTGGCTATAAGACATTCCGTATTCTCTGGCTCCTGCATTAATACGCATAATCCAAAGACTTCTGAAACTTCTCTTTTTCTCTTTTCTTCCGCGGTAAGCATATTCCATTGCTTTTTCCACAGCATTTTTAGCTACCGTCCAAACATTTTTTCTTCTTCCGAAAAAACCTTTGGCTTGCTTCATTACTTTTTTTCTACGCGCTCTAGACGCTACAGAATTGACTGATCTTGGCATAATTAAATTTGTTTTTTTGAAAAGGGCGACAAATTATTTCATTGTACTTTCTTGCACCGTTTCAGGGTTAAATTTTTTGAATTTTGTAATTCCTATAAACCGTTTAGATTTATAAAACTATTTTAAAGCTAATTGACGTAAAACACTTTTTTCGTCCACTTTCGCTACATAAGAAGTTTGCGTAAGATTTCTCTTTTGCTTCGTTTCTTTTTTAGTTAAGATGTGGCTTTTGAAAGCATTTTTTCTTTTAATCTTCCCAGTTCCGGTAAGTTTAAAACGCTTTTTAGCACCTGATTTAGTTTTTAATTTTGGCATTTTGCTTAATTTATATTTTGTTATCAATATTTTTCTTCTCAATGCAAAACCTTCTTTACAGAAAACTCCACATTTTTCAGACTGCAAAAGTACAAAAATTTAACCAATAACAAAACGGTCAAATAAGATTAAGTATAAATTTGATTAGAAAGAAGTATTGTTTGATATTCTAAAATTTTTTATTTTTATCAGTTAATTTATAAATATTTTGACATGAGAACTAAAAAAAATTTGACCTTTCTCTTTTTGGGAATATTCTTATTTTCTTCCAGCCAAGATGTTCTGGAAAAATACGTAAATAAATTACGGAAATCTGCCGCTTCGCACGGCGCCGAAACCGCATTTATGACAGCGGGATCTAAATTTTTGTACGGACAGGATTATTTTGAAAACAAAGAATATGATCTAGCCAATATGTATTTTAATCAAGCCTGGAAGATTGACAGTACAAATGCTTTTGTAAATTACCAGATTGCTGCTTCTCTCTTGATGCAAAAGCAAAAAAATAAAACGCATCTTGCACAACAATATTTAAAAAATGCATTTTTAAAAAATCCAGATTTGAAGAAAACCTATGAAAAACAATTTCCTTCAGCGCAGAAATCGAGTGAGCGCAATATCAAAAGTGTTTCAGCAGATGTAGAGACTGTGAAAGAAATAAACTCTACTAATTCTAGAGTCGTTTCTCTGCAAAATAAAACACAAGAATTGACTTATGGTAACTACGTTTGTACAGAATCTATTTGGAATGGACCAAATAAATCGCCCGCTTATTCTTATAAACAAAAAGGTTATTTTGAACTCAAAAAAAATGGAACTTACCGGTGGTTAGATAACGGAGGTTCCGGCAAATATACTTTTAATGGGAAAAGCGGAGAAATAAAATGGCTTTCGGGACCACTTTACAATATGAAATTAAAAAAATCTAGTTATGAAAGAGGAAAAAAAGTATCGCAAATTAACCTGAAATTTTTTTCTGACAATCAGTGGGAGTGCGGCTGCAATATCAAGTAAATTCTATGTTTTCCGTTTACGAAAATGCAACAAAAAAAAGAGACTTTTAAAGTCTCTTTTTCAATTTTATTAAATAAATTGTATTTCTATTTCGCTGCTTTCTTCGGACTCATCATCATAATCATTCTTTTACCTTCCAGTTTTGGCAACTGATCCACTTTTCCAACGTGTTCCAATTCCTGTGCGAGTTTCAATAATAAGATTTCGCCTTGATCTTTAAAAACAATAGAACGTCCTTTAAAGAAAACGTAGGTTTTTAATTTTGAGCCTTCTTCTAAAAATTTTTCAGCGTGTTTTTTCTTAAATTCGTAATCGTGTTCATCGGTTTGTGGTCCGAAACGAATTTCTTTTACCACTACTTTTACTTGCTTTGCTTTCAGCTCTTTCTGTTTCTTTTTTTGCTCGTATAAGAATTTTTTGTAATCTAAAATACGGGTGATAAAAGGTTCAGATTTATCTGAAATGACTACCAAATCCAAATCTTGATCTTTCGCAATCTGCTTTGCTTTCTCCAGTGGATAAACACCTGGTTCCACGTTTTCGCCTACGAGACGAACTTCACGCGCTCTGATTTTATCATTAATTTGATGTAAATCTTCTTGTACACGTCTCTGTGGACCTCTGTTATTAAATCGTTTTAGTGCTATGGTTTTATTATTTTAAAGTTAATTCTAATTTATTTTTCTTTACAAACACGGTAAAAATATTCGATTTTCTTACAATGTTTTTAAACTTTTTATATTTTCGCTTCTTTCAAAAAGTAATTTGCAAAATCTTCTACACTCATTTCGCCTAAATCGCCTTCTCCTCGTTTTCTTACAGAAACCGTGCCGTTAACTGCTTCGTTTTCACCTACAATCAACATAAAAGGTAACTTCTGTAATTCTGCGTCTCTAATTTTCTTACCGGTTTTTTCATTTCGGTCATCTATAAGTCCGCAAATATCGTGATTTTCTAATAAATGAGAAACTTTTTTTGCATAATCTACGTACTTTTCACTAATCGGTAAAATAGTAAACTGATCCGGCGACAACCAAAGTGGAAAATCACCCGCTGTATTTTCTAATAAAATCGCTATAAAACGTTCCATAGAGCCAAATGGCGCACGGTGAATCATTATAGGACGGTGTTTTTCATTATCACTTCCGATGTAAGTCAATTCAAATCTTTCAGGTAAATTGTAATCAACTTGAATCGTTCCAAGTTGCCATTTTCTACCAAGTGCATCTTTTACCATAAAATCTAATTTCGGTCCATAAAATGCAGCTTCTCCATATTCGATAACTGTAGTTAGATTTTTTTCTTTTGCCGCCGTAATAATTGCGGTTTCGGCTTTTTCCCAATTTTCATCAGAACCAATGTATTTTTCTTTATTGTCTGGATCACGCAAGGAAATTTGAGTCACAAAATCTTCAAAACCTAATGATTTAAAAACATAAAGTGTTAAATCAATTACTTTTTTAAATTCATCCATCAACTGATCTGGCGTACAGAAAATATGCGCGTCATCTTGTGTAAATCCACGAACTCTTGTTAATCCGTGTAATTCACCAGATTGCTCATATCTATAAACTGTTCCAAATTCTGCGTAACGTTTTGGCAAATCTTTGTAAGACCATTGTGAAGTTTTATAAATCTCGCAATGGTGCGGGCAATTCATGGGTTTTAAGTAAAATTCTTCACCTTCATTTGGTGTTTTTATTGGTTGAAAAGAATCTGCGCCATATTTTTCATAATGTCCAGAAGTTTTGTACAATTCTACATTTGCAATATGCGGCGTCATTACAAATTCATAACCACCTTTTTTCTGTGCTTTTGATAAAAATTCTTCTAATTTTTTTCTTAATGCCGTTCCTTTTGGTAACCAAAGAGGTAAACCTGCACCCACTTTTTCAGAGAAAGCGAAAATGCCTAATTCTTTGCCTAATTTACGATGATCACGGCGTTTTGCTTCTTCTAATCTTTCAAGATATTCTGTTAAATCTTTTTGTTTTGGAAATGAAATTCCATAAACTCTGGTGAGTTGTTTGTTCTTTTCGTCACCTCTCCAATACGCGCCGGCTGCGTTTAAAACCTTTACTGCTTTTACTATTCCGGTTGCCGGAATATGACCGCCGCGACATAAATCTATAAAATCTTCGTGTTTGCAAAAAGTGATTTCGCCATCATTTAAGTTGGTGATTAATTCTGTTTTGTAAGGATTATCGGCGTACTCTTTTAAAGCATCTGCTTTAGAAACCGAATATTTTTCAAAAGTGGAATTTATTCTCGCATGTTCGAGCATTCTTTTCTCGATTTTTTCAAAATCTTTTTCTGATAAAACTTCGTCTCCAAAATCTACATCATAATAGAAACCTTGATCAATCGCTGGTCCAATTGTTAGTTTTGCTTCTGGATAAAAATCTAAAATTGCTTGCGCCAATAAATGCGCGGAAGAATGCCAAAATGCTTTTTTTCCAAGATCATCATTCCAAGTTAGAAGTTGCACCGAAGAATCTTCTGTAATTGGCGTCGTAGTTTCCACTTGCGTTCCATTTACCATTGCAGAAATGGTGTTTCTTGCCAAACCTTCACTTATGGATTTAGCGACATCAAGTGGCGTTACAGCTGAATCAAATTCTTTGATACTTCCGTCTGGAAGCGAAATCTTAATCATATAAAAATATTGAGGAGCAAATTTACAAAAATTCTTTTGTTAAAATTAGTTGTTAAACCACAGATTTTTTTAACACATAAGTCGCATTAGATTTGTTTTAAGTATTGAAAATATTTAAAAAACATTAGACATATATTACGCATAAAAGGTGTTTTTCTACTTTGTCAAAGTTTTTCGGAGTATGATTGGACTTGGACAAAGTTTATTCTGATAGTAGATAAACTTCGATTTTCAACCCTCCAGAATTTCAAACTTTGGCAGGGTATTGCGTGAAATAAATTTGCAGAAAAATTGTGAGCAATATTGAAACCTGTTTTTGTTGCGCCCCGACTTGAACGGAAATCCTTTTTGTTATTGCGATTGCGGAAAAGTTCAACGGATTGCTTCGCTTCGCTCGCAATGACAAAAAGATTGAGAGTGGAAGGCGGATTAAGACGCCCAAAAAATTATAATAGTGAAGTTTTAATTTAAAAAGTTTTAAACATTTTCCATTCAAATTTGCCGACAATATTAATTAAAACTAAATTTGTGCGAATCCAAAAAACGAAATAAAATATGGCAACTTATGTGGTAGTTGGTCTTCAATATGGCGACGAAGGAAAGGGTAAAATTACAGATGTTCTTTCTGCAAAATCTGATTATGTGGTGCGTTTTCAAGGCGGTGATAATGCAGGACATACAGTTTATGTGGGCGAAGAAAAATTCGTATTACATCTTTTACCTTCCGGCGTTTTGCAATGTAAAGGAAAATGTATTATTGCAAATGGAGTAGTGGTAAATCCTAAGTCTTTTTTAAGTGAAATAAAACAAATTGAAGATAAAAATATGAAAACTGATCATGTTTTTATTTCGAGAAGAGCACACGTAATAATGCCGTATCATATATTATTAGATACTTATAGAGAAGAAGAAGAGGAAGGAACTCATATTGGAACGACTAAAAAAGGAATTGGTCCGTGTTATGAAGATAAAATTGCACGTGTAGGAATCCGAATGATAGACTTGCTCAATCCAGAAGTTTTAGCTGAAAAAATTAAGAAAAATCTTAAAAATAAAAATTCACTTTTTGAAAAATATTTTGATAAACCAACATTAGATTTTGATGAAATTTATAATGAATTTTTAGAACTGGGAAAAAAATTAAAAGATAGAATTGTAGATACAGAAGTTGAATTGAATGAAGCCATTCACGAAGGAAAAAATATTTTATTTGAAGGCGCACAAGCCGCAATGCTTGATATTGATTTTGGAACTTATCCTTTTGTAACGTCTTCTTCGCCTACAACAGGCGGCGTTTGTTCGGGAGCAGGAGTTCCGCCGACAAGTCTTCAAAATTTAATTGGTGTGGCAAAAGCCTACACAACGAGAGTTGGAGAAGGTCCTTTTCCAACAGAATTGGATAATGAATTGGGAGAAAAAATAAGAAAAATTGGTTTTGAATTTGGGGCAACCACGGGAAGACCAAGAAGAACAGGTTGGTTAGATTTGGTTTCTTTGAAACACGCTACAATGATCAATGGAATTAATAATTTAGTAATTACAAAATTGGATGTTTTAACAGGAATTTCGCCGTTAAAAATTGCCACAAAATACAAAACCGAAGATGGAAAAATCATCGATTATTTTACATCTTCTACTACAAAACTTTACAATTATGAACCGATTTATGAGGAATTAGAAGGTTGGAATGAAGATTTAACTAAAGTCACTTCTTATGATGAACTGCCGAAAAATGCGCAGAAATATATTGAGTTTATTGAAAAATATTTAGGAATAAATGTTTATTTGGTTTCAGTTGGACCGGAAAGAAATCAGAATATTATTCGTAAGGAATTGTTTTAGTAAACAGCGAAAATACTTATTCACAAAAAAAAGCATCTTTCTTAAGATGCTTTTTTTAATTATTAAAAGAAATATTATTTCGTAATTTCTCTTCCAATCACCAATCTTTGGATTTCAGAAGTTCCTTCACCGATGGTGCAAAGTTTAGAATCTCTGTAATATTTCTCCGCAGGGAAATCTTTTGTGTAGCCGTATCCACCAAAAATTTGAACCGCATTATTGGCGATTCTTACACATACTTCAGAAGCGTAAAGTTTTGCCATTGCACCTTCTTTGGTCATTTTTTCTTTTGCATTTTTTAAATCTGATGCGCGTTGAATTAATAATTCTGCAGCATCAATTTCAGTTGCCATATCTGCAAGCATAAAATTAATCGCTTGGAAACTTGCAATTGTTTTTCCAAATTGTTTTCTTTCTTGTGCGTATTTTAATGCCGCTTTATAAGCGCCTCTTGCAGTTCCTAAACTTAATGCAGCAATAGAAATTCTACCACCATCAAGAATTTTCATGGCTTGTTTAAAACCACTTCCAACTTCACCTAATCTATTTGCATCAGGAACTCGAACGCTGTCAAAAATGAGTTCTGCTGTTTCTGAAGCGCGCATGCCTAGTTTATTTTCTTTTTTACCAGAAGTAAAACCTTGCATTCCTTTTTCTAAAACAAAAGCTGTGGAATTATTTTTAGCTCCTTTTTCTCCAGTTCTTGTCATTACAACCGCAATATCTCCGGAAATAGCGTGTGTGATGAAATTTTTTGCTCCATTAATAATCCAATCATCGCCATCTTTTACAGCAGTTGTGGACATTCCGCCAGAATCTGAACCGGTATTATGTTCGGTTAATCCCCATGCGCCGATCCCTTTTCCAGATGCCAATTGAGGTAACCATTTATTGCGCTGTTCTTCATTTCCAAATTCATAAATGTGATTAGTGCAAAGTGAATTATGAGCTGCAACAGATAAACCAATTGAAGGATCAACTTGGGAAATCTCATCTAAAATAGTTACATATTCGTGATAACCTAAACCAGAACCGCCATATTTTTCAGGAATTACGATTCCCATAAAACCCATTTCACCCAATTTGTGAAATAAATCCACAGGAAAAGTTTGACTTTCGTCCCATTCCATAATATGTGGTCTAATATTTTTTTCTGCGAAATCTTTTGCAGTTTCGGCAATCATTTTAATATTTTCTCTATTTTCAGATGTCATAAAAATTGTTTGCGTAAAGATAAGAAATTTGAGTTAAAATTAAATAAGTAAAAAATCACAAAAAAACTAAAATATAAGTATCAAATTATACACTAAAACTCATAAAATTGAATCATTAACAGCTTAATTTTTGTATATTTGTAGGTATTTTTAAAAACAAAAAATTAATGAGCGATAAAAAATATACTGCGAGTAGTATTCAATCTTTAGAAGGAATAGAACATGTACGTTTAAGACCTTCGATGTACATTGGAGATATTGGTTTAAGAGGACTTCATCATTTGGTTTATGAAGTGGTAGATAATTCCATTGATGAAGCTTTGGCGGGACATTGTGATACTATTTCGGTAATAATTCACGAAGGAAATAGCATTACTGTAAAAGATAATGGACGAGGAATTCCTGTAGATTTGCACGAAAAAGAACAAAAATCTGCGCTTGAAGTTGTAATGACAAAGATTGGAGCAGGTGGTAAATTTGATAAAGATTCTTACAAAGTTTCTGGTGGACTTCATGGAGTTGGAGTTTCCGTGGTAAATGCACTTTCTACTACATTAATTGCAACAGTTTATAGAGAAGGAAAAGTTTATCAACAAGAATATTCTAAAGGTGCTGCTTTAACTGATGTAAAAGAAATTGGAACAACTGATATTAGAGGAACACAAGTTTTTTTTCAACCCGATGGGTCAATTTTTAATGAATTAGAATTTAATTATAGCACCCTTGCTTCCAGATTAAGAGAATTGGCTTTTTTAAATAAAGGAATCACGATTACTTTAACAGATGAAAGAGAGCCTAATGAAGATGGAACTTTTCCAACTGAAATTTTTCACTCAGAAGGTGGTTTAAAAGAATTTGTGGAATATATTGACGGAAATCGTGAATCTATTATGGAAAAGGTAATTTTCATGGAAGGTGAAAGAGACGATATTCCTGTTGAAGTTGCAATGCGCTATAACACTTCTTATAACGAAAATTTACATTCTTATGTAAATAATATTAATACTCACGAAGGTGGAACACATTTAACAGGTTTTAGAAGAGCCTTAACAAGAACTCTCAAAAAATTTGCTGATGAACTCGGACTTCCTGCAAAAGAAAAAGTAGAAGTTACAGGTGATGATTTCCGTGAAGGATTAACGGCGATAATTTCTGTAAAAGTAATGGAGCCACAATTTGAAGGACAAACCAAAACCAAATTAGGAAACTCTGAAGTTTCAGGCGCAGTGGATAAAATTGTAGGTGAAATGCTTACAAACTTCTTAGAAGAGAATCCAAATGAAGCAAAAATAATCGTGCAAAAAGTGGTTCTTGCAGCAAAAGCAAGACAAGCTGCAAAGAAAGCGCGTGAAATGGTTCAGCGGAAATCTCCGATGGGTGGGAGTGGATTACCAGGAAAACTTTCAGATTGTACTTCTAAAGATCCAGCCGAAAGCGAATTGTTTTTAGTAGAGGGAGATTCTGCAGGTGGAACTGCAAAACAAGGAAGAGACAGAATGTTTCAAGCAATTTTACCATTGCGTGGGAAAATTTTGAATGTTGAAAAAGCAATGCTTCATAAAGTTTATGATAATGAAGAAATTAAAAATATTTATACCGCACTTGGTGTAACTGTAGGAACGGAAGAAGACTCTAAAGCTTTAAATATAAATAAACTACGTTATCACAAAATTGTGATTATGACCGATGCAGATATAGATGGTTCTCATATCTCCACATTAATTTTAACTTTCTTCTTTAGATATATGAAAGAATTAATTGAAAACGGATACATTTATATTGCTTCTCCACCACTTTATTTATTAAAAAAAGGAAACAAAAAAGTTTATACTTGGAATGAAAAAGAAAGAGAAGAAGAAACTTTTAAACTTTCAGCAGACGGAAAAGGTGTAGAAGTACAGCGTTACAAAGGTCTAGGAGAAATGAATCCTGAACAACTTTGGGACACAACTTTAAATCCTGAAAATAGAATTTTAAAACAAGTAACAATTGAAAATGCAGTAGAAGCAGATAATGTTTTCTCAATGTTGATGGGCGATGAAGTTCCACCAAGAAGAGATTTCATTGAAAGAAATGCTAAATATGCGAAAATTGACGTATAATAATTTTTTAAAACATAAAATTTTAATATTTTGTGTACAGTCCTAGTTTTAGGACTGTTTTTTGTTATATATGATTAAAATTTATTAAAATGAAAAAATATATCATCGCAGTATTTTTAGCGACTACACTTCTAAGCTGCAAGAAAATAGAAAAAACAATTATAAAATCAAATAAAGATAATACTGAAATTAAAACACAAGAATTTACTATAGATAGTTTAAATATTCATGATTCTTTAGCTTTGAACAAAGTGATAACTGCCGATTTTAATGCAACAGTTTTAGTTTTTCCTACTTTGACAAATAAAAAATTGTTAGATAGTATTTATTCTCCTGAGAAATTAAATCTATTTAATTATTCAAAATCAGAACTTGAATTTGCTTTAAATAAAAAAATGAAGGAATATTTTGATGAAAATACAAAAGCATTAAAAGATTATCCCGGTGAATATAAACAAACTTGGAATCAAAATTCTGATATGAGCATTTTCCAAAAAGGTGAAAGATTTTTGACTATAATCTATTCAGGAGACGGTTTTTCTGGCGGTGCACACGGCTATTATTATGAATTGTATAAAAATTTTGATTTGCAAAGTAACACCACTTTACAACTTCGTGATGTTGTCACAACTACAGATCCTAAAATTTGGAATCCCATAATGTTGAAAGCATTTTTAAAAAATAAAAACTATAATATAGATATGTTATTTGATAAAAGTATTCCATTAAATGAGAATTTTTATTTTGATGAAAATAGTTTGCATTTCGTTTATGGACAATACGAAATTGCACCATATGTAGTTGGAGTTGTTAATCTTGTTCTTCCTTATACCGAAATTTACCCATATTTAACACCTAAATTTAAGGCAGATCATCATATCCAAATTAAAAAAAATAAAAGCTGGTTTTAAACTGGCTTTTTTAATTTATATTCAATTCTCAAAAATTAATTTTTCCTTTTAAAATTAAATTCTATATTTGTTTAACTAAATAAATAGTGATACTAAAATTTAATTTTAAAAAATATGAAAAAATTCTTCACCATCTTTCTTTTTGCAACCGCATTATTTTCTGCGCAAAACCAACGTTTTATTTATAATTATACTTATATAAAAGACACATTAAATAAAACAAATATTAATAAAGAATTGATGTATTTGGATATAAATAAAGAGGGTTCTAAATTTTACAGCAGAGATGTTTTTGTACAAGATTCTACAATGATGGCTCTTTATGAAAAACAAATAAAAACAACGGGTGGAATGAATGTAATTGCTGCACCACAATCTAATAAAGGAAGTTTCAGAAATAAAATATTCAAAACATATCCAAAATATGAAGTTTCAATGGAAACCAGAATAGGAAGAGATGTTTTTAAAGTTTCTGACGACAGACCAATAATTTGGAAAATTCTACCAGAAAAAGAAAAAATAGACAATTGGGAAACCCAAAAAGCAACCACAGAATTTGGTGGCAGAAAATGGACGGCTTGGTTTTCTACGGAGTTGCCATTTCAAGATGGACCATACAAATTCCACGGACTTCCTGGTTTAATTGTAAAAATGGAAGATAATTCTAAAACGCATCAGTTTGATTTAAAAGGTGTTTCAAAATTTAAAGAAGCTGAAGCAAAACCTTCAGAATTTAATTCTCCACAGAAAACAATTTCTATTGATGAAAAGCAATATCAGAAATTATTTTTAGAAAATAGAAATGATCCTGCAAAAACTATGAGACAAATGATTTCCAGCGGAATGATTGGTAATATGAAAGATCAAAATGGCTCTGAAATTTCTACTGCAGATTTTATTAAAAAAATTGAAATAAGAGCAAAAGAAAATAATGCAAAAGACAATAATTTAATTGAAATAGACCTTTTAAAATCTTAAATTTAATTTAAAATTAATCTATGAAATATATAATTTTCACATTCATTTTATTTTCAAACTTATTTTTTAGCCAAAATAAAAGGTTTATTTATGATTATAAATTTGTCACAGATTCTACCCAAAAAGACAAAGTAGAAACAGAACAAATGTATCTTGATCTTGCAGAAAAAGGTTCAAAATATTACAGTAGAAATGTTTTTGTGAGAGATTCTCTTGTAGAAGCAGCTTTTAAAGAGCAAGAAGCAAATCATTCGAATAATTTTAAATTTCCAAATATTGGGATAAAAGGAGTGGTGAGATATGTAGTAGAAAAATCGTATCCAGATTTTAATATTTTTTATTTTAATACGGTAGAAACTGACGAGTATAAAGTGAATGATGACCGAGAAATGAATTGGAAAATTTCACCCGAAAAAGATAAAATAGGAAGTTGGGAAGTGCAAAAAGCAACTTTGGAAATGTTTGGTAGAAAATGGATTGCTTGGTTTAGTACAGAAATTCCATTTCCAGATGGACCTTATAAATTTCATGGTTTACCGGGTTTAATTGTAAAAATTTCAGACGAAACTAATTCTCATAGTATGGAATTGAAAGGCGTAAAAAATTTAAATTCTAATGAAATTTGGAAAAGTTATGCGCACAAAGAACGCTATAATCCATTAGTTAATATTAATGAAAAGCAATATAAAAAAGTAATTTTAGCTTACAGAAAAGATCCTGTAAAAGGTTTTAGAATGCAACTTTCTGATCCAAATGTAAAATTTGTAATGAAAGATTCTACAGGTAAAATATTATCAAATTCTGAAATGCTAAGAAATCGTGAGAAAAACGCGAAAGTACAAATTGAGAAACAAAATAATTATTTAGAACTTGATCTTTTGAAATAAAAAATTCTAATTTTTTTTACTTAAAAATCAATTACTTACAAAAGTTTTATTTAATAACTATAAAAATAGTTGTAGAATAAAATTTAATTTCTATATTTGTATCACTAATTAAATAGTGATATGGATCGCCACTGAAACTTATGCAAATAAATAGTCATGACTTTAAGCGATTGCATATGACCTTTTGAAGAATAAATAACTCCATATGAAAATTCAAAGTTTAACAAAAGCAGAAGAACAAGTGATGCAGTTTCTGTGGGATTTAAAAAAAGCCTTTTTAAAAGATATTTTAGAATTATTCCCAGAACCAAAACCGCACACAAACACAGTTTCTACCATTTTAAAAGTTTTGCAAGAAAAAGATTTTGTAGATTTTAAAGTTTTCGGCAGACAACATGAATATTTTCCAAAAGTTTCAAAAGAACAATACAGCGGAAAAACTATCAATCAACTTATCAATAATTATTTTGATGGATCTTATAAAAATGTCGTTTCATTTTTAGTGGATAGAAAAGAAATGAGCATTGAAGATTTAGAATTATTGTTAAACGAACTTAAAACCAAAGACTAATGGAACAATTATTTTTTTACTTTTTAAAAGTAGTTTTGTGTTCTGGCGCCATGTTTCTATATTATCGAATCTTCTTGAAAGACAAAACATTTCATCATTATAATCGCTTTTATTTGCTCGCAACTTTATTGGTAAGTTTACTTTTACCATTATTAAAAGTCAATTATTTTACTATAGATGTTAATCAAGATATCTTCAAATTATTAAATCAATTCCAAACTACAAATTCCGCTAAAATCTCTACTAATGATTTCAATTATTATCAAATTATTTTTGCAATTATTGCTTTGGTTTCTGTCTTTTTTATAGGGAAATTTGGCTTGGCTTTATTTAAAATTAATCAGTTTAAAAAAGAATTTCCGCAAGAAAATTATGAAGGGATTTCCTTTTACAACACCAATTTAGAGAATGCACCGTTTTCATTTTTCAAAAATTTATTTTGGAAAAACAGTATTTTAATCCAATCAGATTTAGGAAAACAAATCCTGAAACATGAAATGGTTCATATTGAGCAAAAACATTCTTACGATAAAATTTTAATAGAAATTTTGACTGCCTTTTTTTGGTTTAATCCTATTTTTTATTTAATTAAAAAAGAAATCAATCTAATCCACGAATATCTCGCAGATAAAAAAGCCTTAAAAAATTCTGACACAAAAGCTTTTGCGCAAATGCTTTTGGAGACGCATTTTTCAGGAAGTGTTTTAGCAGGAACAAGTCCGTTTCTCAATTCAAATCTTAAAAAAAGAATTACAATGTTAAAAAAATCAAATACAAAATTCAGTTATTGGCGAAAAGTTTTGGCTTTGCCGTTGCTTTTCAGTTTGGTTTTCGCTTATATGGTAAAAGCGGAAAATAGGGAAATTAAGAAATCTAATATTGAAATTGCGAATGCAATTTTACAAATTAAAAATGATACGATAAAGCAAGATACTGTTAAAGCTGAAATAAACGCTAAAATGGATATCGATAATAAAATTAGTTTTGAAGATAAAATCAAAGAATCTTCAAATGATGACATTTTTATGATTGGTGAAAAGAAAGTAAAAAAAGCAGAATTTTTAAAGTATTATAAACTGAATAAAGCAAATAAAGAAATAGGATTTTTAGTAGATGCAAGTAGTAAAAATAAGATTAAAAAAACTGTTTTTTCTGCTATTAAATTTGATGATAAAAACGTAGCATTTGGACGAGTTTATGATGAGAAATTGATAAAAAAAGAAGAACAAAAAAAATCAGCAACTACTTCTAAAAAAAATACAGAAGATAACTTTAAGGTTGGAGAATTTTCTTTTACAACTCAATTAAGTATTTCGGATGTTAATAAACCTTTTAAAACTGCTATTGAAAATTCAGCAACATCAAATCAATTTTTCATTGACAATAAAAAAGTTTCTAAAGTTGAATATGAGAATTATTTTAAGAAATATTTTGGAAATGAAAAATATACTTTTGGTTCTGGTGTTTCTGCGATGGATACTGCAAATCCAATTAAGTTCTTTTATGCACAAAAAACAGAAAATTTAGAAAAAGTAAATGAAGCACTAAAATTAAAAACTTTAGTAGATCAACAGAAATTTAATGCGGAAGCAGAAAAAGTAAAAGTCGAAAACCAAGATTTAACTAAAACTGTAGCAATAGAACGCCTTAATTCAAATGCAAATCCGAAACAAAATAATCCTTGGATTGTAAATGTTAAAGCTTATCCAAAAACTATTTTAGACAATTCAAACGTAAAATATTATGTTGATGGAAAATTGATGGAAGGTTCTAAGTGGAAAGAAATTCTTCCAAATAATATAAAATCTATAAATGTAAAAAAAGATCCAAATGATAAAAATGGTGGAATTATTTTTATTACTACTAAAGATTCACCGTTGGAAATTACTCCAACTCAATTTGATAAAATCATAATTAATGGAAAAGTAGCAACACAGACAGATTTAGATAAACTAAATAGAGATTCTATAAAAACCGAAAATATTAAAAGAAATACAAAAAATGGAAAATCTTTTAATGAAATAAGAATCAGAACAAAATAAGAAAACCAAAATCCCAAAAACCAAAAAATCCTGAAAAATTATTTTCAGGATTTTTTATTAAATTTTTTTGTATTGTCACTCTCGGCTTGTCGAAGAGTCTTTTTACTTCATCTTTTTCGCATCTTCTACAAACTGCGCCAAACCTTTATCAGTCAATGGATGATTCATTAAATTTAAAATGGAAGGTAGAGGAGAAGTAACAACATCGGCTCCTAATTTTGCACAATTAATGATATGCATTGGAGAACGAATTGATGCAGCAAGAATTTCGCAATCAAATAAATAATTATCAAAAATAATTCTAATTTCTTCTATTAAATTCATTCCGTCCACAGAGATATCGTCTAATCTTCCCAAAAATGGAGACACATAACTTGCGCCTGCTTTTGCTGCAATTAAAGCTTGTCCTGCAGAAAAAATCAAAGTACAATTCGTTCTGATTCCTTTGTCAGCAAAATATTTCATGGCTTTTACACCATCTTTTATCATTGGTATTTTCACCACAATATTTTTATGAATTTTTGCTAATTCTTCACCTTCTGCAATCATTTCCTCATAAGTTGTAGAAAGAACTTCTGCAGAAATATCACCATCTACAATTTCGCAAATTGTTTTGTAATGCGCATTTATAGCGTCTTTTCCGCTAATTCCTTCTTTCGCCATAAGTGAAGGATTTGTTGTAACGCCATCCAAAATTCCCAAATCTTGAGCTTCTCTTATCTGGTCTAAATTTGCAGTGTCAATAAAAAATTTCATGTTTATATTTTTAGATTACGCAAAGATAATGCAATTTTTTAGGAGCAACAAGTTGATTTTATTGTTCCACTCCTCGTCCAGCTTTCTCTACAATCCCGCCGCAGCGGGGATTTTCGTTCAATCTGGGCTAAATCGAAGTTTCATTTTTTCTTTCAACATAAATATTATGTTTTAAATAAGAAATAATTTGATTAAAATAAAAACCAAAAAACTAATTTTGCTAAAACCTAAAACCTAAAACCTAAAACCTAAAACCTAAAACCTAAAACCTAAAACCTAAAAAATGAATGTACTTCTCGCTTCAACTTCCACGCTTTTTGGCGGTAATTATTTAGAATATTTAACTGAAGAAATAAAAAATTTATTTGTAAACATTGATGAAATTTTATTTGTTCCATTTGCGCGTCCCGGTGGAATTTCTCATGAAGATTACACCGCAAAAGTTTCAGAATTTTTCGGAAAACTAAATATTAAAGTAAGAGGACTTCACGAATTTGAAGATAAAACTGAAGCTATCAATTCTGCGAAAGCCTTTTTTACAGGCGGAGGAAATACTTTTCTTTTAGTAAAAACTTTGCACGAATTAAGTCTAATGAATATTTTAAAATATAATATAGAAAGTGGAAAGCCTTATTTAGGAACAAGCGCTGGAAGTAATATCGGTGGAAAAAATATGAAAACTACGAATGATATGCCAATTGTTTATCCACCAAGTTTTGATTGTATGGAATTAGTTCCGTTTAATTTAAATCCACATTATTTAGATCCAAATCCAGAAATAAAACACAATGGGGAAACCAGAGAAACTAGAATTAAAGAATTTCTTACTCAAAATAACACGAAAGTTATTGGTTTGCGAGAAGGAAACTGGATTAGAAAAATAAATAATAAAGTGACGGTTGAAGGTCCACAATCAACTAGGATTTTTGAATTGGGAAAAGAACCTTACGAAATTGAAAGTGGAACGGAATTATAACACAAATTTATAATTCATAACTTATCACTTTTTCAGAAATAAGGTTTAATAAGTTCCATCAAAAAATCTGGACAATTGCAAATCTTTTGAGTTTTAGAATTTAAGAAATATAAAGTGGTTTTTGCTTCAGTTATTTTTTCTTTTTTGGGGTTATAAATTTCATATTCAAATTCAATTCTAACCCCCGGAATTTTTTTAATAAAAGTATGAATTTCTAAAATTTCATCATAAAAAGCAGGCTTTAAATATTTTATCTGATACTCCGAAACGGGCAACCAAAAACCCAGCTTTTCTATCTCTTCATAAGAGCGACCGAGACTGCGAAAAAGTTCTACACGGGCTGCTTCAAAATAAGTAGCGTAGTTGCCGTAATAGACGTATTTCATGGGATCTGTTTCAGCGTAACGAACTCGTAATGTGTAAGTTGTGTGTATCATATTAAAGTATTAAACAAGACATACAAATATATTTTTAAATAATCAATAGAACAAATATTTTTTTTATAATTAAAATTTATCATATTTGTCTTCTCACAAAACTTAACCAAAAAACTTGCACTTCTTTGTAAAAACATGAATGAAAATCTAGACTTAATTTGGGAAAAATGCCTTCAATTTATGAGGGACAATCTCAATGCTGCGGAAGACCATGCGGATTTAAAAAAATTAGAAAATTCATTCAATTTATTGTTTGATAAAGTTACTCCTTTGTCTTTAGAAAACTTTAATTTAACACTTTTAGTTCCAAGCGATTTTTATAAAGAATATATAGAAGATAATTATTTATCATTGCTTTCTGCAGCTTTGAAAAAAAATATTGGAAAAGGCGTAAAACTTTGGTATTCTGTGATGGAAAATAATCCACGCGGTGAAGAAAAAGCCATTACTTTAAACTTAAAAGGAAAAACAACTTCTTCTCCAAAAGTACAACAAACACGTCCCACTGCAGTTTCTGGTAATTTAGTAAATCCGTTTGCTATTCCAGGAATGAAAAAGGTGGAAATTAATTCTAACCTAAAAGCAGATTTTTCTTTTGAAAATTATGTGGAAGGAGAAAGTAATAAATTTGCGGCAACTGTCGCTCGTTCCATTGCAAAAAGACCTGGTTCTACAGCTTTTAATCCATTATTTTTACATGGCGGTTATGGAGTTGGAAAAACTCATTTAGGTCATGCAATTGGTTTAGAAGTAAAAGCTTCTTTCCCAGAAAAAGTGGTTCTTTATTTATCTTCAGAAAAATTTATTCAACAATTTATTTCTGCGGCAAAAGCAAGAAAACAAACAGAATTTTCAAATTTCTATCAAATGGTAGATGTTTTGATAATTGATGATATTCAGTTTTTATCTGGAAAATCTGCAACACAAGACAGTTTCTTCCATATTTTTGATTTTTTACACCAAAATGGAAAACAGATTATTTTAACTTCAGATAAAGCTGCAGTTGACATAATGGATATTCAAGAAAGAATTGTTTCTCGTTTTAAATGGGGACTTTCTGCAGAAATAAAATCTCCAGATTTTGATACAAGAAGAAAAATAATTGTAGATCGTTTAAGTCGTGATGGAATTGTTTTAACCGATGATATGTTGGATTTTTTAGCTGCAGAAGCTAAAACCAATGTTCGGGAATTAATTGGGATTATTAATTCTGTAATTGCTTATTCTACAATTTATAAATCAGAATTGAGTTTAGAATTATTAAAAGATACCATTTCAAAAATTGCTTGCAATCAGAAAAAAATCATTAATATTCCGTATATTCAAGATGTGGTTTGTGAATATTTTGGAATTAAAAGAGAGCAACTTTTATCTAAAACTAGAAAAAGAGAAATCGCTTTACCAAGACAATTGGCGATGTATTTTTCCAAAGAATTAACTAATGCTACATTTTCAAAAATTGGAGAGGAAATGGGTGGAAAAGACCACTCAACAGTAATGTATGCTTGTGACACCATCCGAGATGTAGGAAAAATGGATAAAGAAATTAAAAAATATTTGAAAGATTTATCAGAGAAAATTAAAAAATAGAATTTAGTTAATAGGTTTTAGGAATTAGATTTTTAAACCTCAATTTTCTTTGCTACCGAAATAATTTATACAATTTAAAAGAGATTATGACTTTAATCTCTTTTTTAATTTAATATACTAAAACCTAATTCCCAAAACTTAATTACTAAAAAAATATGAAAATTCTAATGGTTTGTCTTGGAAATATTTGTAGAAGTCCTTTAGCGGAAGGAATTTTAAAATCAAAATTATCTTCTGATTTTATTGTAGAATCTGCGGGAACAATTGATATGCACCAAGGAAAAGCACCAGATTCTCGCTCAATAAATGTCGCTAAAAAGCACGGAATTGATATTTCTAATCAAAAATCCAAACATTTGCAATCAAAGGATTTAGAAGATTTTGATTTAATTTTTTGTATGGATAGAAATAATTTAAAAGACGTAAAATCTCTAGCCAAAAATGAAGAACAACTTCAGAAAATTTCTTTAATTTTAAATGACGCAGAAGTTCCGGATCCTTATTGGGGAAATGCAGATGATTTTGAAAATGTGTTTCAGCTTTTGGATGAAGCTTGTGAAAGGATTAGTCGTGAAGTTGTAAAGTCATAAAGTCATAAAGTTCCAAAAGTTGTAATTTTACAAAAAAAATTAAACGATATTTTAAAATCTATTTGAAATTCAAAGTTCAAACGACTTCAAAACTTTACAACTCAACAACTTTACATCTTAAAATATGCTTTTCCTAATTCCCGCTTATCTTTCTCCTGAAACGCCAAAAGATTATTTTGCGCCCATTATTTCAGAATATATTTTAAGAACCGATTATTTTTTTGTGGAAAATGAAAAACCGGCAAGAAAAATCATTAAATATTTTTGTCCAGACAAAAAACAAGCAGATTTAAAATTATTTATTGTAGATAAATATTCTGAAACTTCGGATTTAGAAGAAGCTCAAAAATTGTTGAAAAGTGGAGTAGATTTCGGTTTGCTTTCAGATGCAGGTTTAGCTTGCATCGGTGATCCTGGAAATATTATGGTGAAATTTTGCCATGAAAATAACATCAAAGTTATTCCGGTAAATGGACCAAGTTCTTTCGTTTTGGCTTTGATTGCGAGTGGTTTTAATGGACAAGAATTTACTTTTAATGGTTATTTAGCAATAGAAAAATCAGAGCGAAAATCAAAAATAAATTTAATGGAAAACCTCGTTAATAAAACAGGTTTTACACAAATTTTTATGGAAACGCCTTACAGAAATATGTCTTTATTTGAGGATTTGTGTAAATATCTTTCTCCACAAACGAAACTTTGTATTGCTGCAAATATTAATCATCCAACTGACGAATTAATCAAAACTTTAACCGTGAAAAATTGGCAAAAAGAAAAACCAAATCTTCATAAAATTCCCGCTGTATTTATTATCGGGAAATAATTAAAAAAATATACTTTAAAGTTTAACATCCATTAACGGGAGCTTTGCATCATTCTTGAATAATGATTAGAAAATAAATTATTATGTCAGAAAAAAAATTAGCAGGAATCTGGATGGATACAGAAAATGCAACCGTTGTAAAAAATCACGATATAGAAAATGCTTTTAAATTTTTTGTTTGTGAACCAGTAAAAAGAATTGTACAAGGTGGAAATACTAGTGAAAAACATGCAAATAATGCAGAGCAAACTAATACTGCAAAGTTTTTCAAAGATTTAGAAAGTTTGATAGCCAATACAGAAGAACTTTATTTAACGGGAACAGGCGATATTCAAGAGCAGTTTAAACATCATTTAGAAGATACGGCACAGTTTAAAAATCTAAAAATAACGCTCGCTACTGATCAACCAATGAGTGAAGAACACTTTTTAGAACATGTGAAAAAACATTTTAATTCTTAAAAAAAAATCCGATTCGTACATTACGAATCGGATTTTTTTTATCTTTTTGCTCCAGTAAGAATATTTGGAAAATAAGTATCTGAGAGATGTTCAAATTCATCACCTCGCATAAAAATACCAGCATCTATTTCACTATAAGAATGTAATCCAGCTGCTGCAATTAATTCATTGCAAGTGTGTAAAGTGTTTTTGTGGAAATGAAAAACCCTTTCACTTTTATCATTCACATCCAAACCTTTTATTAACATTTTATCTTGTGTCGCAACTCCGGTTGGACAAGTATTTGTGTTGCATCTCAAAGCTTGAATACATCCCAAAGCAAACATAAAACCACGCGCATTATTACACATATCTGCACCCATCGCGACGGCTCTTAAAATATCTAATGAAGTTAAAACTTTTCCACTTGCAATAATTCGAATTTTTTTACGAACATTAAATGCTTTTAAAGTATTATTCACAAAAATCAAAGCAGGTTCAAGAGGCATTCCAACTCCGTCAGAAAATTCTGGTGGTGCAGCTCCAGTTCCTCCTTCTGCGCCATCTATAGTTATGAAATCCGGATAAATTTTCAGAACATTCATTTGTTCACAAATTTCTTCAAATTCTTCAGTATTTCCGATACATAATTTAAAACCGACGGGTTTTCCTCCACTCAATTCACGAAGTTGAACTACAAATTTTAATAATCCAGCTGCATCAGAAAAAGAAGAATGACCAGGAGGAGAAAGAATAGTTACTCCGGGTTTTACGTGTCTAATTTTTGCAATTTCTTCTGTGTTTTTTACACCGGGTAAAACTCCACCATGACCAGGTTTTGCGCCTTGTGATAATTTAATTTCAATCATTTTCACAACAGGTAAAGTCGCGTTTTTCTTAAAAGTTTCTGGTGAAAAAGTCCCGTCTTCATTTCTGCAACCAAAATATCCAGTTCCTATTTGCCAACAAATATCGCCGCCGCCTTCTAAATGATAAGGTGAAATTCCACCTTCTCCAGTATTGTGATAAAAATTTCCTTTTTTTGCACCACGATTTAAAGAAACTACAGCTCGATCACTCAAAGAACCAAAACTCATTGCAGAAATATTAAATAGTGAAGCGTCATAAGGTTGTGAACATTGTTCATTTCCCACCAAAACGCGAGGCAATTCTTCCGACGGACTTTTTGCATAAATGGAATGTTTTAAACCTTCGTATTTTCTTTGGTTTATTTCCAATTGAGTTCCAAAAGGTACAGTGTCGCTCAAATTTTTTGCACGTCTATAAGCTGCCGATCTTTGATTTCTGGGGAAAGGTTTTCCGTCAGTTTCACGCTCAATAAAATACTGTTGCATTTCAGGCGAAATTTCTTCAAAGAAATATCTGAAATATCCTAAAACAGGGAAGTTACGCAATATAGCATGTTTACTTTGAGTAACATTATAAAGTCCCACCAAATAGATACAAAATAATAAAATTGGAATCCAATAATGGGTTTTAATTAGAAGTGAAATAATTAAGGTAAAAATTACAAGAACTGCACCCCAAATCAAAAATTTATTTCTCATTTTTTAAATTTTAACAAAATTACTACAATATTTAAATATAGAACTTTTTGCATTAATTGACCAAAAGAATTGAACCTTTAATGAAAATGTTTTAAAAATATACTTTGTTTAAATAAAATCTTATAATTTGAGGTTTGCTTAAGTTTTTAATAATCCATTATAGAGAAATAAGGAAATAGATTTTTTGAATAAGATTTGCAGAAATTTTCTATCTAAAACTAAGCGTTTTCTAAAAATTTTGAAAAGCTAAAATTAACCGAAACTGTTCCATCATTTTCTATTTTATTTAATTCTAATTCTTCAATTTTATTGATAGAATTTTCATCAAAAGGTTTTTGTACACGAACATAATTTTCAGTAAAACCGAACATAAATCCATTTTTATTTTCGTGTTCCCAAAGAACGGGCAAAGTCTTTCCTAACTGTGTTTGGTAAAAAGCCATTTTCTTTTTTTCTGATAAAATTCGTAGCATTTTATTACGACGTTTTCTCTCAGGAATTGGAACTGGATTTTCCATTAAAGCAGCTTCAGTATTTTCTCTTTCAGAATAAGTAAAAACGTGTAAATAACTGATTGGAAGTTGATTTAAAAAATTATAAGTTTCAATAAAATGTGTTTCACTTTCACCAGGAAAACCTACAATAACATCCACTCCGATGCACGCTTCTGGTAAAACTTCTCTAATTTTGTAAACTCTATTTTGATATAATTGAGTCAAATATCGGCGTTTCATTTTCTTTAATAAATCATCACTTCCAGATTGTAAAGGAATGTGAAAATGTGGAACAAATCGCTCACTTTTTGCGACCAAATCAATGCATTCATCGGTTAATAAATTAGGTTCAATTGAAGAAATACGAATTCTTTCAATGCCTTTTACTTCATTTAAATTTGAAATTAATTCTAGAAAAGTATGCTCGTGTTTTTTATTTCCAAATTCGCCTTTACCGTAATCACCAATATTGACGCCGGTTAAAACAATTTCTTTGATACCTTTCTCTGCAATTTCTTTGGCGTTTTTAATGACGCTTTCAATAGTATCACTTCGGGAAATTCCTCTTGCTAAAGGAATTGTGCAGTAAGTACATTTATAATCGCAACCATCTTGAACTTTAAGAAAAGCACGAGTTCTGTCGCCGATGGAATAACTTCCAATGAAAAAATCTGTTTCTTCAATTTCGCAAGAATGTACTAAAGCGTGATTTTTAGTTTTATGCAAATCTTCGAGATAACTTAAAATATTAAATTTTTCTTTTGCTCCCAAAACCAAATCAACCCCTTCCAATTTAGAAATTTCTTCTGGTTTAAGTTGCGCATAACAACCAATAATAATTACCAAACCATCTGGATTTGCTTTCAATGCGCGTTTTACGTGAAGTTTACATTCTCGGTCTGCATTTTCTGTAACAGAACAAGTATTAATTACATAAACTTGTGCAACTTCATCAAAATTAACTTTTTTGTAACCAGCTCCGGATAATTGTCTTGCGATGGTAGAAGTTTCAGCAAAATTGAGTTTGCATCCTAAAGTGTGATAAGCTGCGGATTTTTGGAACATTGATGGGTTTTTATCAAAATGCAAATTTACAAAACATAAATTGATTAAGATATAATTGATAATTGTTTGTCGTGAAAAATTAATTTACTACATAAAAAAAATTACAAGAGCATATTTTTAACCGCAAAAGAAACAAAAGCTTAATTCAGAAAAATTAGGAATTCGAAAGGTTGCAAAATTAGAAATCTATTCATGCCGCTTTTGCAAACTTTTGAATTAGTTAAAAAAGCATATTATCTTTTTTTCCTTTTGCATTAAAATTTTTTCGTTTTGTACTAAATAAAATTAATTATTATTTCTTGATTTTTTCTTTTTTAAATATTTGAAAAGCCAAATTATAGTCACAATAAAAATAATACCGATGATAAAGTATGGCGAAAGTAAAATGCCAACAAATATTATGGAAATTATGGAAGACAAAATACTTTCCGAGATCTCATAAGGATTTTTTTCTTTTGCTTTTTCATTAAATTTTTGATATTCTACAACTTTTGAAAATTGCTCAATATTTTGAAATAAAAGATTTTCTTTTTTTAAAATTTCGGGGTAATTAAAATTTTCTTGGTTTTTGAAATAAGTTATAACCAGATTGTCTTTTGGTGTAGGAATAAAATTATTTTTGAAACCGTAAAGAATATTTTTTGTAGAATTCCATTTAAAATTAAAACCTTTTGAAAGTCCTTTGATGTCATTTTCAGTTAAGTCATCTTTCAATTCTATATAAAATAAACCATTATTAATGGGATTTTTCCAAACATTTCCCGATTCTAAAAGATAGATAAAAGCATTGTAATTATTTTTATTGTAACCTTTTGTAAGTTTCGCATCATTGGTTTTTACAATAAAATATACTTCAACTAATCGGGTTTGGTGCGGTTTAAAATCAATATTCCAAGAAAGCCAATTGCCACCAAGTCCTCGCATTACTTCAGTTGTATTATCAGAAATTTTTTGTTTTAAAACAGGAAGAAATTGTCCGTCGGTTTTAATTTGAAAACGATTTAATGAATCTAATTTTACTTCATTTAAAAATGAATCGCCGCCATAATAAATACCATTTACAGGATATCCCATTTTAAAATTTAAATATTCTGAAGTGATATTTTTCATTTTATACCAACCTTTTACTATTGTGTAACCTTTGTAAAGTTGAATATAAATTTTTTCTTCTTGCATTTGTACTTTTTTAAAAGTTGCAGAATCTTCAGGATAAAGCATTGTAAAAACTGTTCCACCTGCATTCCAAACGCCTGGTTGTGCAGCATTTGCAGAAAACAATTGAAAAGTAAAAAATGAAATTATTAAAATAAAAAATTCTCTAAAATAGATTTTCATAATTTTATTTTTTTAATAAATATTTTATTTCATTGTAAATGAAAATATCAAAATCTGTGGTCCCCAATTCTGTTCCGTCAGAGAAATAAATTTTTCTAAAACTTATAAATTCTGGATTATTTCCGTGTTTTTCTAAATCTACATTTGCGACGATTGTCCCGTCTTTAATTAGATTAAAATTACCAAAAGAAAATTCCGCATCTACCTTCTTTTCTGCCATTTGATAGATTTGGTTATTCAAATCTTCACCATCAAGCGCAGTTCCTTTTTCTAAATCCTTTTCTAAATTTTTTAATTTTTCTATTCCTTTTTCTGAAATAATAGTATAATTTATTTCTGTTTTTTTATTTTTAAAAACGAAATATGGATATTCATAATCCTGAGAATAACCGCCAATTTCAACACCTTTTAAATAAAGAATTGTTGTGTAATAATTTTCATCACCGCTAGAATCTGTTCGTTTTAGTTTATATAGATTATTATTTTTATCGTAAAAATATTCTTCATTAAATTTGTCACCATCACTTTCACCGACTGCTTTTGTTAAATTTTTGCCTTTGTATTTATAATTATAAGTTTCATTATATTCTTGCGATTTATAATCTGTAGAAATCAATTTATTTTCTTTGTTATAAATGTAATTTAAATCATAATTTTCTGTAGAATTTCCTTTGTTAATAAGTGTTTCTTTCGCTAATAAACTGTTTTTATAAAAATAATTTATTTCTGATTTTGAATTATTATCATAATCTTCTCTAATAATTTTTTCAATTTTTCCTTCTTTATTAAAAATGCATACTTCCTTTCTTTTATCTATTGCAATTTTATTTTGGAAAGAATAATAAATAATTTCAATTTTAGCAACTGGTTTTGCACAACCAAAATCTTGGTAAGTAATTTTTGGTAAAATTTGTGCAAAATTTAGAATATAGAATATTAAGAGAAATGAGCAGAATAATTTTTTCATCTCGATTGATTTTAGCAAATATTGAAATTTATTCAATATTAAAACATAAGGCATTTGCCTTATTTTATTTTTGATTTTGGCGTTGTATTTTTGAGATATTACAAAATATTGAGTTATGAAAAAATTAAACATTCTTATTTTATCTTTTTTAAGTCTTGTCAGTTTTGCACAAGAAAATACTATAGAAATAGATTACAGAAGTTTACAAAGTCCTGTTAAAAATCAAGGATTTAGAGGGACTTGCACTGCTTTTGCGATTGCAGGTGCACTAGAAGTTTTACCAAATTCTTATCCAGATGTAAGTGAAAAATACATTTATGCTTGTATGAAAACGGTAGATTATATGTACAAAGATTTCTTTGAAGGCGCTCATTTAAAAGAATATATTGCTACTTTACCGAAGTACGGAATTCTTCCAGAAGCATTGTTACCTTATAATCCCACTTTTAAATATAAAATAAATAAAGAAGATATTAAACTGCGAAAAGTAATTTTAGAAGCCGATATTGGTCCCGTAAGTTTGTTGGTAGATTATGTTCCGAAAGCCAGAAAAACTGTTCCTTCTTATGCCCTACAAAATTATCCGATCGATTCTATTAGAAATCCAAAATTTATAATTAATTTATTGAAAACCTACAAAACCATTCCGGTTTCTTACCATTTATATATGGGAGGTTGGAGAAAAAATGTGGTTTCAACTAAAAATCCAGTAGGAATAAATAATTGTGGCTATCAAATAAAAAGTTTAAAAACTGGAAAATTATTTCCTGCAACAGCGGGAACTCGTTTGTATGGAAAAGATTTTTTTAATAAAATTTTTCAAAATAATAGTGATTTTGATTTTATCCGAACCGATTCTGATGACAAACATTACGGTGGTCACGCCGTAAATATTGTGGGAGTAGATGGCGATAATTTTATTATAAAAAATTCTTGGGGAACCGATTGGGGAACGGAGGGATATGTTTATTTGAGTTTCGATTATCACAAAATATTTGTGACAGATTTATTGACAATTAGTGAAATTAGAGATAAATAGTTTAAAAAAAGATTAAATATATTATGTTTTGGTTTTAACTTTCAAAAAATTGATTTGCATTTAATTTAAAAACATTATATTAATAGTTCTAAAAAATAAACATAAAACAGTTGAATTGTTGTATTATTGACAACTTAAAACTTGAATAGCAAGTTTAAAAAATCAAGCAAACTAAATTCTTCCCAAAATCGTACATCACATTATGGAATGTAAAGTTACAGAGTTCATGAAGGATTTAAACTCTCTTCAAATAAAAAATCTCGAAAAATGGTTTAATACAGAAAGTAAAATCTGGATTCCACCAGCTGGTGAAATAGTTGGAGTAGGACGCATTTTAGCACTTTTCCGTGCAATTTTTAGAAAATATGAAAATTTAGAATGGAATGTAGGTGAAATTTTTAATCTTGGGAATGAAAAGTATTTTTATGAATCTACTTCAAAAGGATTTATGTCTAAAAGCGGTATTTATAGCAATCAAATTTGTACCATAATTTCTTTTAATGAAAATGGAAAAATAAAATTTCTTTCAGATTATTTTAAAAACACTGCCTGTTTCCATTAGAAATAGTTTTAATTATTAATATAAAGTCCAATTTTTTTGGACTTTTTTTTATGTAAATATTTAATAATTAATCGCAATTTTATATTTTTGAGTAACTAAAAACTATGGAACATAACGCTGAATATTGCAAAAATTGTGATCAACATTTGCTATTAAATCAGAAATATTGCCACAATTGTGGGCAAGAAACCAATACGCATAGAATAAATTTTCACTTTCTAATTCATGAGATTCAACATAGTATTTTTCATGTTGATGGTGGAATTTTTTACACTCTAAAAGAGCTTTTTATTCGGCCTGGTTTCATGATACGTGATTATTTGGAGGGAAAAAGAATCAGGCATTTCAAACCTGTTTTGTTACTTATTATTTTAGGTACCATTTCTAGTTTATCTTATATATTAAATCCTAGAGAAAAAAATAATAAAGAAATAATTAATATTGTTGGACAAAATGAAATTGATTTTATTGATTTAAAAGCTTTAAGCCAATATTTAAAAACTATTGCAGATTGGTTTTCAGAACACGTCGCTTTTTCTATTTTATTTTTAATTCCAGCAATAGCGTTTGGATTTTATTTAGGTTTTAAGAAATATGAAATTAATTATCCTGAATGGTTAGTTTCAATTACTTATTTAGCCAGTTTTGCAATGGCAGTAGATTTTTTATTTATGATAATAGAAAGTATTTTTCATTATGATATTTCCTTTATTTTTTCCCTTATTATTTTTGGATTTATACTATGGGCAATGTTGCAATTTTTTAGCGGAAAGAGTATAAAATCAATTATTTTAAGAACCATTTGGTCAGAATTTTTAGTTTTTATTTTTGTAATATTATTTATTGTTATCGTTGCATTAGGTGTTATTTTAACGGGCTTTATGAAATACAGCCATCTAAATTAAAAGGATATAAAGTTATTTTATTCTCTAAAAAATTAAAAATATTATATTTGTGCCCGTTAAAAAACTAATAATCATCAATGGATTTTAAAAATTATAAGATGCCTTACAGCATCAACAATGAATTTACTGAAAAAGTAGCTTATTTCTCTATGGAATTTGCCATAGACCAAGCTTTAAAAATATATTCTGGCGGTTTGGGTTTTCTTGCGGGTTCTCACATGAGAAGCGCCTATAACTTGAAACAAGACTTAATAGGTATTGGTATATTATGGAAATTTGGTTATTATGACCAAAGCAGAAATCACGATCAAACTTTACTTCCAACTTGGACAAAAAAAATGTACAGTTTCTTGGAAGATACAGGAATAGTTTTTCAAATTATAATTCATAGTGCACCAGTTTGGGTAAAAGCGTTTTACTTAAAACCCGAAACTTTTGACACGGCTCCAATGTTTTTTTTAAGTACGGATTTACCAGAAAATGATCATATTTCTAAAACAATTTGTCATCGTTTGTATGACGCAAATGAATCTACAAAATTAGCGCAATATATTTTATTGGGAAAAGGTGGTGCAAAACTTTTAGACATGATGAATTTTGAAAGAGAAGTTTATCATCTTAATGAAGCGCATGGTTTGCCTGCAGCATTTTATTTATTAGAAAAATATAATGGTGATAAAGAAAAAGTAAAAGAAAAATTGGTTTTCACCACACATACGCCAGAAGAAGCAGGGAATGAAAAGCACAATATTCATCTTTGTCATGATATGTCATATTTTTCAGGATTAAATATTGAAGAAGTTAAAACAATTGAAGGTGTAGATGATGATAGATTTAATCATTCACTTTGTGCTTTAAGAATGTCAAGAATTTCTAATGGCGTTTCACAATTACACGGTGAAGTTTCTCGATTGATGTGGAATAAATATCCAAAAATTTGCGAAATAAAAGCAATTACAAACGCGCAAGAATTTAAATATTGGGCGGATCATCCTTTATATAAATTTAAAGAAGAAAAAGATAATAAAGGTTTTGATCATCGCAAAAAACATTTGAAAAAAAGAACTTTTAAAATTGTAGCAAATCAAACAGGCAATCTTTTTGACCCTAATATTTTCACCATAGTTTGGGCACGGCGTTTTGCGGGTTACAAAAGAGCAGATTTGCTTTTACACGATAAAGAACGTTTTGAAAAACTTTTGAATAATCCCAAATATCCCGTACAAATTATTTGGGCAGGAAAACCCTATCCAATGGATTATTCTTCAATTTCTACTTTTAATACTTTAGTAGAAGAAAGTAAAAATTATAAAAATATGGCAGTTCTTACGGGCTATGAATTGTCTTTGAGTAAAAGTTTAAAACAAGGTTCAGATTTATGGTTAAATAATCCAAGAGTTCCACGTGAAGCTTCTGGAACATCTGGAATGACCGCTTCTATGAATGGCTCGGTAAATCTTTCTACCGACGACGGTTGGATTCCTGAATTTGCTAAAAATGGTAAAAATTGCTTTGTTACGCCACTTGCAGATTATAATAATTTAAGCATTTATGACCAAGATCAATTTGATATGGATAATCTTTATGATGTTTTAGAAAATCAAATTTTACCTATGTATTACGATGAGACAAAGAAATGGCGTGAAGTAGTAAAAAATGCAATGAACGACGTGAAAAATCAATTTAATAGTGATAGAATGGCGACAGAATATTACGAACAGATTTACAAATCAAAGTAAAAAGGTGAAAGTAAAAAGTTTAAAAAAAATCCACGAAAATTAATTTTTTCGTGGATTTTTATATTAATTATTGATTACTTATTTTAAGAATGTCCGTACATTTTATTATAAAGATGAAGATATTTTTCTTTTACCGCTTTTCGTTTTAATTTTAGAGTAGGAGTGAGTAACCCATCTTCAACCGTCCAAACTTCTGGCGTTAATTCGATTCTTTTAATCTGTTCCCATTTTCCTAAATGACTATTATATTGCTCTAATTCTTTTTCAATCCTTGCTTTTATTTCTGGGCTGTCACAAATATCTTGATTAGAATCACCCACAGAAATATTTTTAATTTTAGCCCAATTTCTTACCATTTCAAATGCAGGTTGAACTAAAGCGCAAGGCATTTTTTCACCATCACCTACAACCATTATTTGCTCAATAAATTTTGATGCTTTTGCTGCATTTTCTATCACTTGTGGTGCAATATACTTTCCACCGCTGGTTTTAAACATTTCTTTTTTACGATCGGTAATAAATAGAAAATTATCTTCATCTAAATGTCCTATATCGCCCGTCATAAAATAACCATCTTTATTAAAAGCTTCTTGAGTTTTATCATCTGCTTTAAAATAACCTTTTGTTACAGAAGGACCTTTTACAATAATTTCACCGTCTTCTGCAATTTTCACGTCAAGATTTTCTAAAGGTTTTCCCACAGAACCAAGTTTCAATTTTTCAAAACTATTTACAGAAATTACAGGAGAAGTTTCAGTTAAACCATAACCTTCCAAAATTGGAAGTCCCGCTGCGTGAAACATTGTATTTAATCTTTTAGATAAAGCAGCAGAACCGGAAACTAAAGTTAAAATATTTCCACCTAAACCTTCTCTCCATTTAGAAAAAACTAATTTATCTGCAATTATATGTTTAAAAGATTTAGGTTTTGTTATATCATAATTCTCAGCAATTTGAACTGCCCAAAGAAAAATTTTAGCTTTTAGTCCACCCGAAGAAGTTCCTTTATTATAAATGGTGTCATAAACTTTTTCTACTAATCGGGGAACAACAGTCATGTATTGTGGTTTCACTTCACGCACATTATCGCCAATTTTTTCAATACTTTCTGCAAAATAAATGGAAAAACCATTATAACTATAAAGATAAAAAATCATTCGTTCAAAAACGTGGCAAATTGGGAGAAAACTTAACGCTTTCAATTCTGTATAGTCTACTTTTAAACGTGGGATTCTAGAGTTGGAAGCCAAAACATTTGACACTAAATTTCTATGTGTAAGCATTACTCCTTTCGGTTTTCCTGTAGTTCCAGAAGTATAAATTAAAGTTGCTAAATCTTCTTCATTTATAGATTTTTTTAAATCTTCTACTTCGTCTTGGGTTGCATCATCTGTTCCTAAATCTAAAATTTCTTTCCAGTTCGGTGCGCCTTTAACATCATCAAAACAAAAGATTCCAACTAAAGAACTCACTTCTTTTTGAACATCAATCAATTTATCATACAATTCTTTATCTGAAACAAAACAGTATTTTATTTGCGCATCATTAAAAATATAAATATAATCATCTACCGAAATTGTTGGATAAACGGGAACTGTAATAACTCCAATTTGTGAAATTCCCAAATCCATAATACACCATTCTGTTCGGTTTGTAGTAGAAATTAGACCAATTTTATCGCCTGGTTTTATACCTAATTTTAATAAACCACGGGAGATTTTATCTCCCTGATTTATATATTCAGAAGTGGAAGTTTTTTTCCATTCACCATTTTTTTTTGTAACTAAAAAATCATCCTTTGGATATTTTTCAAGTGCGTTTTGGGCGAAATCAAAAAGTCTGGTAATCGACATGTTTATTATTTTTAAATGAGATTTACATTAATTTTAAGAATTAAGTAAAAATATTAAAATTATCTTTATAAATCAAGAAATAAAAATGTTTTAGTATTTTTATTAAAAACCGTAATTTTACAGCGTAACAATAAAACTATTTTATGGACTTTAATTTATCCGAAGAGCAGTTGATGATTCAACAAGCAGCAAGAGATTTTGCACATTCTGAACTTTTACCAGGCGTTATAGAAAGAGATACAAATCAGAAATTTCCTACAGAGCAAGTAAATAAAATGGGAGAAATGGGATTTTTAGGAATGATGGTTGATCCTAAATACGGCGGCGCAGGAATGGATAGTATTTCTTACGTTTTGGCAATCGAAGAAATTGCAAAAATTGATGCTTCAGCTGCAGTAGTAATGTCTGTAAATAATTCTTTGGTTTGTGCAGGTTTAGAAAAATTTTGTAATGAAGAGCAAAAACAAAAATATTTAAAACCTTTAGCAAGTGGAGAAGTAATTGGTGCATTTGCATTAAGTGAACCAGAAGCTGGTTCTGATGCTACTTCACAAGCGACAACTGCAGAAGATAAAGGCGATTATTATTTATTAAATGGCACAAAAAACTGGATAACAAATGGTTCTACAGCTACTTTTTATATTGTAATGGCACAAACTGATGCATCAAAAAAACACAAAGGTATAAATGCATTTATTGTAGAAAAAGGTTGGGAAGGTTTTACAGTTGGAAAAAAAGAAGATAAACTGGGAATTCGTGGAAGTGACACATGTTCTTTAATGTTTACTGATGTAAAAGTTCCAAAAGAAAATAGAATTGGTGAAGATGGTTTTGGATTTAAATTTGCGATGGCTGTTTTAAATGGTGGTAGAATTGGTATTGCTTCTCAAGCTTTAGGAATTGCGAGTGGCGCTTATGAATTGGCTTTAAAATATGCTAAAGAAAGAAAATCTTTTGGTACAGAGATTATCAATCATCAAGCAATCGCTTTTAAATTAGCCGATATGCACGTGAATGTAATGGCTGCAAGAATGCTTTGCTACAAAGCTGCAGCGGAAAAAGATGAAGGAAAAGATATCTCTGAAAGTGGAGCAATAGCAAAACTTTACGCTTCTCAAGTTGCGATGGATACTACAATTGAAGCCGTTCAAATTCACGGTGGATATGGTTATGTAAAAGAATATCATGTAGAAAGATTAATGCGAGATGCAAAAATCACTCAAATTTACGAAGGAACTTCTGAGATTCAAAAAATTGTAATTAGTAGAAGTATTTCAAAAAAATAGTTTACTTTTAATTAAAAATTAAAATGTCTGAAGATATTTATCAAGAAAAGAAAAGCGGTTTTAGAAAATTTATTATCTGGGCTTTACTTATTATTTTCCTTTTTGGAGGAATAACAATTTGGTATAAATATTTTTTCGTTTTTGGTGAAGGCGTAAAATCCGGACAATTGAATTACGTTGTGAAGAAAGGAAACATTTTCAAAACCTACGAAGGTAAATTAATTCAGCAAGGTTTTGGAAATAACACCAAATCAGGCAATTTAACAAGTTATGAATTCGAATTTTCAATTGAAGATAAAGACGTTTTCAAACAGTTAGAATCCAACAGTGGTAAAAGTTTTGATTTGCATTACAAAGAATATCACGGTACAATTCCATGGCGTGGAAATACAGTTTACGTTGTAGATAAAGTGACCAATATGAAATAAACTAAAAAGCCTTTCAATTTTTTTTGAAAGGCTTTTTAATACACTTTATTTTTCAACCCAAATAATTCTATCATTTCCAGAAATATCTTTAATTAGTTCTGAATGAGAAAAATTTTGAAATAATTCTAAAGTTTCTTTTCCTAATTTCTGATTGATTTCCAAAAATATTTGTCCGCTTGCGTTTAAATTCTTTTCGGCGTCTTTTGCTATTTTCTTATAAAAAATTAGAGCATCAGAAGTAGGAGAGAAGAGTGCCATTTGTGGCTCCGTGTTTTTTACTGAATCTTCAATTTCCGCCTCTTCATTAATTCCAATGTATGGCGGATTAGAAATAATAATATCATATTTTTCAACTAAATCTGTATTTAAATAATCTGTACAAGTAAAATTAATTTCTGTTTTATGCGTATTTGCATTTGTTTTTGCAATTTCTAAAGCCGTTTCAGAAAAATCAATTGCAAAAATGTTTGCTTTGGGAAAATGCTTTTTTAAAATAATTGAAATAATTCCACTTCCAGTTCCAATATCCAAAACTTTGAAACTGGAGTTTTGTTCTTTGTATCTCGAAATTTTAATTTTATTGATTGCAAATTCCAACAATTCTTCTGTTTCCGGACGTGGAATTAAAACAGCAGAAGAAACTTTAAATTTTAAACCAAAAAATTCAGTTTCTTCTAAAATATATTTGTATGGAATTTCACTTTTAAGCTGTTGTAAAACATCAAAAAATTCCTTTAACTGTTCGTCAGAAAGCGTTTCAGATAATCTTCGTCGCATTTCAATTTTAGATAAACCCAAAATTTCCTGACTGAAAATATTAAATAACTCTGCAATTTCATTTGGATTGTAAATCGCTGAAAGTTTTTCAGTAAAAAGTGATTTTATTTCTTCTAATTTCATTGAAAATTTATCTTATAAAAACTAAATTATTTTTAGTGGAAAGTTTTTCATCAAATAAATATTTATTTGTATTAAAAGCTTTTACATCATTTAAATTTTTAGCATTTGTTTCAGCACAAAATCTCGCTAATAAACCGCGTGCATGTTTGGTATAAACTACTATTGTTTTTGGTTTTCCATTCCGAATCTCTTTGAATTCTACATTTACAAGATGATTTTCTAATTTTTTTTTATCCAAAACTTTCGCATATTCGTTACTTGCAACGTTTAATAAAATTTCATCTTTTTTAAGTTCAGATTTTAATTCGTTCGTAATTTTTTCACGCCAAAAGGAATAAAGATCTTTGTTTTTTTCAAATTTAAATTTTCGTCCCATTTCTAAACGATACGGCATAATGTTGTCTGAAGGTCGCAATAAACCGTATAAACCAGATATCATTCTGAAGTTTTTTCGCAAATATTCCATCGCTTTTTCATCTAAAGAAGCAACATCTAAACCTTTATAAACTTCACCATTAAATGAATAAATAGCTTGTGAACTTTCTTTTTTAGAAGGTTTTGCTTTCCAAATTTGATTTCTTTGCCAATTTTCATCTGCTAGTTTTTGTGAAATTTCCATTAATTCGGATAAATATTTTGGCGTTTTTGGTTTTAAATATTTGTGAATGAGTTCTGCTTCTTTAATAAATTTAGGGGAAGTGGTTCTCAAAGGAGTTTTGTCATTTTCCAATTTCATTAATTTTGCAGGTGAACTTATGATTTTCATTTGAATAAAAGTTAATTAATTTTACTAAAGTTTAAATAAATTATGAATTGTAATTTACAACTATAAATCTAAATTAAGTAATGTTTTTTACTAAAAAAATATAAATAGTATTTTTATGTTTTAATTTAAAGAAAAGAGAGAATTAATATAAAGAAAGAAAAATTATTAAATAATTCCTTTTCCTTGCCGAATAATTTCTGGTTCACCGCTTGTTAAATCAACAATTGTTGAGGCAATATTGTCGCCATATCCGCTGTCAATTACAATATCTACAAGATTTTCATATTTCTCGGCAATTAATTCTGGATCGGTAGAATATTCCAAAACTTCATCATCATCACGAATGGAAGTGGATGCAATTGGATGTCCTAATTTCTCAACAATTATTTTTGGAACAGAATGATTTGGAACACGAATTCCAATTGTTTTTTTTCCTTTATAAGCGAGCGGCAAATTTTTATTGGCTTCCAAAATAAAAGTAAAAGGACCGGGTAAATGATTTTTTAAAAAACGAAAAACAGGAGTTTCTAAAGCTCTTGTGAAATAAGAAAGATGGCTCAAATCATTACAAATTACTGAAAATTGTGCTTTTTCCAGCTTTACAGATTTTAATTGTGCTAATTTTTCCATCGCTTTTAAGTTGAAAATATCACAACCTAAAGCATAAATAGTGTCCGACGGATAAATAATTAAGCCGCCTGATTTTAAGACTTTTACTACTTCATCAAGTAAGTTTTCTTGTGGATTATCTGGATAAATTTTTAAGATTTTTGCCATAGGTAAATTTACTAAATTCTTAATAATAATGAGAATTTTTAAATAAAATTTGGAACGATAAATTATTGTTGTATATTTGCACCACAATAACGCGGGGTAGAGCAGTAGGTAGCTCGTCGGGCTCATAACCCGGAGGTCGCACGTTCGAGTCGTGTCCCCGCTACAAAGCAAAGAGAATCAATTTTGGTTCTCTTTTTTTGTGGAATAAAAATACAGAATCGATTTAATTTTTGGAGAAAACTATTATTTACATTAAAAAAGTATTCAAAAAGACATACGTTAGTTTTAAAAGAATAATTTTAAATAGCGAGAATAAGAGAAATTATTTAAAAATTTGTTCTCTAATTCTAATAATTTTATCAACTTTACAATCAAATCTTTAATATGAAAAAAATAATTTCACTTTTTACTTTACTATTTATTTTCACTTCTAGTTTTGCACAAACTTATCCCGATAGTTACACAGACGGAAAATTAATTACTGTAAATGGTGCAAAACTTTATGTAGTTACAGTTGGGAAAGGAGATCCTTTAATTATAATTCCAGGCGGACCGGGCGGAACTCATCTTGGTTATCGTGATTTTGATACTTTAGCAAAAGATAATGAAATCATTTATTTTGATGGATTTGGAAGAGGAAAAAGCGATACAGCAAAAGTGGTGACAGAATATTCTTTAACACGAGATATTGAAGATATCGAAGGTTTAAGAAAAGCACTTCATCTTAATAAATTGAATGTTTTGGGACATTCTTACGGCGGTTTAGTTGCACAAGGTTATGCTTTAAAATTTCCGCAAAATGTTAATCATCTAATTCTTGCGGATACTTTTCACAGTTATCTAATGTGGCAAAAAAATGATGATAATAGCAATCATGAAATTGAAACCAATTATCCTGAAGTTTGGTCTGATTTAATGAAAATTCGAGAAAAAGGCGCAGTTTCTAGCGATCCAGAACATCAAGAACTTTACGGAAAAGTTCCCTATGGATTTTTATATTCTTACAATCCTGATAATTTTTTACCAAAAAAATCCAAACCTTACAAACCTTATCCAAATTCTTTTAATTCAAAATTATACTATCAAATGGTTGGAAGAGATGGGGATTTTATCGTGGGAAATGATATTGGAAGTTTTGACTTTCGCAAAGATTTAAAAAATTTAAAAATGCCTATTTTAATTTATGGTGGAAGATATGATCGCGTCGCAGTTCCTTCTATGATGGTGAAATACAAAGAATATTGTCCGCAAGCAAAGTTTGTAATGTTTGAAAAATCAGGGCATAATCCGCAAGTGGAAGAACCGGAAAAACTTTTCAAATTAATTGAAGAATTTTTACATTAAATTTGCCAAACCATATTAATTTCTAAAAAATTAAAAGAATGAAATCAATTAACATCCTTTTTTTATTTATTTAAAGATTTACAATGCAAAAAGTTGCGTTCATTATTAATCCTTTTTCTGCAAAAAAAAATTATCAAGTTTTTTTAGATCATTTAAAATCAAAAGTTGAAAATCCTTTGGTTTATATTTCAGTATCCGTTGCTGGAACTGAAAAATTTATTGATGAAAATTTTAATTCCACAGATATTTTTATTGCAATTGGTGGCGACGGAACAATTTCAAGTGTGGCAAAAAAATTATTAAACACCGGTAAAATTTTGGGTGGATTTCCTGCAGGTTCTGGAAATGGATTTTCTCGAGAAGTGAATTTCAATAAAAATATTGATGAACTTTTAGATAAAATTCAAAAAAATAATTTTAAGGAAATTGACACATTTACAATTAACAACCTTTTATCCATCAATGTTTCGGGAACAGGTTTTGATGCAGAAGTCGCAAAGAAATTTGAAGAAACTAGTCGCGGATTTAAGAATTATATAAAGGTAACGCTTAAAACTTTTTTTAAATATAAACCTGTAGAGATGAAATTTCAAGAAAAATATTCTAAATATGACGGAAAATATTTAATGATAAACCTTGCAAATACACGTCAATTTGGGAACAATGCATTTATTTCTCCCAACTCAGATTTATGTGATGGTTTGGTTGAAGTGGCTTTAGTAAAGAAATTTCCTATTTATTACGCGCCAATTTTTGCTTACGAAATGTTTTCTGGAAAATTAAAAGAAAACAATTTTGTAAAATACATTTCTGTTTCTGAAATTAAATTTTCTGTCAATACAAAAATTTGGCATATTGATGGAGATTATAAAGAAATATTTTCTCCAATTGAAGTTCACGTAAATCCCAAAAGTTTAAGAATTTTGGTTTAAATTACTTTTCATCCAAAGCTAATTTATACGCTTTCAAAGTTCTTTCGCGTGCGAATTTATGATCTATCATTGGTTTTGGGTAATCATTTGTTCCAAATTCTGGAATCCATTTTTTAATATATTTAAAATCTTTATCAAATTTTTCTTGTTGAGAAGTTGGATTAAAAATTCTAAAATAAGGCGCAGAATCACAACCAGTTCCAGCTGCCCATTGCCAATTTCCGTTATTGGAGGACAATTCATAATCCAATAATTTTTCCGCAAAATATGCTTCTCCAATTCGCCAATCAATCAATAAATTTTTAACGAGAAAACTCGCCGTAATCATTCGAACGCGATTGTGCATAAAACCAGTTTCATTTAATTGTCGCATTCCTGCATCAACAATAGGAAATCCAGTTTTTCCTTCACACCATTTTTTTAAATTTTCGCTGCCATTTAACCATTTAATTCCATCATATTTTGGTTTAAAATTTTGGTGAACCACTTTTGGAAAATGATATAAAATTTGCATAAAAAATTCTCTCCAGATTAATTCTTTTAAGAAAACTTCATTTAAATTTTTAATTTCATTTACAACTTTCCGGATACTTTTTGTTCCAAATCTAAGATGAATGCTTAATCGTGAAGTTCGATCTGCAAAAGGATTATTGCGATTTTCATCATAGTTTTTTATTAAGTTTTCTTTAATAATATTAGATGGAAATTGGATATTTGTTTTTTCAAATCCAATATCTTTTAAACTAAAATTTTTTGGGATAAAAGTGAATAAATGTTCTAAAAGATTTTCTGATGGATAATTTTCTATTGAATTTTTTTGAAAATTTTCAAGCCAAACTTTTGAATAAGGAGTGAAAATAGTATAAGGCGTTTTATCTGCTTTTAAAATTTCATTTTTATGAAAAATAACTTGATCTTTAAAAACCTTAAATCCAATATTATTTGATTTTAAAAATTTCTCGACATCAGAATCTCTCTCAATTGCTTGTGGTTCGTAATCTTCATTTGTGAAAATATTTTCAATATCAAATTCTGAACATAATTTTTTAAAAATATCTGAAACTTTACCGTGAAAAAATTGAATTCCTTTTCCTGTTTTATTTAATATTTCATTAATATTTTCTAATTCTTGGAAAATAAATTCTACGCGCGCATCTTTTTTCGACGGCAGTTTTGAGAGAATTTCATCATCAAAAATAAAGATTGGTAAAACTTTAAGATTAGATTTTAATGCTTCAAAAAGAGCGTGATTATCATCTAAACGCAAATCTCTGCGAAACCAAAAGATATTTATTTTCTGACTCATATTAATGCTTCCAATTCCTCTAAACTCTCAGTTTTTTTATTTGTATAGATTGTATTGTGAAATATATTTAGCTTTTTCAAGCTATCTAAAAGTTGTTTTTTTTCTTCATTATTTAGATTTCCACACATAATTTTTGAAACTACAGTAATGTCTTTCATAGATTCTTTAAAAGTTTTTCTGCCTTTTTCTGTAACAGAAATTCGCACACTTCTTTTATCATTTTCATCGGGCGTTTCAGAAACTAAACCGTGTTTTGTTAATCTTTTAATAATTTCAATACCGCTTTGTTTCTCGTGTGCATTTTTCTCAATTAATTGGGTTTTAGTTAGAGAATCATAATCCATCAATCTGTAGAGATAAGTGAAATCTTCATTTACCAAATCTGGAAAACTTTCTAAGCCTTTTCTAATAAGCTGTTTTGTATATCTTCCAAGAAGAATAACTTGTTTCGCAATTTCATTTTCCAATTCATTGACATTCAAACTATATTTATCCGTCAATTGTGTGGGATTTTCTTTTTGATACGCTTTTTCGTTTAAAAAAAATCTAAAATCTTCTACAGTACAATTTCCTTTATGTACTTTTTCTTCAAATTCTTTTGCTTCTTTAAGTAAGTCAATAATAAGATCTATGGTCATGATTGTTTTATTTAGTTTTCTATGGAAAGATAATTATTAATTTTCACATTTTTAGCGCCAATTTCGTGCATTAAATTATATAATCCAAAAAAAGTGCGGTTAATATATATAAAATGTTTTGAACCACGATTACCATTCATATTTTTCATCTGTGTATTTTTTGCATATTTCTGTCCTAAATCTGAAATATCTTTGAAAAATTTATCATTAGAAAAATCAAAATATTCGCTCTGTAAAGGCTTTGTAAAAAGGACCAATAATTCTTTAAAGATTTCTTTAAAAAATAATCTCTCTTCTGGAGAATCATCTTCACGGATAATTTCTAACTCAAATAATTTCTTTTCAAAAAACTCAGGATTTTCTAAATTTTCTTTAATCGCCAATTCAAAATAAGGTTTATAAAAATCTTCGGGAACCTCTTTCATACAACCAAAATCTATTGCAATTAATTCATCATTTTCAGAAACTAAAAAATTTCCTGGATGCGGATCTGCATGAACTTTTCTTAAATAATGCATTTGATACATATAAAAATCCCAAAAAGTTTGTCCCACTTTATTGGTAATTTCTGGATTTTTATTTTGTTTAGAGAACTCAGAAAGTGGAATTCCATTCATCCAATCCATAGTAATAATTCTGTCATTAGAATATTCTGGATAATATTTTGGAAATATTAAATTTTCTATATTTTTACATTTCTCAGCAATTTCTTGGCTTTGTTTTATTTCCAAGATATAATCTGTTTCCTCCAATAATTTATTTTCTACTTCTTTAAAATATTGATCAGAATCTTTTCCTTTAATATTAAACATTTTAATGGCAATCGGTTTTACCATTGCTAAATCTGTTGAAATACTTTCAGAAACTCCTGGATATTGAATTTTTACTGCTAATTTTTTTCCATCTTTTTCAGCTTTGTGAACTTGTCCGATACTTGCCGCGTTTACAGAATCTAAACTGAATTCATCAAATATTTCACTCGGATTTTTTCCGAAATATTTTCTAAAAGTTTTCGCAACTAAAGGCGCAGATAATGGTGGAACAGAAAACTGACTCAAAGAAAATTTCTCAGTATAAGCTTCTGGAAGAATATTTTTCTCCATACTCAACATTTGAGCCACTTTTAACGCACTTCCTTTCAATTCTTTTAAACTATCATAAATGTCTTCTGCATTATTTTTATCTAAATTTAATTTAGCTTCTTCTTCGGTTTTCGTGAATTTATCGCCGTAATATTTTAAATAATTCACACCAACTTTTGCACCAGTAGAAATTAATTTGGAAGCTCTTTGTATTTTTGAAGTGGGGATTTTATCTAATGTTTTCATATTAAAATTTTCCAACTTTTTCTTTCCAAATAAATTTTCCAAAATCTAAAAGTTTCTCCAATGGTTTTGTATTTATTAATTCGAAACTTGCTTCTACAGATTTTTCAATAAAAATATCAGTTTTCTCAAATGAAGAACTTGTATCGTCCATCCAAAATTTAAGTGTTACTAGAAAATTATTCCAAAATAATTCTTCTACTCCTTTATTTTTATACTTTTCTAATTTTTCTAATTTTGAATTTTCTAAATCATTACTCATTGTAACAATGTTCAAAGTTTTAATCAAATCTATAAACATTACTTTTAACTTTGATAGTTTTTTTAATCTTTCTAAAGGATTTTTTTTCTTTAAAATGACCATAATTAAACTTCTATTCATTGTTAATTGCTCAAAATATGTATAATATAAACTTAATAATTTTGTTTTATCATCCATTTGACTGTAATTTAAGTCGTCTCCTAAAAGAAATAAACTTTCTTCAAAAAAATACACCAAAAATTCTTTTTCAACTTCTTCAAAATTCGCGAAGAAAATATAGAAATCATTCTCAGACATTTCATTATCTTCACAAAATGAATAAATATTTTTTGGACTATGGTTGTGTCTCAAAATGTAATCTGAATATTTATTGAGAATAGCTTTTTTATCTAAAGGTAAAGTTTCCATTATTTTATATATTTAATTTTTATTATACAAAAGTAGTAAAAATATTTTCTAAATTAATAAAAATAGTATATTTTTGTGCTAATTATTATATGAAAAAAGTCATTGTTATTGGTTCAGGTTTTTCCTCTCTCGCTTCCGCATGTTATATGGCAAAAGCAGGTTTTGATGTGACTGTTTTAGAAAAAAATGAACAAATTGGTGGTCGTGCTTCTTTGTGGGAAAAAGAGGGTTTTAAATTTGATATGGGTCCAAGTTGGTATTGGATGCCGGATATTTTTGAAAAATTTTTCTCAGATTTCAGTAAAAAAGTTTCTGATTATTATGAATTGGAAAAACTTTCACCAGCTTATAGAGTTTATTTTGGTGAAAATGATTTCATCGATATTTCAGATGAACCAGAAAAAATTATTGCAAAATTTGAAGAAGTAGAACCTGGAAGTGGAAAACATTTGCAAAAATTTATGTCTGATGCAAAAAAGAATTATGAAATTGCAATGCAGGATTTGGTTTATAATCCAGGAAAATCAATTTTAGAATTGGTGAGTTTGGAAACTGCAAAACGATTACCACTTTTTGTTCAGAATATTTCGCAAACGGTTAGAAAAAATATTAAAAATCCCAAACTGCGAAGTATTTTGGAATTTCCCGTTTTGTTTTTAGGTGCAAAACCAAGTGAAACTCCTGCTTTTTATAATTTTATGAATCACGCAGATTTTGGAATGGGAACTTGGTATCCAAAAGGTGGTTTTAATGCAGTTGCAAAAGGAATGGAAAAATTAGCCACTGAATTGGGAGTTAAATTTCAACTAAATGAAAACGTTTTAAAAATAGAAACTGAAGGAAATTTAGTTAAAAATATTAAAACGGATAAGGGAAATTATTCTGCAGATATCTTAATTTCTGGAGCAGATTATGCACATACAGAAACATTATTAAATGAAAATGTAAGAAATTATTCTGGAGATTATTGGCAAAAGAAAGTTTTTGCTCCGTCGTCATTTTTATATTATGTCGCTTTTGATAAAAAAATTGAAAAGCTTCAACATCACAATTTATTTTTTGATACCGATTTTGAGAAACACGCAGAAGATATTTATGATAAACCAAAATTACCTGTAAAACCTCTATTTTATGCTAATTTCTCGAGTATTACAGATTTGGATTTAGCTCCAGAAGGAAAAGAAATTGGATTTTTTTTAATTCCGGTTGCTGTAGATTTAGAAGAATCAGAAGAAATTCACGAGCATTTTTTTAATTTAATTTTAGAAAGAATTAAAAAAAATACTGGAGAAGATTTGAAACCACACGTTTTATTTAAAAGAAGTTTTGGAGTACAAGATTTTAAAGAAAGGTATAATTCTTGTCGCGGAAACGCTTATGGATTAGCAAATACACTTTTGCAAACTTCTATTTTAAGACCACAGATTGATAATAAAAAAATTAAAAATTTATTTTATACAGGTCAATTAACCGTTCCAGGACCTGGAGTTCCGCCTGCTTTGATTTCTGGAAAAGTAGTTACAGATTATATTTTAAAAAAGTTAAAATAAGTTATAATTTTAGTATTAATAAAATAATTTACTATTTTTGAATATTAAGTAGGATAATTGGAAATATTTCCAAAATAAAAATTAAGAATGACACAAAATTTGCACGATCAGGTTAGTTTTAGTTGTAGTAAATTAGTTACAAAATCTTACAGTAGCTCATTTTCGAGAGCAATTTTACTTTTTCCAGAAGAAATTCGGGAAGCGATTTATAATATTTATGGCTTTGTGAGATTTGCGGATGAAATTGTAGATACATTTCACGATTATCCGAAAAGAGAATTAATGGATGATTTTATGAAGCAATATGAAGATGCGATGAATAAAGGAATTTCGTTAAATCCTATTTTGCATTCTTTCACTCAAACAGTGAAGAAATATAAAATTGACCAAAATTTAATTGACGCTTTTATAGATTCTATGTACAAAGATTTGGGCGAAATAAATTATCAAAACAAAGCAGAATATGATGCTTACATTTATGGCAGCGCAGAAGTTGTGGGTTTAATGTGTTTAAAAGTTTTTGTGGAAGGAGATGAAAAAGAATTTAAAAAACTAGCACCTTTTGCAAAAAGTTTGGGTGCTGCATTTCAAAAAATTAATTTTTTGCGAGATATACAAGCTGATTTTGTGGTTTTAAATCGTATGTATTTTCCTGGAGTTGATTTTAATAATTTCAGTTTAGAAGATAAGAATTCTATAGAAAAAGATATTTCAAAAGATTTTGAACAAGCATTAATTGGTATAAAAATGTTACCAATTTCTAGTAAATTAGCAGTTTTTATGGCGTATAAATATTATACTAATTTATTTAAAAAGATTAAAAATACAGAACCAAAAGTATTATTAACAAAGAGAATAAGAGTGAGTAATGCGAGAAAAGCTTACTTAATGTTTGAGCTTTTAGTAACAAAAAATCTGAATTTATTGTGAGGAAAAAATGGGGTTTAATATTTTTATTTTTAATATTAATAATGCAAGCTCAAAATAGAAAAGAATATACTGAATTAATCTTAAAAGCTGAAAATTCTGAATTGGTTAATAAACAATTTATAGAAAAAGCAAATTCAGATTTGAAATCTACAAAGAAACCAATTTTTGAAGCTTATATTGGTGTAGGAAATTTTTTTATGGCAAAGCATGTTGTAAGTCCTTTCTCTAAACTTTCTTATTTTAAAAAAGGCAAAAGACATTTAGAATCTGCGGTTTCAAAGGCTCCTGAAAATTTAGAAATTCGGTTTTTGCGTTATACTTGTCAAGTAGAAATGCCCCATTTTTTAGGTTATAATAAAAATATTACAGAAGACAAAAAATTTATTTTGGAACATTATAAAGAATCAAAAGATGTAATTTTGGTGTCCCAAATAAAACAATATTTAAAAATTTAGAAAATGCAAATTGTATTTTATTTACTACTTACTTTAATTGTTTTTGTTGCAATGGAAGGCGTTACGTGGTTTACTCACAAATATATAATGCACGGTTTTGGTTGGTATTTTCATGAAGATCATCATCAACCGGGATATCCGCATGTGTTTGAAAAAAATGATTTTTTCTTTGTAGTTTTTGCAATTCCAAGTATTTTGTTATTTTATTTTGGAACCTGGAATGGAATTAACTTTCTATTTTTCATTGGATTGGGAATTTTATTTTACGGCATTGCTTACTTTTTGGTACATGATGTTTTAATTCATCGGCGTTTTAAGTGGTTTGATAAAACGAATAACTATTATTTAAAAGGACTTCGAAAAGCGCATAAAATCCATCATAAACATTTGGGAAAAGAAGAAGGAGAGTGTTTTGGAATGTTGTTTGTTCCTCTAAAATACTTTAGAATGTAATATTTTTTAATTTTTTTTATGAATTATTATTACATACTCCTTGATGTTTTTTCCTTTTTAATTCCATTTATTTTCAGTTTTGAAAAGAAAATGCTTTATTTTATTCAGTATTGGAAAGCTTTTTTTTCTGCAATAATTATTGTTGGACTTTTCTTTTTAGCGTGGGACGTTTATTTTACTTACCAAAATGTTTGGGGTTTTAATGACCAATATTTAATTGGAATTAGAATTTTAAAGTTGCCTTTAGAAGAATGGTTATTTTTCCTTTTGATTCCGTATGCAAGTATATTTATACATTATTCTTTGCTTTATTTTTTTCCAATTCCACAATTATCAAAGAAAGTTACACAGATTTTAACCAGTTTTCTATTTGGATTTTCATTTCTTATTGCGGTTTCAAATAGTGATAAAATTTATACTTTTTGCAGTTTTGGTCTTTTCGCACTTTTAATGTTTCTTCAAATAATTTTTAAATTTAAATATGCAAAGAGATTTTATTTAAGTTTTATAATTATTTACATTCCGTTTTTCTTTGTTAATAATGCTTTGACTGGTGCTTATTCTGAAAGTCCCGTTGTGTATTACAATAGCGCAGAAATTTTGGGTTATAGAGTAGGAACGATGCCCTTAGAAGATAGTTTTTATTGCTTTAGTTTGTTGTATGGAATTGTTTTGGTTTTCGAATATTTAAAGAAAAAATGGAACAATAATTAATTTAAAAATATGAAATTAAATATTAAAAAACAATCTGGAATTTACACTTTAACTTCCGAGCAAATTTTACCAATTAGCTTAGAAAAAGCATGGGAATTTTTCTCAACACCAAAAAATTTAGATAAAATTACACCTAAAGAAATGAAATTTGAGATAACCAATAATCCGCCAAATGAAACTTATGCAGGTCAAATTATCACTTATAAAATTGGGATTTTACCGTTAATAAAAAGCAATTGGGTAACTGAAATTACGCATGTAAAAGATAAAGAATTTTTTGTAGATGAACAGCGTTTTGGACCTTATGCAATGTGGCATCATGAACATCATTTTGAGAAAATTTCAGAAACGGAAACTCTAATGAAAGATTTACTTAATTTTAAAATGCCACTTGGTGCGTTTGGTGATTTTGTTACAGGGAAAATGGTTTTAAATAAAGTGAAATTTATTTTTGAAAGTCGATTTAATTTTTTGAAAGATTATTTTTAGCAAATAAGAAATCAATCTATTTAAATTTTTAACTAGAATATTTTTAACTTTTTTTTAATTTTACAATCTAAAATTGTATAAATTTATTCCCATGAAAAATATTTTTAAAATTGGTTTTGTTGGTCTTATACTAAGTTTATTATTTATTAGTTGTGATAATAGAATTGATGATGATTATGTAGAAGTGATTCCTACAAAAATGAAGATAGATAGTGTGCAAATTTTGAGCAATACGATGAGTGTAAATTCAGTTCAAAGTATAAGAACTTATTCTACTTTTTCGTCTAATTGTACAGCTTTTTACGGTTATGATTATGTACCGAATGATTTCACAAGAACTGTAACTGCTTACAGCTATTCAACCAGTGGTAATTGTGGAACACCTGCAGCTTTTGCAAATCAATTTAATTTCCAACCGAGACAATCTGGAACTTATATATTTAAATTTTGGACCGGAAAAGATGGTTCTGGAAATGATGTTTTTATTACGAAAAATATTATAGTAAAATAATTTTAAAATATTTTTCAGGTAATTCTAATTTAAAACAATAAAAAATTGCCTCTTTGCTTTAGTCCTTTTAAATAAAAAGAATAAAAAACGAAAGAGGCAAGTTTAAAGAAGAATTTCTTTTCTCATCCTTTGTGTTATAACAAAGATATTATAACTAGACCGAACTCCACTTAACATTTGTTAATTAGAACCACTTTTTATTCTTTCTTTACGAATTCTGGATAAGTGAACCGCAGAAATATTAAGCCATGACGCAAGATGTTTCAGTGGTACAATTTCTAAAAATCGCGGAAAATAACTTTCCAGAAAATCGTAATTTTCAGTGGCGCTATTGAAACTAATTAAATTTTTTATTTTCATTAAACCCACATAATGTTCTTCCATTACAAGAAGTCCAAAGATTGCCCAATCGTGATATTGTGAGTAAAGCATCATTAAATTTTGTTTGTCAATGGAATAAACTGTTGAGTTTTCATAACAACAAATATCACATCTGCTAATTATTTGACTGCTGAAACTTTCATAATCTGTGATTACAGTTTTTTCCGGTTCCAGCCAAATAGTTTTTTCTTCCCCGTCTTTATCTACAAAATAGCAACGTGTAATTGAATTTTCAACCATAAAAATACTTTTACAAATTTCACCATTTTTCAAAATAAAATCACCGCTTTTGCAATCGGAAATTTGAAATTTATCCAGCCCAATCTCTAAAATTTCTAAATTGAAATCTGGTTTATAAGACAGAACTTTTTCTCTTAAAAATCTTTTATCTCTGCTATTTTTTTGCATTTTAATATTTTCCTAATTAACTTTCACAAAACTTTTATAAAATTGATTTCAAAATAAAGTTTCATTATTATTTATCAAAATTATTTCATGGGAAACAGTAACATAAACGCGTGATGAACCACCTTTTTATCTGCGTATTTGGAATCCATATAAAACTTAATTTTATTTTCATCTGAGATACTCATGCCTTGAAAAGAAGTAGGTCTTACATAATATTTTTTTGCAGGTTTTTTATAAAAATAAAAAGTGAATTTATTCAGTAAGAGGTTATCATCCCAATTCAATTCCAATGTGGAAATATCGTTAAGACTAAATTCATATCTTAATGTTTGAACTTCATTGTCACTTAAGATAGTTTCTTTTATATAGTAAGTCACATCATTTCCCTTGACAGAAAACCAAGAATCTTGAATATAACTTTTTGACGATTTATATATTTTTTTATTATTTGTATTGCTTGCAACCGCATTTAAATATTCTACTATTTCCTGTTTTGTGGCTCTCGGTTTACCGTCATCTCTAACGGCTTTATAAGTATTATTTATTTTTGCTTCAATATTTTTTATTTGTTCAGTACTTAATAATTTTGTTTCCTCTGGTTTATAAGTTTTTTCACAGGTCCAATTTGCAGAGTTATCTGCAACGATAACATTTAATTTACGCGCTCCGCCTCCATACAAATCATAAGCATTAATATACACTTTATATTTACCGTCAATTCTTTTCCATGCACCATTTCCTAATCCATTTTTACTATCAATAGGTTTGTCCCCACAAATTTTTGTGAAATTTTTTGTTTGCACAAAATCTAAAATACGACTCGCTTCAATATCAGTAAAATATTCAAAACCAATTGCGGTTATTTTATTTCCATCTCTATAAACTTTTAATTCTTCATATTCCTCTCCTTCGTAAAACTGAACTGTGAAATTAGCATTAACAGTATCATCTCTTTTATCGTGAAGTGGATATCCATACGATTTCATCATCTTTTCAAAATTAGAAGAACTTTTCCCTATAAAAAAGTATAAATCTTCTAAAGTTGATGGATGCTTTTGTGCTGAAAAGACCGAAAAGCCAAAAAGAAATATTATAAAAATTAAATTATTTTTCATTTGTAATTTTTAATTAAAAGTTTTAATGAAATATCATTTTTGGTTGATGGAATATTATCAAATTACGTTAAAATTTTATAAATACACAATATTTAGCTTTTGATATATTAAAAAAGTAAAATTAAAGTTGATAATCTCAGAATTATATATAATAAAAAAACAACTTAAAAAAAAATAAAAGTTGTTTTTTAGATGTATTTTTATTCGACAGTCGATTTATAATTAATCTAATAATTCAATCTTTTCCAATCTGTTTAAAAGAGCAATAATTAAAATAACCATTAATAAAAAATTATATTTTATTTCTACTTTTTTGCATTGTGAATTACTTTTTTTGATTGAGAAATAATTATAAATTGAATATAAAATCCCAATAGAAAATAATGTGATAAAGGAATAATTTTTCATAATTTATATTTTTTAATTATTCCACTCCCACTGAATCATCGCCGCGCCCGTCTGCAACTCCAGAAATTGTTCCGTCCATATTTACTAAAATCATTTCAGTTCTACCAATTTGTTCTCTTTTCTCCACTTTATAATTCATTTTCTCTAAAGAATTGATGGTGCTTTCTGGGAAATCTTTTTCCACAAAAACCACTTCAGGCAACCATTGGTGGTGAAATTTTGGAGAATTTATAGAAAGATTCGCATTCATTTTGAAATCAACAACATCTACAATTGATTGATAAACCGAAGTAGGAATTGTAGTTCCGCCCGGAGTTCCAACAACCATTAAAACTTTTCCATTTTTTAAAACTAAAGTGGGAGACATAGAACTCAACATTCTTTTTCCAGGTTGAATTGAATTTGCTTTTCCACCAACTGCGCCGTACATATTCGGAACTCCCGGTTTTATAGAGAAATCATCCATTTCATTATTTAAAAAAAAACCAGCGCCAGAAACCACGACTTTACTACCATAAAGTCCGTTCAAAGTTGTGGTAACAGAAGCTGCATTTCCGTCTTTATCCAAAACTGAAATATGCGTTGTTTCCGTAGATTCTTTCGGTTGAGAAATGATGGTTCCAACTTCTGAACTTGGTGTTGCTTTATTTGGATTGTAAGATTTCCACCGGTTTTTTAAATACTCATCTGAAATTAATTTTGCAGTTTGATCTTTAATAAAATCTGGATCTCCCATATATTCTGCTCTGTCTGCAAAAGCGCGTCTTTCTGCTTCAATCATTGGTTGAACTGCATTTACAGAATTTTGTTGATATTTTTCGATATTTTGATAACCACTCATTTTTAGCATTTGAGCTAAAAGAATTCCGCCACTTGAAGGTAAACCCATCGTCACAATTTCATTTCCTTTGTAATCAAAAACCATTGGTTTCCGAACTTTTGTTTTGTAACTTTTTAAATCTTCTAAAGTAATTATTCCATTGCCACGTTTCATTTCGGCAACAATTGCTTTTGCGGTTTCGCCTTCATAAAAGCCTTTTTCCCCAAAATCTCTTATTCTAATTAAAGTTTTTGCCAACTCTTTTTGAATGAGTAGATCACCTGCTTTCCAAGGTTTGTCTTTAATAAAAACAATTGAATTTTTATTGTGTTTTAGAAAATCTGCTTTGGTTTCATTTAATTCATTTGCTTCTTTAGAAGTAATTGCAAAACCTTTTTCAGCTAAATCTATTGCTGGTTGGATTAAAACTTTCATCGGTAATTTTGCATATTTTAAAGTCGCAAAAAACCCAGAAACCGAACCTGGAATTCCAACCGCTAATCTTCCATTTTGGGATAAATCCGTGTCTGCATTTCCTTTTGCGTCTAAATACATATCTGCAAAAGCTTTTTCAGGTGCTGTTTCACGATAATCTAAAGTAAATTTTTCGCCGTTTTTATAGCCCACCAAAAATCCACCGCCACCAATATTTCCTGCGTGCGGATAAACTACAGCCAAAGCTAACTGAGTTGCAATAATTGCATCAAAAGCGTTTCCACCTTTTTTTAAAATTTGAGCACCAACTTCACTCGCCAAAGGATGTGCAGAAACCACTAAACCTTTATTACGAACTTCAACCTCTTTTACCGTATTAAAATCTTTAAACTGAGCAGAGAAAATTTGACTAGAAATAACAAAAAATAACAGGAATTTTTTCATAGAAAATAAATTTAAACAAATATAAAATAATGAGTTTGATTAATATAAAAACCTTTGAAAATTTTTCAAAGGTTTATATAATCTAATTAAATTGTTAATCACTTTTTAGCTGCGAATAATTGCAGCCCGACTTGAACGGAGCTCTTTTTTGTGTAGCAAAGCGGAACAAAAAAAGCGGGAGTGGAAGGCGGAAAAAGCTGCCAAAAAAAATAATTTAAATCTCAGTTTCTAAATCCCAATTTTCCAAATAATCATGAACATGTTTTAAAAACATTCCGCCTAAAGAACCATCTACAACGCGATGATCATAAGAATGCGACATAAACATTAAGTTTCTAATCGCAATTACATCGCCATCTTTTGTCTCTAAAACTGCAGGTTTTTTCACAATCGCACCAACTGCTAAAATCGCCACTTGCGGCTGCGGAATAATTGGTGTTCCCATGAGATTTCCAAAACCACCCACGTTTGAAATGGTGTAAGTTGCGCCTTGTGTATCTTCTGGTTTTAGTTTTTTATTTCTTGCGCGGAAAGCCAAATCATTAATCGCTTTAGTTAATCCTAAAAGTGAGAGTTGATCGGCATTTTTAATCACTGGAACAATTAAATTTCCGTCTGGAAGTGCAGTTGCCATTCCAATGTTAATATTTTTCTTTTTAATGATTTTATCACCATCTACAGAAACATTAATCATTGGGAAATCTTGAATTGCTTTTACAATAGCGTGAACAAAAATCGGCATAAAAGTTAATTTTTCGCCTTCGCGTTTCATTAAATGATCTTTGTGTTTATTTCTCCAACGAACTACATTTGTAACGTCGCTTTCTATAAAAGAAGTAACATGGGGCGAAGTTTTTTTGGAATTAACCATTGCATCTGCAATAATTTTTCTAACGCGATCCATTTGTATGATTTCATCTCCATCATTAATTTTTACAGGAATTGATTGTGGAGATGGAGTAGAAGCACTTATTGAAGTAGCTTTCGGTATTTCTGAAACTGTGGTTTTTGTTTGTGTATTTCCACGGTTTGCAACAAATGCCAAAATATCTTCTTTTGTAATTCTTCCTTCTAAACCAGTTCCTTTAATATTTTCTAATTCTTGGTTTGAAATATTTTCTTGTTGTACGATAGATTTTACCAAAGGCGAAAGAAAACCTGCGTTTTCAGTAGTTGAAGAAGAATTCCCTGTTTCTGACATAGAATTACTCATGGCTTTTTCTAAACCTTTTACGACTTCAGAATTCTCGTCAATTTTAATTTCTTCTGTATTTTGAGATTCACTTTCAGAAGAATTTCCATCTTCAGTTTCTAGAATTGCAATTACTTCTCCCACTTTTGCAACTTCATCTTTTACTTTCAAGATTTTAACTATCTTTCCTGAAACTGGGGTCGGAACATCAGAATCTACTTTATCTGTGGCAATTTCTACTACAGAATCATCTTCATTTACGGTTGCTCCTTCTGTAAAAAGCCAATCGATAATTGTAGCTTCCATCACACCTTCTCCCATAGAAGGGAGTAATAATTTATATTCTGCCATATTGTTTTTACGATTTTTACAAAGATAAAAAATTTTATCAATTATAAAATAGTGAATTTTTTAATAATATTTTTGCAAAATTTATAAAATAGAAATTTTAAAAAGAAATTTAAAATTATTGTGATTTAAATATATTTAAAGTATAATTTTAATTGATTTCTGCTTCAAAAACTTCTTCAAAATGTGTTTTAATTTTGTTTTTTAATTCTGAAATTTCTTCTAAAGAAAATTCTTTTTCTAGTTCCGCTTTAAGTGAAGTTACACCTTTATCTTTTATTCCACAGGCAATTATATAATCAAAATATTTTAAATCCGTATTTACATTTAGAGCAAAACCGTGCATTGTAACCCATTTTGAAGTTTTTACACCTAAAGCACAGATTTTTCTAGCGTATGGTTTTCCCACATCTAACCAAACTCCTGTTTCACCTTCAGAACGTTCACCTTTTAATCCATATTCTGCAATTGTTCGGATAATAACTTCTTCTAAATTCCGCATATAAACGTGGATATCAGATTTAAAATTATCTAAATCTATAATTGGATAACCAACTAACTGTCCGAATCCGTGATAAGTAATATCTCCACCACGGTTGGTTTTCACAAAAAAAGCGTCAATCTCTTTTAACTTTTTGGCATTTGCGAGCATATTATGTTCGTCACCAGATTTTCCTAAAGTATAAACGTGCGGATGTTCTACAAAAAGCAAATAATTTGGTGTTTCCTCAAAAATGCCATCGGTTCTGTCACGGTTTTTAAGTTTCTGCTCGATAATTGATTTCATTAAATTTTCTTGATAATCAAAAGCTGTTTGATAATCCATCAAACCCAAATCTTTAAACTCTAAAACTTTATTTTGTGTTGCCGTCATTATTTTATTTTATTTGAACGTGCCGAAAGTAGCGTTCTTAATATCAAACAAAATTAAGAATTTAATTTATTATGCTATGAATAAAATCTACTGATTTTGACTTCCAATCTTTTTGTTCAAGTAGAATATTGACGAAAGCTGTTCCTATAATTGCGCCATCTGCTTTTTTTGTAACAATTTCAAAATCATTTCTATTTTTTATACCAAAACCGATGAATAAAGGATTTTTTAAATCTATTTCTGAAAGCTTTTGTAAATAGTCTTCGTTGTTTACGGTTTTATTTTCATTTCCTGTGGTAGAAGAAGAACTTACCGCATACAAAAATCCGGAACTTAAAGAATCTAAATATTTTATTCTTTCTTCAGAAGTTTCGGGTGTTACCAAAAATGTGAATTTCAGATTATATTTTTCTAAAATTTTCTGATAATTTTTTTCAAATTCCACAGGAGGTAAATCTGGAATTATTAAACCAGAAACGCCCGAATCTGAACATTTTTTGCAGAATTCTTCAAAACCAAAACTTAAAACCGGATTAATATAGCCCATTAAAATTACAGGAATTTTAATCTCATCTTTCACCGATTTTAGTTGCTCAAATAATTTTTCGATAGACATTCCATTTTTTAAGGCCAATTCATGTGCTTTTTGAATAACTGGTCCATCTGCAACTGGATCAGAATAAGGCATCCCGATTTCCATCATTTTTGCACCAGAATCCTGGATTATTTTCATAATTTCGGTGGTATCTTCCAGTTTTGGAATTCCAGCTGTGAAGTATATATTTAGTTTTTTCATTTTATTAAAAGATTAAGTAAAAGATTAAGTAGGAATTGTAGAATATATAAAGTAATTATTGTTAAAATAAAGTACAAAATACTCACTAAAATTCGTTCTTTCTTCGGAATAAATGTTTGAATTGAAAGGTTTTTAAAGGCTAAAATTAATTTAGATTTATTTAGCCAAAGTAAAATAAATATTAAAATCTGATATAAAATGGCATTCGCTAAAGCACCATGAGAAACTTGATAAAAATAGTCTTGCAGGATAATATTTACAAGAATGCTTGATAAAACAAAACAACCTAAAATTCTTGTTTTCGGAATAAAAAGCAATATCGATCCCAATATTTCAAATACTCCAAGAATGATGGCATAACTTCTTGAATAAGCGTAAAAAGCCCACATTATTCTCATTCCATCATATTCGGAAAGAGGTTTTGTAAAAGAAAGAAATTCACCAAACTGCAGAAATTTTGCGCCGCCATAAACGCACATATTTAATGCGATGTAAATAACAAAACTCCATTCTAAAATATTATAAAATTCTTGCTTTTTCATTTACAAATATTGCAGATAAGTTTCCATGTCTTTATCACCACGTCCGCTCAAACAAACGACTACGACATCATTTTCATTAAATTTCTTTTTACCAAAAACCGCCAAAGCGTGTGCTGATTCCAAAGCCGGAATTATGCCTTCAATTTTGGTCAGTTCAAACGCAGATTGCAAGGCTTCATCGTCTGTAATACTGAAAAATTCTGCTCGGTTTTGTTTAAATAAATTCGCATGAAAAGGACCGATTCCCGGATAATCTAAACCCGCAGAAATAGAGTGTGGCTCAATAACTTGACCTTCTTTTGTTTGCATTACAATACTTTTGCTTCCGTGCAAAACGCCCAAAGTTCCGAGAAAAGTAGTCGCTGCAGATTTACCGGAATCTAAACCAAAACCACCTGCTTCTGCAGCAATCAATTTTACATTTTTTTCTTCCACAAAATGATAGAAAGTTCCTGCAGCATTACTTCCGCCACCGACACAAGCAATTACATAATCGGGATTTTCACGTCCAATTTTTTCTTTTAATTGCCATTTAATTTCCTCTGAAATTACAGATTGAAATCTTGCAACCAAATCCGGAAACGGATGTGGTCCAACTACACTTCCAATGATATAATGTGTTGTTGTTGCATTATTGATCCAATCTCGGAGTGCTTCATTTACAGCATCTTTTAAAGTTTTTGAACCAGAAGTTGCAGGAATTATATTTGCTCCGAGCATTTTCATTCTCGCAACATTTGGCGCTTGTCTTGCAATATCGATTTCGCCCATATAAACGATGCATTCTAAATTCATCAAAGCACATGCAGTTGCCGTTGCAACGCCATGCTGTCCGGCTCCAGTTTCTGCAATGATTCGTTTTTTTCCTAATTTCTTCGCCAATAAAACTTGTCCGAGTGCATTATTAATTTTGTGCGCTCCGGTGTGATTTAAATCTTCGCGTTTTAAATAAATTTGAGAATTGTATTTTTCACTTAAATTTTTTGCAAAATAGAGTGGTGTAGCGCGACCAACATAATCTTTTAATAGGTTTCGAAATTCTTTTTGGAATTCTTCCGATTCAATTATTTCGATATATTTTTCTTGTAATTCAGATACATTTGGATAAAGCATTTCGGGGACGAAAGCGCCGCCAAATTCGCCATAATATCCGTCTTGATTGGGATTCTTATATTTTAATAAACTCATTTTTGATACTATTTTTGAAGTCTTTTATTTTTTCTAAATTTTTATTTCCGGGTTCAATTTCGAATTTCGAATTGATATCCAACGCGAAAGGTTTTTGGTTTAAATTTTTTAGATTTTCAATATTTTCCAATGAAATTCCGCCACTTAAAAAGTAAGGTTTTGGTATTTCAATTTTATTTAAAATCTGCCAATCAAAAGATTTTCCTGTTCCACCAAATACTTTTGAATCGGTGTCAAATAAGAGATACGAGATTTCAGATTTGAGATTTGAGATTTTTTCAAGTTGATTTTTAACTTCTGAAAATTGATTTCCTATTCGAATTACTTTTATAATTCCTGTTTTTGGATTTAATTTTTGTCTTAATTCCACTATAAAATTTTCATTTTCGTCACCATGAAGTTGAATAAAATTAAGATCTGCTGTTTCGGAAATTTCAATAATTTTTTCAATTTTTTCGTTAACGAAAACTCCCACTTTTGAATGTGAGTCAAGTGATTTAATTTCATTATAAGTCAAATGATTCAGTACAAATCGTGGTGATTTCTCATAGAAAATAAATCCTAAAAAGTCTATTTTAAAAGAAATTAATTCTTCAATTTGGTTGATTTTTGTTAAACCGCAAACTTTAATTTTCATATCAAATTTGTTTACAAAATTCTTCAAAAGTTTTCCCTGGATTTTCGGTTTTCATAAAATATTCGCCCATTAAGAAACCATCAAAACCTTTTTCCTTTAAATATTGGAAATCTTCAATATTGTAAATTCCACTTTCTGCAATTTTTAAAATGTCTTTTGGAAGTTGATTTTTTAAGTGAAAAGAATGTTCCAGATTAACTTTAAAATCTTTTAAATTCCGATTATTAATTCCCACAAAATCTACTTCTTTATTAATATGTTTTAATTCGCTTTCATCATGAATTTCCAATAGAACTTCCAAACCCATTTGATGTGAAAGAGCCGTAAATTCTTGAACTTGAGAAACCGAAAGATTTGCTGCAATTAATAAAATTACATTTGCGCCAAATGATTTTGCTTCATAGAATTGATATTCATCAATCATAAAATCCTTGCGCAAAATGGGGATTGAAATCTCTTTTCTAATTTTTGAAATGTCATCTAAACTTCCCCCAAAAAATTGATTATCTGTTAAAATTGAAACTGCACTTGCTCCAAATTTTTCGTAATTTGTTACGACTTCTAAAACATCAGATTTATCATTGACAATTCCTTTTGAAGGCGACTGTCTTTTAAATTCAGCGATAATTCCCCATTTTTCTTTTAAAGTTTGTTTCAAAGATTTTCCCGATTTTCCAAAAAATTCAGAATCCATTAATTCACTTAAAGAAACTTCAGATTTTGCTTTCTGAACTTCTTCTTTTTTATGCTCAATTATTTTATCTAAAATGTTCATTTTTAATTGATTAAATGTGTCAAACAATTGAGTGCTTTTCCACTTTCCAGACTTTCTTTTGCTAAACTCAAACAAGAATTGTAATTGCCAAATTTTTGCGTGCTTTCCAAAACAATAGCCGCATTTGCAGTTACAACTGCATTTTGTGCTAAAGTTCCTTTACCTTCTAAAATTGATTTAAAGATTTTTGCACTTTCTGATATTGAATTGCCTCCTAAAATTTCATCCGGATTTATTTTCTGAAACCCGAGATCTTCTGGGGAAAAAATCTTTTCACCATTTTTAGAAATAATTTTAGTGTCGGCCGTTAAGGAAACTTCGTCATAACCATCCAAGGCGTGTACTAAATTAAAATTTCTTTTTTGTTTTTGAAGCAAATATTGATACAGTCTTGCGATTTCCAAATTGTAAACACCAATCACAGAAAATTCTGGTTTTGAAGGATTAACAAGGGGTCCCAAAATATTAAAAAATGTTCTTAAACCAAGTCCTTTTCTCAAAGGCGCAACGGATTTCAAAGCAGGATGAAAAAGTGGTGCGTGTAAAAAACAAAGATTTGCTTTTTCTAAATCTTGCTTTAAATCTGCTTCATTATTTTTAAATTTGTATCCCAATTCTTCCAAAACATTCGAGGAACCAGAAACTGTAGAAACGCCGTAATTACCGTGTTTCGCCACTTTTTGTCCAGCTCCTGCAACAATAAAACTTGCCAAGGTTGAAATATTAAAAGTGTTTTTTCCGTCACCGCCAGTTCCAACAATATCTGCTAAATCTTCGCCTAAATTGACTTTAACGGAAAGTTGCATTAAAGCTTCACAAAAACCTTCCAATTCTTGCAAAGTAATATTTCGCATTAAGAAAACCGTAACAAAAGCAGTAACTTCTTTGTCATTAAATTTATTTTGCGCAATTTCCGTTAAAATCGCTTTTGCTTCTACTTTGGTTAAAGTATTATGATTAAATAAATATTGTAATATTTCTTTCATTTTAATTCTTTAAAAAATTTTCCAAAATTTCTTTTCCTTTTGGAGTTAAAATACTTTCGGGATGAAACTGTACGGCTTGAACATCGTAAATTTTATGTTGCAATGCCATAATCATTTTGTCTTTATCAATTGCTGTAATTTCTAATTCTTTTGGAAAATCTTCTGGAGAAAGCGCCCAAGAATGGTATCTTCCTGCTTCAAAAGTTTCTGGGAAATTTTTAAAAATCTTACTCTTTGGATTTAAAATTTGCACTTCTGTGGCAACACCGTGATAAATTTCTGAAAGATTAATTAAATTTCCTCCAAAAGCTTCTCCAATTGCTTGTAAGCCAAGACAAACACCGAAAATTGATTTTTTGGGTGCGTAAGTTTTAATTAAATCTAATAAAATTCCTGATTCTTTAGGAATTCCTGGACCGGGTGACAAAATGATCTTGTCATATTTTTCAACATCGTCTAACGAGATTTCATTATTTCGGAAAACGTCAATTTTTGCGTCCACAATTTCTTCAATCATCTGAACCAAATTGTAAGTGAAACTGTCGTAATTATCTAAAACCAGAATTTTTGATGTTGATTTTTCAGTATTTTTTTTCATTTCTTTAATAATTATTTGTTTTAGTGATTGTGATTTTTCTATCAACTGAAAAATAAAGACAATACATTATATTGATTCTGCTTTTAGAATTGCTTTTTTCAAAGCACTCAGTTTATTATTTACTTCCTGTAATTCATTTTCAGCAGAAGATTTTGCAACAATTCCTGCACCGGCTTGGTAAAATAAAGTATTGTTTTTACTTAAAAATGTTCGAATCATTATTGCCTGATTACAGCTTCCATCAAAACCAACAAAACCCAAACAACCGCCGTAAAAACCACGCGATGTTTTTTCATATTCATCAATTAATTCCATCGCTCTATATTTTGGAGCGCCACTTAAAGTTCCTTGTGGGAAAGTAGTCGCAATCATTTCAAAAGGATTCTGATTTAGTAAAGTTTTTGCCGTCACTTCAGAAACCATATGAATCACGTGTGAAAAAAACTGAATTTCTTTTAATTTTGTAACTGTTGTATTTTTACCAATAATGCTTAAATCGTTTCGTGCTAAATCAACTAACATCGTATGTTCCGCATTTTCTTTGGGATCTTTTTTTAATTCTTCAGCAGATTTTAAATCTTCTTCTAAAACGCCGGTTCTTTTAAAAGTTCCTGCAATTGGGTGAATTATTGCTTTTCCATCTTTTATAATCAATTGACTTTCTGGCGAAGAACCAAATAATTTATAATCGCCATAATCAAAGTAAAAAAGATAAGGTGACGGATTAATATTTCGCAAAGCGCGGTAAACATTAAAATCGTCACCTTGAAATTTTTGCTCAAATCTTCTAGATAAAACCAATTGAAACACATCGCCACGGAAACAATGTTTTTTGGCTTTTTCAACATTTTCTCTGTAGTTTTCATCCGTAAGATTAGATTTTTCTTTGTCTATTTTATTGAAGGGAAAAATTGGAGCATTTTTTTGATTGATTAAATTTTCAATTTTAGAAATATCAGATTTTAAGCCTTTTATTTTATTTTCAATTAAAAACATTTCATCGTTAAAATGATTAATAGCAATCACAAATTGATAAAATCTGTATCTTAATAATGGAATTTTATTTTCTTCAGAGTGCTCTTTAAATTTAATATTTTCAAAAAAAGGAATTGCATCATAACTTGTATATCCAAATAAACCTTGTGCAGATTTTCCCAAATCGTGAATTGGAAGTTCGCCTTTAAAACATTTACAGAAATTTTGTAAAACATCCGTTAACTTTTCATCTTTTAAATTCATTTTAAAAGAAGGTTCAAGTGGAAATTTTACTTCGGCTTCATTAAAGTTTTTAATTTCAATTCCGCCAATCGCATTAACGGCAATAAACGAGAAATTATTTTGCGAATTTTGATTTCCGGCACTTTCTAAAAGAACAGTATCTCTAAATTGATCTCGCAATCGAAGATAAATTCCTACAGGTGTAAAAAGGTCACTTAGGGTAGATTTTACCGAAGTTTTATAAATAATTTTCTGTGAAAATTCCATATTTTAAATTTAGTTATTTTGATTTCAAGACATAAAAAAAGACTTTAACATTTCGCTAAAGTCTAATAAAATCTTAAATTATATTTTTAAAAATTTAAACAAAAGAAATGTATTTCAGACCCGCGAAGAGTTGAAATGCCACCACCAATTTTTGTTTAAAATATTCATTTTGTAATTCCTAAAATTAATTTAGATTAATTCTGAGGCAAATGTAGAAAAGATTTTTGAAACAACACAAAGTTATTTAAATTAATTGCAAAATTTTCTATAACAATAAATAACTCTTACATTTGAAAAAAAATAAAAGTATTATGAAAAAATTATTAGTAGTAGCATTTCTCGGTGCTTTAACGCTTTCCGCATGTTCAAAAAAAACTGAAAATACCGAAAGTAACACAATGATGGAAGAACCAGATAGTACAACAATTAAATCAGATTCAAAACCAACCGATGGAGCAGTTAAAATGGATTCAACTGCTATGAAACCAATGAAATCTGATAGTACAATGTCAAAATAATTTTATTGAAATATAATCAGAATTTTATTTAAAAATAAAAGCTTTTCATTAAATTGGAAAGCTTTTTTGCTTTTAGTAAGTAAGCAAATAGCTTTAAATTAATTATATTTGCAACTTATAAAATTACACAAAATAAATGCAATTATCAGAACAAGAAGTCATTCGAAGAGAAAAACTATCTAAATTAAATGCTTTAGGAATCGACGCTTTTCCTGCCGCAGAATACAAATTTACGGACACTTCAAAATCCATAAAAGAAAATTTCGCAGAAGGAAAGAAAGTAAAATTAGCTGGTCGATTAATGTCACGCAGAATTCAGGGAAAAGCTTCTTTTGCTGAACTTCAGGATTCTGAAGGGAAAATTCAAGTTTACTTTAACAGAGATGAAATTTGCAAAGGAGAAGATAAAACTTTATATAATGAAGTTTATAAACATCTTTTAGACATCGGAGATATCATCGGAATTGAAGGGGAATTATTCACGACACAAGTTGGAGAAATGACCGTAAAAGTTTCCAATTTCACTTTGTTAACCAAAACTTTACGCCCGCTTCCACAACCAAGAACGGACGAAGAAGGAAATGTTTTTGATGCTTTTAATGATCCTGAATTGCGTTACAGACAGAGATATGTTGATTTAATCGTCAATCCGCAAGTAAAAGAAGTTTTTATAAAACGCACAAAATTATTTAATGCGATGCGAACTTATTTTAACAACGCAGGATATTTTGAAGTGGAAACACCCATTTTACAAGCAATTCCGGGTGGAGCTGCAGCAAAACCCTTTATCTCACATCATAATGCTTTAGATATTCCATTATATTTAAGAATTGCGAATGAATTGTATCTTAAAAGACTTATTGTAGGTGGATTTGACGGTGTTTATGAGTTTTCTAAAAACTTTAGGAATGAAGGAATGGATAGAACGCACAATCCAGAATTTACCGCAATGGAAATTTATGTGGCTTACAAAGATTACAATTGGATGATGGATTTCACAGAAAAATTGTTAGAATTTTCTGCAATTCAAGTGAATGGAACGACAGATTCTACTTTTGGCGAACATACTATTAATTGGAAAGCGCCCTATCCAAGAGTTTCTATGACAGAAGCCATTCAAAAATTTACGGGATTTGACATTACTGGAAAATCAGAAGAAGAAATTTTTACTTTTGCAAAATCCATAGGAGTTGAAGTGGATGAATCTATGGGTAAAGGAAAATTAATTGATGAAATTTTTGGAGAAAAATGTGAAGGAAAATTTATTCAACCGACTTTTATTACTGATTATCCGATTGAAATGTCACCTTTAACCAAAAAACACAGAAGCAAAGAAGGTTTAACCGAAAGATTTGAGTTAATGGTTTGCGGAAAAGAAATCGCAAACGCTTATTCTGAATTAAATGATCCGATTGACCAAAGAGAACGTTTTGAATCTCAAATGCAATTATCCGAAAGAGGCGATGACGAAGCAATGTTTATCGACAATGATTTTCTTCGCGCATTAGAATACGGAATGCCTCCAACTTCTGGTTTGGGAATCGGAATGGACCGATTAATTATGTTTTTAACCAATAATGAAAGCATTCAGGAAGTATTATTTTTCCCACAAATGCGCCCAGAAAAAGTCTTGCCAAAAGTAGAATTATCAGAAGATGATGAATTACTTTTAAAATTATTAAACCAAAATAATGGCGAAATGTCTTTAAATGATTTAAAAGAACAATCTAAATTCTCTGGTAAAAAATGGGATAAATCTTCTAAAAATTTATCTAAAAATAATTTAATTAAAATTGAGAAAACGGACGATGTCGTTTCTGTGAAAATCGTTTAATTTTTACTATCGCAGATTCTACAGAAAACGCAGAATAAATACTTTTTAAAAGTCTGCTCAATTTGGAAAATCTACGAGAGTAAATTCAAAAAAAAATCCTGAAAATTTCAGGATTTTTTACTTTTTATAAATTCAAAAATAATCTCGGATTTACCGGCGTATTATTTTTATGAACTTCATAATGCAAATGTGGCCCAGTTGAACGACCTGTATTTCCAGATTTTGCGATTATATCATTGACTTTTACCACGTCATTTGCTTTCACTAAAAGTTCGGAAAGATGTCCGTAAAGTGTAGCTAAACCATTTCCGTGGGAAACAATAATGCAATTTCCATAACCGCCTTTTTGACCTGAAAAAATAACGGTTCCTGTAGCGGCGCATCTCACATCAGTTCCAAAAGCAACGGCAATATCTAAACCTTTGTGAAATTGCATTTCATCAGCTTCTGGTTTTCCATTTGCTTTATTAGCTTCTAAACTATCTTTTTTAGAATTTTCAGAACCCGTTACAGAAGCTAATAAAACCGTTCTTTTTGGAATAGGATTTACTCTTTTACCGAAATTAGAAGAAATATATCCGTTTGTTGGCAAACCTAAAGGAATAGTTTGTAATTTATTTTGAAGATTTACTAAATATTGACTGTAACGATTGCTTTGTTTAGAAACATAAACTGCATCGCTCAAACTGTCTTTAGAAAGGAAATTAATATTTTGGTCTTCTATATTTTTGGAGCTTAAAAATTGATGTAAATTACGAATAGTTTGGTCAATTTGTCCTAAGTCGGTTTTCATTTTAAAATAATCTATACTGTCTTTTTGAGTATTTATTTTAACTAAATTGACTTCATAATTTTTATAATTTCTTTCCGAAAATAGTTTCGCTATTATAATACTTTGAAGAAAAATTAAGAATAAAAAACCACCTAAAAGTAACTGTATATTTTTCTTTCTTTTCAGAAATTGTTTCATAAATAATTAAAATTAAATTTTTCAGACGGCAAAAGTAAATATTTATTATATTCAAAAGTTAGTTTTAACAAACTTTAAGAAAGAATGTTAAAATTAAATTCTTTAAAAATTGGGAAGGTAATAATGAAGCACAATTCATATATTTGTAATACTCAGAATTAATTATGACAAAAAAATTGACGGATAAAAAAATAGTTTCAGAAAAAGAATTAAAAAATTCTGGAAAAGTTGGAGTAGTTGGAAGTGGTAGTTTTGCAACCGCAATTGTAAAAATGTTGGTAGAGAATTCTGATAAAGTTTATTGGTGTGTACGAAATGAATTTGTAAAAGGAGCCATAGAACTTCGCGGTCATAATCCAGTTTATCTGACTTCCGTTAGTTTTAAAAAAGAAAATTTAATTTTAACAACTGAAATTAATGAATTGGTTTCCAATTGTGATGTTATCGTTTTAGCGACGCCGTCTATTTATCTTTCAGATGCCATAGAGAAAATGACTTGCGATTATTCTAATAAAATTTTTGTTTCTGCCATCAAAGGAATTGTGCCAAAACACAATGATGTTGTAGCACATTATTTGCGAGATGTCTTTAAAATAGGGTTTAAATCTCAAGCGGTAATTGCAGGACCTTGTCACGCAGAAGAAGTGGGGATGGAGCGTTTATCTTATCTTACAATTGCAACTGCAGAACATAAAGTGGGCGAGATTTTAAAAAAATTATTTGCATCAGATTTTATTAATGTTCATACGAGCAAAGATATCTTGGGAAATGAATACAGCGCTATTTTAAAAAATATTTATGCAATCGGCGCCGGAATGGCTTCTGGATTAGGTTATGGAGATAACTTTGCTGCTGTTTTTGTCTCAAACGCTATCCGTGAAATGGAAGTTTTTTTGGAAGCGATTTACGAAGAACCACGTGACGTGAATGAAAGTGCGTATCTCGGAGATTTATTGGTAACTGCATATTCCTTATTTTCTAGAAACCGAAGTTTGGGAAATTTAATTGGAAAAGGTTACACCGTAAAATCTGCAATTCAATCTATGAATATGATTGCAGAAGGTTATTACGCGGCAGATTCTGTCTATAAAACCGGTAAAGAAAAAAAAATAGATTTACCGATAATTAATACAATTTATCAGATTTTATATGAAGAAAAAAGTGCGGAGAAATTGTTTAAGAAACTGACTTTGAAGTTGAACTAAAGAAATTAAATAATCTCAGATTTTTCCTTTTTAAAAGATAATTTCGAACTAAAATAAAAAATATAAAATGGAAATTATGAAAAATAATATTCCAACTAATATAATTTTTGATTTTAAATCTTCATTCAAAAATATCAAACTTAAATAATACGCAGGTTTATTAAAATCTTCATGGAAATAGAGAAGTATCAAATTAGGTATTGCAATAAAAAGTAAATTTAATTGCGATATTTTTCGATGATAATTAATCATAAGAGAAATTAAAATTCCTAATAAAACCGCAAAATAACCGCTGAATAATAAAGTTAAACTGAAATCAGAAATATCACTCCCATCAAAATTTTCAATTCTAAAATAGGTTTTAATTTCGTCTAAATTTCACTTTTTACAAAAATTTCGGTCATTTTAATATTTTGAAAACAGGCAAAAGTTCTAAATGAAAGTCCTAAAAAATAAACAGTAAAAACTGAAACAATATATTTTTTAAATTTATTTTAGTTAGAAGTTTTATTTTCATTTAAGTCAAATATAAACAACATATTATTTTAATTCAAAAAAAATTCTCTCCGCATAAATCTTTAAACAAAAAACTTTACCCGAAATTCGTAGCATAAAATTTATTTATGCCAAATTTTCTCACAAATACAGATATAAAAAGCGAAGTTTTTTATCCTTCAAGATGAAGTTCAATATCCATTTGCTGATGGAGAATTCTAATAATTTCAATTCTTAATTCTTTTAAATTTATTTTGTAAAAAATAAAATGAGATTTTACTTTTGTACAAAAATATCCTTTTCGAAGGTCGTTGTAATCTTTTCCCGATTTAGGATTCTCAGCAAGATATTCAATTTCGTCCATTATCAAATTGTAATATCTGATCGCTTGTACTTCAGACCAATTTTCACAGGTGTAAATCCAAATGTTTTCTAAATCAATTTCAGCTAATTTAGAAATTTTGTAATTCATCATTTAGCGGATTGATTTTTCATCTTATCTAAAAAACCATCACGGTTGAAATCTTTTGAAAATCCAGATTTTTCTCCTTTTTTTAGTTCGCTAATTAATAATGCTTTTTTAGATTCTTGATTTTCAAAAAGTCTTAAAGCAGTTCTCACAACTTCACTTGCAGAAGTAAAATGCCCAGATTTTATTTGACGGTTTATGAAATCATCAAAATAATCACCTATTAAAATTGAAGTATTTTTTGCCATTATTTTTTATTTTAAATTCAAATATACCAATTGTTGGTATAATTAAAAAATTATATGTTAATTATTTTAATCTAAAATTACTTATATAAGTTTTAACTTAAAAAATCTTTAAACAAAAAACTTTTCACGAAATTCGTAGCATAAAATTTATTTATGCCAAATTTTCTCACAAATACAGATATAAAAAACGAATACGACATCATTCTGATTGGTGGCGGAATAATGAGTACCACTTTGGGAACTTTACTTCATGAGTTTGAACCGAATTTAAAAATAGCCATTTTTGAACGTCTCGGAAGATTTGCAAAAGAAAGTTCAGCCGCGTGGAACAACGCCGGAACAGGACATTCCGCTTTTTGTGAACTCAATTATACACCAGAAAATGAAGACGGAACAATCGATATTTCAAAAGCCGAAAAGATTGCAGAGCAATTTGAAATTTCAAAGCAGTTTTGGTCTTATTTAATTTCAAAAAAATATATTGAAAATCCAAAAGATTTCATTAATTCTTGTCCACACATGAGTTTAGTTTTTGGTGAAAAGGACGCAGAATATCTCAAAAAGCGTCATGATAAAATGATAACTTCCAATTTATTTAAAGGAATGAAATTTTCCACCGATCACAATCAATTGCGAGAATGGATTCCTTTAATTATGTCTAAGAGAAAAGACGAAGAAGTTTTGGCAGCTACCAAAATGGATCTTGGAACTGATGTAAATTTTGGAAGTTTAACAAGAAAAATGGGGCGTTTTTTAGCCGAAGATTCTTTGGTAGATGTTTTTCTTTATCATGAAGTGAAAGATTTAGATTTAGAAAAAAACGGCACTTGGAAAATGAAAGTGAAAAACCGAATGACAGGAAAAAGTAAGAAAGTTTCTGCTAAATTTGTTTTTATTGGAGCAGGAGGTTATGCATTACCACTTTTAGAAAGTTCAGATATTAAAGAAAGTGAAGGTTACGGAGGATTTCCCGTTTCCGGACAATGGTTGGTTACTCACAATAAGGAATTAATTGCACAACACCAAGCAAAAGTTTATACTCAAGCTGGTTTAAATGCGCCTCCAATGAGCGTTCCACATTTAGATTTGCGAATAATTGATGGTGAAGAAGCGTTGCTTTTTGGTCCTTTTGCAGGATTTTCTACAAAATTTCTTAAAAATGGAAGTTATTTAGATTTACCTGAAAGCGTAAATTTAAGTAATATTCGTTCTCTTTTTGGTGCGTGGTGGCATAATTTACCGTTAACAAAATATTTAATTGAACAAGTGGCGATGACGAAAACCCAAAGAATTGCACACTTAAGACAATTTGTAAAAGATGCAAAAGAAGAAGATTGGGAACTGAAAATTGCGGGTCAAAGAGTACAAGTTATTAAAAAAGATGACGAGAAAGGTGGCAAATTAGAATTCGGAACTGAAGTGGTGATTAATAAAAATAAAACAATTGCCGCAATTTTAGGCGCTTCTCCAGGTGCTTCAACTGCTGCTTTTGCAATGCTACATATTTTAGAAGAATGTTTTCCTGAAAAAATGGAAAATGAATGGCATGAAAAATTGTTGGAAATTTTTCCGAGTTATGGAAAAAAATTATCTGAAAATCCCGAATTGACGGAGAAAGTTAGAAATTATTCTAAAGAAATTTTAGAATTAGATTACGATTAATTTTAAAAAAATCCCATTGTCTACAATTGTAAAACCATTTATTGAAAAGAAAATTTTAGAAGATTTAAAAACTGAAATTTCTACAGAGCAACAAGTCATCGTGCATTGTTGTTTTAAAAATAATTTTGCTTTTGGAATGTTAATTAGAATTTGGAAAACTACTTATTTATTAGACACGCAATCTTCTCACAAAAGCAAACTGCTTTTCGCAAATAACATTTGTTTTAATCCCGATTGGATGGAAGTTCCTTTGGTAGAAAATTATTGGTTTACTCTAGTTTTTAGTGGTTTACCAAAAGATTGTACTCATTTTGATTTGGCTGAAATAATTCCAGAAAGTGGTGGTTTTTATGTGCCGAAAATTGAGAGAAATAAGACAGATGTTTATAATATTAATATTTAAAACTAAAAAAATTTATGAAAAACCTATTTTATTTTTCTATCATTTTCCTTTTGTTTTCTTGCGCAACTCCCAATAAAAAATCTGAAATTGCAGATATTCAAAAATTTCAAAAAGATTTAAATACCGAATACCAAAATCCAAAAGAAACCCCTTTAAGAGGAGAAAATTTTAAGAATTTTACCGTTCATCCGTTCTTTCCAATTAATTTAAAATACCGCGTAAAAGCTGATTTTACTAAACTTACAAATAGCCCAAGTTTCCAATTACCCACAAGTTCTGGTAAATCAAAAACTTATAAAGCTTATGGAAAAGCCACTTTTAATTTAGAAGGAAAGAAATATTCTTTAACTATTTATCAAAGTCAAGATTTAATGAAACAAAAAGGATTTGAAGATTATCTTTTTCTACCTTTTCATGATTTAACCAACAATCACGAAACTTATGGTGGCGGAAAATATTTAGATTTAAGAATCCCAAAAACGGATAAAATTGTGATAGATTTCAATCAATCTTATCAACCGTATTGCGCTTATAATGCTTATGATTACAATTGTCCCGTTGTTCCAAAAGAAAATTCTTTACCCATCAGAATTGAAGCGGGCGTAAAATATTTGAACACTTATTTCGAGCATTAAAAATGATTTTTCTTAAATTTTATAAACCAAAAGATTTCGAAGATTTAAATTACAATTTAAGTGAACTCCAAATGGAATTTACTGCAACCTTAAATTTAGTTTTAGAAAGAATTAAAGAAAGAGAATTGAATAGTGATTTTTTTTCTCAACCAATTTCTATTTTTTTGGATGAAAAACCCGTCGGCTTTTTCGTTTTAGATTTAGGAGAAGATAAATTTGGACTTACGGAAAATCCTGATTCTATATTGGTTCGTTCCTTTTCTGTAAATCCCAAATTTCAAGGAGAAGGAATCGGAAAATCTGCAATGTTTCTTATAACAGATTTTGTGAAAAATAATTTCCCCAAAGTGAATGAAATCATTTTGTCTGTAAATGAAAGAAATGAGTTGGCTTATCAAATTTATTTAAAGACAGGTTTCCATTTTTTTGGTAAAATTATATCTGGAAAGAGTGGACTTCAGAAAATTTTATGCAAAAAAATTTAAGAAAATTTTAAGTTTAATAATTCGCCATTAAAATTTCACTTCACTAAATTTGAGTAAATAATTAAAAAATGGAAATCTCGCTCAAAAATCAAATTGCTTTAATTACAGGTTCATCAAGCGGCATCGGCGCGGGAATTGCAAAATCAATGGCTAAATCTGGCGCTACAGTTATTATTAATTATCCTTTTGACGGCGCAATTTCAGATGCAGAAAAAGTTTTAAAAGAAATTACCGATAATGGTGGAAAAGGAATGGTTTACAAGTGCGATGTTTCAAAAGAAGAAGAAGTGATTAAAATGTTTCAAGATATTGTTTCTGCTTATGGAACGGTTGATATTTTAGTTAATAATGCAGGAATTCAGAAAGATTCAAAATTTGAAGAAATGACTTTAGACCAATGGAACGCAGTGATTGGCGTGAATTTAACTGGTCAATTTCTTTGTGCAAGAGAAGCCATAAAAGTTTTTTTAAAACGCGGAATCGATGAAACTCGTTCCGTTGCTTGCGGAAAAATCATTCATATTTCTTCCGTTCACGAAATAATTCCGTGGGGCGGTCATGCAAATTACGCGAGTAGCAAAGGCGCAATCCGAATGTTGATGCAAACTTTAGCTCAAGAATTTGGCAGTAGAAAAATAAGAGTAAATTCAATTTGTCCGGGTGCTATTCAAACCAATATTAATAAAGGAGCGTGGAGTTCACAAGAAGCCTTAAATTCTTTGATGACGCTCATTCCGTATAATAGAATTGGACAACCACAAGATATAGGAAATCTAGCGGTATTTTTAGCAAGCGATGCAGCGGATTATATTACAGGTGCAAGTATTTTCATTGATGGTGGAATGACCACATTTGAGAGTTTTTCTGAAAATGGATAAATTCCATTGTAATGGAAATGTAACAAAAAATTGAAAATTCTTAAATCGGATATCTTTTTACGCCACTTTCCATCATCTTCTTCCACCACGTCGGAGAACTTACTCACGCTAAAGCGCAGTTTCGAGAGTAAAAAGTCATACATTTTTTTTATATTGTATCGTTTTCCAAAATCTTTAATCTAATTTCTAACATCTTAAATATGACCGCAGAACAAAAACGCCTTCCACATACTGAATGGAAGAAATATGGACCATACGTAAGTAACAGAGAATGGGGTTTGGTAAGAGAAGATTACAGCGCAAATGGTGATGCGTGGAATTATACCAATTATTTTTCTGCAGAATCTACCACCTATAGATGGGGAGAAGAAGGAATTTGTGGGATTTGTGACGATAAACAATTAATAGTTTTTTCGGTAGGATTTTGGAATAAAAAAGATCAAATTATTAAAGAACGTTTATTCGGACTTTCTAATTCACAAGGAAATCACGGCGAAGATGTGAAAGAATATTATTATTATTTAGATAGTACTCCAACGCATTCTTACATGAAAATGCTTTATAAATATCCACAAAATGCTTTTCCTTATGAAGATTTAATTGATAAAAATGCAGCAGCGGGAAAAGAAAATCCGGAATATGAATTAATTGATACCGGAATATTTGATCAAAATGAATATTTTGATATTTTTATTGAATATGCAAAAAATTCACCCGAAGATATTTTAATAAAATTAACTATCACCAATAAAGCAAACGTAGAAGCCCCGTTAATTTTACTTCCAACTTTATGGTACAGAAATACTTGGAATTGGGGTTATAACGATTATAAACCTCAACTTTCTTCCACTACTGAAAATCAAATTAAAATAAATCACAAAGAATTAAATTTAAAAAATCTTTATTCAAATACTTCCGCAAAACCACTTTTTTGTGATAATGAAACCAATCAAAAAAAAATCTATCATCAACCAAATACTTCCAAATTTTGCAAAGACGGAATTAATGATTTTATAATAAATAAAAATAATTCTACAATAAACCCTGAAAATACGGGTACAAAAGTCGCATTTATGATTGAAGAAAGTTTTGCGGCTTTAGAAACAAAAACTTTTGAATTCAGACTTTGTGATGCAGATTTAGAAAAACCATTTGAAGATTTCGAAAATTTATTTAAATTAAGACAAAATGAAGCCAATGAATTTTACAAAGAAATTCAAAAAGGAATAGAAACTGACGATGAAAAGTTGGTGCAAAGACAAGCTTTTGCAGGACTTTTATGGAGCAAACAATTTTACCATTATAATGTAGAAAAATGGTTAGATGGAGATCCTGCAGAAGTAAAACCGCCAGAAAGTAGAAAAAAAATAAGAAATTATGAATGGGAAACTTTAGATAGTTTAAACATTATTTCAATGCCCGATAAATGGGAATATCCGTGGTTTGCAACTTGGGATTTGGCGTTTCACACGATTGGTTTTTCTTTAATAGATTCAGATTTTGCAAAAGACCAACTTAGATTATTAACGCTCGATTGGTTTATGCATCCAAACGGACAATTACCCGCCTATGAATGGGATTTTAGTGATGTAAATCCACCAGTTCATGCCTATGCAGCATTTAGAGTTTTTAAAATTGATGAAGCTTTAAAAAACAAACCGGATTTAGAATTTCTAGAAGCAGTTTTTCAAAAATTACTTATGAATTTCACTTGGTGGGTAAATAAAAAAGACAATAATGGAAACAATATTTTTGAAGGTGGATTTCTTGGTTTAGATAATATTGGTGTTTTTGATCGAAGTCAAAAATTACCAGATGGCGAAAGTTTGGAACAAGCAGATGGAACAAGTTGGATGGCGATGTTTGCTTTAAATATGATGCGTATTGCAATGGAATTGGCGCTTTACAATAAAGTCTATCAAGATATGGCGACTAAATTTTTTGAACATTTTCTAAGCATTGCAAAAGCATTAGATAATATGGGTGAAGAAAACTTTAGTTTGTGGGATGAACAAGATCAGTTTTTCTATGACGCACTTTCTTTAAAAGATGGCACTTGTTTATTTTTAAGATTAAGAACAATTGTTGGTTTAATCCCAATGTTTGCAGTAGAAGTTATGGATGAGGAAATGTTGGAAAAATTACCAAAATTTAAAGCCAGAATGCAATGGGTTTTAGATAATAAACCAGAATTAGCGGCTCTTGTTTCGCATTGGGAAGTTAAAGGAGAAGACTCTAAACATTTACTAAGTTTGCTGCGCGGTCATCGTTTAAAAAGATTGCTTTATAGAATGCTTGATGAAAAAGAATTTTTGGGAGAATTTGGAATTCGGGCATTATCAAAAGAATATCAAGACAATCCATTTCATATTAATTTAGATGGTAAAGATTTTTCTGTAAAATATTTACCGGCAGAAAGTGATAGTTACATGTTTGGCGGAAATAGCAATTGGCGCGGACCTATTTGGTTTCCAATTAATTTTTTAATCATAGAAAGTTTACAACGTTTTTTCTTTTATTATAGTCCAGATTTTAAAGTGGAATATCCTACAGGAAGTGGAAATTATTTTAATTTAGATGAAATTGCAACTTCACTTGGAGATCGATTGAAAAATATTTTTTTAAAAGGGAAAGATGGGAAACGCGTTTTCAACAGACAATATCCGAGATTTCAAGACGATCCAGATTTTCGAGATTACATTTTATTTTATGAATATTTTGATGGAGATTCTGGACGTGGAGTAGGTGCATCACACCAAACTGGTTGGACCGCGGTAATTGCAAAATTATTGCAACCAAGATTATCTAAGAAAAAAATGGATAAAGCGGAAACAGAATCGCCCAAAGAATAGAAAATAAAATCCGAAATATAATTTTCGGATTTTGTTTTTTTAATATTTAATATTCCAATTTTTCAAAATAAAACTGAGCAACCAAATTGGACCAACCAATAAAAATTGTAAATCTTTCAGGAAACTTGGTTTCTTACCTTCAATTTTGTGACCGTAAAATTGTCCGATCCAAGAAAGAACAAAGATTACTAAAAAAATTATCCAAGAATTAGGGCGAAATGAAACATTAATATGAAAAATGATAAACTCAAAAATAAACATAATTAAAATCATCAATAGCGCAATTTTCCAGGATAATCTGAAATAAAATAAACTTACTAAAACTATTGCAATTAAGCTCGCAATACTTATATAACCATAAAATTTAATAAAAATATGCGGAACAGGGATTAGTGAAATAAATCCTAAAATACTCAAAAAAATTAAGGGTATACAAATCCAGTGAATGATTTTATTCGTGTGGTTTTGATGGCTTTCTGCATATTCTGCGAAAAGTAAATCTATTTTTCTCATACTTTCAGTTTTTAGGTTTTAGCTTATCGATTTAAGTTTCATACGTTCAAAAATTTATTTTTGTCATTGACTACGTAGAATCTTTGATTTCTGACGAAGGCAGAATCTCTACTAAAAGAAAATTCTTCACTTCGCTTTGCTCCGTTCAGAATGACAAATGATTTTTTTTAACTGATTTCAATTCCGTTTTCAACTTTCACTTCTGGCGTTACAAAAGCCAATTTTCCGTCTTCTTTTGTTGTCAATAAAAGCATTCCTTGAGATTCAATTCCACGGATTTTTCTGGGTGTTAAATTCGCTAAAATCATCACTTGTTTTCCTACACATTCTTCAGGTGTGAAACTTTCTGCAACTCCTGAAACTACAGTTCTCACATCAATTCCTGTATCGACGGAAAATTTTAATAATTTGTCTGCTTTTTCAACTTTTTCTGCAGTTAAAATAGTTGCCGTTCTTAAGTCAATTTTAGTAAAATCGTCAAATTGAATTTCGTCTTTCATGGGTTTTGCGTTTGCATTGGTTTTTTTATTATTTTGTTTGGTCGCTTCTAATTTTTGAATTTGGAATTCAATAGTTTCATCTTCAATTTTAGAAAATAAAAGTGACGCTTCATTTATTTTGTGTCCTGTTTTTAAAAGTACATTTTCAGTTTCAATTTTTTGCCAAGTCCATTTTTCAGAATTAAACATTTTCATTAATTTTTCTGAACTAAATGGTAAAAATGGTTCACAAATTTGCGCTAAACCTGCCGCAATTTGAGCCGCTACAAATAAAGAATTTGCAGCTTTTTCAGGATTTTCTTTAATAGTTTTCCAAGGCTCTTCAATTTGCAAATACTGGTTTCCGAAACGAGCCAAATTCATCATTGAACTTAAGGCGTTTCTAAATTCAAATTTGGTTAAAAATTGATTAACTTCTTTTGCAGCTTTAGAAATTTCATTTAATTCCGTTGCATTTTCATTTCCTGAAGGAATGACTCCGTCGTAATATTTATTAATTAAAACCGCTACACGATTAATAAAATTCCCGAAAATTCCGACTAATTCCGAATTATTTTTAGTTTGAAAATCTTTCCAAGTAAAATTATTATCTTTTGTTTCTGGCGCGGAAGAGAGTAGTGCATAACGCAAAACATCTTGTTGACCGGGAAATTCTTCTACATATTCATGCGCCCAAACTGCCCAATTTCTGGAGGTCGAAATTTTATCATTTTCAAGATTTAAAAACTCAAAAGCAGGAACATTTTTTGGCATTTTATAATCGCCATGTGCTTTCATCATTGCAGGGAAAATAATACAATGAAAAACAATATTATCTTTTCCAATAAAATGAACGAGTTCAGAATCGTCACTTTGCCAATAATCTTTCCAGTTTTTTCCGGTTTTTTCTGCCCATTCTTGGGTAAAAGAAATGTAACCAATTGGTGCGTCAAACCAAACGTAAAGTACTTTTCCGTCTGCATTTGGTAAAGGAACAGGAACGCCCCAATTTAAATCGCGCGTCATTGCTCTGGGTTTTAATCCATCATTTAACCAAGATTTTACTTGTCCATAAACGTTCGGTTTCCAATCTTCTTTATGACCTTCAATAATCCATTTATTTAAAAAATCTTCGTAATCATTTAAAGGCAAATACCAATTTTTAGTTTCTTTTAAAATAGGACTATTTCCGCTTAACATTGAACGTGGATTAATCAATTCTGAAGGAGAAAGCGTTGTTCCACATTTTTCACATTGGTCGCCGTAAGCATTTTCATTGCCACAATTAGGACAAGTTCCTACAATATAACGATCGGCTAAAAATTCTTCTGCTTCTTCATCAAAATATTGTTCAGAAGTTTCTTCTATAAATTTATTTTTATCATATAAAGTTGTAAAAAAATCTTGTGAGACTTGTCTGTGTTTTGGAGAGGTAGTTCTAGAATATTCGTCGAAAGAAATTCCTAAATCTGAAAATGATTTCTTGATAATTTCGTGGTATTGATCCACTATATTCTGTGGTGAAACGCCTTCTTTTTTAGCACGAATCGTAATTGGAATTCCATGTTCATCAGAACCGCAAATAAACGCCACGTCTTTTCCCATTCTACGTTCAAATCTTGCATAAACATCTGCGGGAATATAAACTCCTGCGAGATGACCAATGTGAACGGGTCCATTTGCATAAGGAAGTGCGGCTGTAATTAATTTTTTATCTGACATTTTTTAGAGTAAATTTCTCTGCAAATATAAAGATTATAGCAAAATTTTTAGCTTTTTTTTTATTTCTCCTGTCTTAATCTGGGACAATAATCTTTTTTAGTTAAACAAATGTTTAATGAAATGTTAAAGTAAAATAAGTTTATTAAAAATTAGAATGGTATAAAATCTTTTAAATGCTTCATTGATAAAGGGAAAAAGCATTTTTAAAAGTTATTTGTTATCAATAATTTAACACTTTTAAAATAATTTTATAATAATTATATATTAATTAAATTTGAAGACTACAGAGATGTAGAAGAAAAAGAATATTAATCCTAAAATTTATTTTTTGTGAAAAACTATAACACAGTTTTAAAAATTGCACCAGCTTTTTTATTGTTCGGCGCAATGTTTAACGCACAAACTACAGATTCAACTTCAAAAGAAAAAAAGATTGAAGAAGTAGTTTTAATTGGGTACGGAAAACAAAAGAAAACTGATCTCACTGGATCAATTACTTCAATTTCCTCCAAGGATTTTAATGGAGGTGCAACTTCACCTGGACAATTAATACAAGGTAAAACGCCGGGTGTTCAAATCACTACAAATAGTGGAGCACCGGGAGCTGGAACTTCAATTAGAGTAAGAGGAACTTCTTCACTTACAGGAAGTAATTCACCCTTAATAGTTATTGATGGCGTTCCGCAAGATTTTTCAGGAATTAGTGGTGCTTCAGATCCCTTATCTTTAATTAATCCAAATGATATTGCAACGTTCAATATTTTAAAGGATGCTTCTGCAACTGCGATTTATGGTAACCGTGCAACCAATGGTGTCATTTTAATTACGACAAAGAAAGGAACTTCTGGTAGATTGAAAATCAATTTTTCAACAGTGGCTTCTGTCTCAGAAAAAATGGGAAATGTAGATGTTTTGAGTGCAGATGATTTTAGAAATTTTGTAAATGCAAATGCAAGCTCAGGTTATAAAGCTAGACTGGGAAGTGCAGATACCAATTGGCAAGACCAAATTTATCAGCAAGCTTGGGGAACAGATAATAATTTAGCTTTATCTGGTGGATTAAAATGGTTACCTTACAGATTATCCATCGGTTATAATGAGCAAAATGGTATTGTTAAAACCAATAGTTTTAAAAGAACTTCACTTGGTTTAAATTTAAATCCAACTTTTTTTGACAAACATTTAAAAGTAGATGTTAGTTTAAAAGGAACTTATACAGATAATAGATTTCCTGATGGTGGTGTAATTGCAGCTGCAACTTATTTCGATCCCACTCAACCGGTTTATTCTGGAAATTCTAATTACGGTGGTTATTACGAATGGTTACTCAATGGAAGTTTAAACGTAAACGGAACCTCCAATCCAGTTTCTACTTTGCGAGCAATTCATGATGTAACTTCTGTTTATAGAGGTTTAGGAAATATTCAGTTGGATTATAAATTTCATTTCTTACCAGATTTACATTTTAATGTAAATGCAGGTTATGATTATTCCAAAGGTGAAGGAAGAAAAACAGTAGATGCAAATCTTCGTGCAGGTTTTTTTAATAAAGGAAGTGTATCTCAATTTACACAAGAGAAAAAGAATAAATTATTAGAAACTTATTTTAATTATGTTAAAAATATTTCTGCAATAAATACAAATATAGATTTAACAGCAGGATATTCTTATCAAGATTTTAAAACTATAAGTCCAGGAGGAAGTACCTTTATCGGTAATGCAGCACCAGATTATAATCCATACGGTGTAGATACTGCAACTGGATATACATTATTATCATTTTACGGAAGGGGTATTTTCACAATTGCAGATAAATATATCATTTCCGCTTCAATTAGAAGAGATGGATCTTCCAGATTTTATAATGGAACAAGAAATAACCTTTGGGGTAATTTCCCAAGTATCTCTGGAGCTTGGAAAATTAATGATGAAAATTTCTTAAAAAATTCCAAAGTAATAAGTTCATTAAAATTACGTGGCGGATGGGGACAAACTGGTCAACAAGAAATTGGTTCAGATTTCCCAGCTTTTGCTAAATATAATTTGAGTGGAAGTGGAGCGCAATATCAATTTGGAAATAGTTATTATTATTTTTATAGACCAGAAATTTATAATCCAAATCTTAAATGGGAAACTACAACTACCAAGAATTTAGGTTTAGATTTTGGATTCTTCAGTGACAGAATTACAGGTTCCGTAGATATTTATCAAAAAGACACAAAAGATTTAATTGTTTATAGCCCAATTGCAGCAGGTGATTTAAGCAACTTTAATATTTTGAATGTTGGAAATATGCAAAATAAAGGAATCGATGCTTCAATAAATTTCGTACCTGTTAAAAAAGAGAATATAACTTGGGAAATTGGTTTTAATGCGACACATTACAATCCTATTGTGACAAAATTATTAGAAAGAAATGATCCTACATTTAATATTGGCGTTGGCGGAATTTCTGGTGGCGTTGGAAATACGGTGCAAGCTCATGCAGTTGGATATAACCCAAACTCTTTCTATGTTTACCAACAAGTTTATGATGCAAGTGGACATCCTTTAGATGGTGTTTATGTAGATAGAAATGGCGATGGAAATATTACTGCCGCGGATAAATATTATTATAAATCTACTACACCAGATGCTATTTTAGGATTTAATACTAAAGTTTCTTACAAAGATTGGGATCTGAGTATGAGTGGAAGAGCAGTTTTAGGAAACTATGTGTATAATAATGCAGCTTCAAATAGTTCTATACAATCTTCTACTACAAATGATTATCTTCAAAATGTTTACAGTTCAGCTGTACAAAATAGATTTCAGAGTCCACAATATTTCTCTGATATATTTGTAGAAAACGCTTCATTCTTTAGATTAGATAATATTAATTTAGGTTATAATTTTAAAAATTTCTTATCTAATAATAGTAATATGAGAGTTTATGCAATGGCGCAAAACGTTTTTGTAATAAGTAAATATACAGGTGTAGATCCTGAAGTTTTCAATGGAATAGATAATGGTTATTACCAATTACCTCATGTTTATTCTTTAGGTTTTAACTTTAATTTTTAATAAAAAAAAATGAAATCAAATAAAATAAAATTTAGAAGTATAATAGCTTTTTCAGCAATAGCTTTACTTTCTTTAGGTTCTTGTGTTAAAGATCTTGAAAGAGAGCCTATTTCAGATGTTACTTCTGCGAGTGTTTTTTCCGATTTTGCAAATTATCCAAATGCATTGGCAAAACTTTATGGCGGACTTGCTGTTGGTGGACAAAGTGGTGGTGATGGAAATTCTGATGTTGCAGGTATTGATGGTGGATTTTCTAATTATCTACGTCAACTTTATACCATGAATGTAATTACAACAGACGAAGCAGTAATTGCATGGAATGACGGAACTTTGCAAACAATGCATAAAATGACTTGGGATTCATCAAATGAATTTATTGGAGCAATGTATTATAGAATTTTTACAGAAATTGCTTTTTGTAATGAATTTTTGAGAAATACAACAGACGAAAAATTAGCGTCCAATAATATTACAGGTGATAATCTCGCAAAAGCAAAAGTAATGCGTGGTGAAGCAAGATTTATTAGAGCTCAATCTTATGAACATGCTTTAGATCTTTTCGGAAATGTACCTTTCATTACTGAAACTAATTTACCAGGTTCTACAACTCCTCCTGCAAGAATTACCAGAGCAGATCTTTTTAAATATGTAGAATCAGAATTAATATCTGCTGCAGCAGAAATGGCTCCCGCTCGTACTAATACTTACGGACATGCAGATCAAGCTGCAGCTTGGTCTTTATTAGCGAGATTATATTTAAATGCAAAAGTTTATACAGGAACGGATAGAAGCACAGATTGTATTACTTATTGTAAAAAGGTAATCGGTGCAGGATATTCTCTTAAATCTAATTATGCAGATTTATTTAAAGCAGATAATAATATAGGAAATAATGAACAAATTTTTTCTATAAATTATGATGGAGTTCATACACAAACTTATGGCGGATCCACTTACATGGTTCATGCATCCATTGGCGGAAGTATGCCTGCTTCAGATTTTGGAGTGAATGGCGGATGGGGTGGTCTTAGAACTACAAAAGCTTTTGTAGATAAATTTCCAACAAATGGAGCGGATAAAAGAGGAAATTTTTATACCAACGGACAAGATAAAGAAATTAATGATTTAGGATCTTTCACAGATGGTTATGCTTTTATTAAATATAAAAATGTAACAAGCACAGGAGCACCTGGTTCAGACAATTCGGGGAATTTTGTAGATACAGATATTCCTTTATACAGATTAGCGGATATATATTTAATGTATGCAGAAGCTACATTGCGTGGAGGTGCAGGTGGAGATATGAACACTGCAATTGGTTATATTAATCAACTTCGTGAAAGAGCTTATGGTAATAACTCTGGAAATGTTACTTCCATTAATTTAGATTTTATTTTAGATGAAAGAGCTCGTGAACTAAGTTGGGAATTAACAAGAAGAACAGATCTTATCCGTTTTGGAAAATTTACTAGCGCAGCTTATTTATGGCCATGGAAAGGTGGTGTGAAAGATGGTAAAGCAGTAGATGAAACAAGAAATCTTTTCCCAATCCCAGCAAAAGATATCATTGCAAATCCAAACTTGGTGCAAAACCCAGGTTATTAATAATAAAACCAAAGATAAAATGAAAAATTTTTTAAAAATAAGTTTTGTAATGATAATCAGCTTTTTGCTGTTCTCATGTACAAAAGATGAAGATATGGCAATTGTGTCTTCTAATACACCTGCAACTTTAGTAACGTCTCAAAGTTCAGTGGTTTTGACTAAAGATAATGCAGATAAAGTTGCAGTTGTTTATACTTGGACAGATCCAAATTATGGACCGAAGTTAGCTTTCAATAATCAACTACAATTTGCAATTAAAGGGACAAATTTTGCAAATCCAAAAACAGTTGATTTACCAAAAGGAAAAAATACTATTTCTTATAATGTTCAAGATTTTAACTCTATAATGTTAAATTTAGGTTTACCTTTAGATGGTAGTACTTCTGATGTTGAGGTTAGATTATTATCCTCAGTTTACTCTTTAGATGGATCTGCAATTGATTTACCAAAATCTGTATACTCCCAAACAGTAAAAATGGCTGTAAAACCTTATGCGTTAATTTCCTATCTTTACGCACCAGGTGCATATCAAGGTTGGAATCCTACAACAGCAAACACTTTAATTTCTGCTACAAGTAATGGTATTTACATTGGTTACATTAATTTTGTAGATGCAAATTCAGAATTTAAAATTACACCTGTTAGAAACTGGGATAATAGTTACGGCTCAACCGGAGGTAACAATATTACTTTAAATGGAGGTGATAATTTAAAAGCACCAAACGCAGGAAGTCAAAAATTAACAGTTAATTTAAATACAATGACTTATGCTTTAGCTCCATATTCTTGGGCAGTAATAGGTTCTGCAACTCCAAACGGATGGAATGATCCAGATACAGATTTGGTTTATAATGATGCTACTCAAAAATGGGAAGTTACTATTGCTTTAGTTCCTGGTGAAATTAAATTCCGTTTAAATAATGATTGGGGAACTAATTATGGTGATGATGGAAATAATGGAAGTCTAGAAGCAGGCGGCGCAAATATTCCAATTGCAGATGCAGGAAACTATAAAATCACTTTTGACGAAGTAAACCTTACTTGGAGCAAAACTAAATTATAATCTTTATTTCAAATTAAATTTTAAAACTGTTGCTTTATCGCAGCAGTTTTTTTATTTTTAAACATTATAAAAATACTATGAAAAATTTCATTCAATTCGCTTTAGCCTTTTTATTAACCATAACGTTTGTTAATGCACAAAATTTAAAATCTCCCAACGGAAAATTCCAAATGGATTTTAGTTTGAAAAATGGTATTCCTTATTATAATTTAAAATATGAAGGAAAAACCATAATTGAAGATTCCAAATTAGGTCTTAGAATTTTAAAAGATGGGAATATCCAGTTCGCTTCAGAATTAGAAAGCAAAAATAATCAAGGAAAAAATCTAAACGATGGTTTTGTAAAAACTGATGAAAAAAGGGATTCTAAAAATGAAACGTGGCAACCAGTTTTGGGTGAGAAAAAAAATTATAAAAATACTTATAATGAATTAGCTGTTACTTTAAATCAACCTGCAAACGAAAGATATATAATTCTGAAATTTCGCTTATTTGATGATGGACTTGGTTTCAGATATGAATTCCCACAGCAGAAAAATTTGAATTATTTCGTCATAAAAGAAGAAGATTCAGAAATTAATTTTCCTTGGGATATGAAAGCTTGGTGGCTCGCTGGAGATTATGATTCAGAAGAATACCAAACTCAAACTTCAAATATTTCAGAAATCCCAAAACTTTGGCCCACAAGTTATGATGGGAATGCCTCACAAACTTTGATAAAAAATGCCGTTCAAATGCCTTTGATGTTAAAAAAAGAAGGAAAAGAACAATTGTATGTCAATTTATCAGAAGCTGCTTTAATTAATTATTCCGCCGCAAATTTAGAAGTAGATGCCAAAAATTTTAGTTTTAAAACACATCTTACACCAGATGCGCAAGGCGCAAAAGGATATATTCAAACACCAGCAGTTTCACCATGGAGAACAATTATAGTTTCACCAAAAGCTGAAGATGTTCTAGCGTCAAAAATGATTTTTAATCTTAATGAACCTACAAAATACAAAGACACTTCGTGGATTCACCCTACAAAATATATGGGCGTTTGGTGGGAAATGATTATTGGAAAATCACAATGGGCTTATTCCACAGCAGATAATGTGCATATTGGAATTACAGATTTTTCTAAATTGACTCCCAACGGAAAACACGCCGCAAATAATGAAAAAGTAAAACATTACATTGATTTTGCCGCTACAAATGGTTTTGATGCATTGCTAATTGAAGGTTGGAACATCGGTTGGGAAGATTGGTTTGGTCACAGCAAAGAATTTGTTTTTGATTTTCTTACGCCATATCCAGATTTTGATTTGCCCATGTTAAATAATTACGCCCATTCAAAAGGTATAAAATTAATCATGCATCACGAAACTTCTGGCTCCGCAACAAATTATGAAAGATGGGCGCCAAAAGCATTTGATTTAATGAATAGATATGGTTATGACGCCGTAAAAACGGGTTATGTTGGAAATATTATTCCCCGCGGAGAACACCATTTTTCTCAATGGACAATCAATCATTACCAAAGAATTGTAGATTTGGCTGCAGAACATCACATTATGGTTAATTCTCACGAATCCATTCGTCCAACTGGATTAAATAGAACATACCCAAACTGGATTGCTGCAGAAGCTGCACGTGGAACAGAATTCGAAGCTTTTGGCGGAAACAATCCAGACCATCAAACAATTTTACCATTCACAAGATTTATGGGTGGACCGATGGATTATACTCCTGGAATTTTCCAAACCCAATTAAATTATTATTTTCCTGGCGATAAACGTTTTGTGAAAACCACTTTAGCGAAACAATTGGCTTTATATGTAGTGATGTATTCTCCGCTGCAAATGGCGGCAGATTTACCTGAAAATTATGAAAAACACATGGACGCTTTTCAGTTCATCAAAGACGTCGCTTTAGATTGGGACGATACAAAGATTTTATCCGCTGAACCGGGTGATTTTATTCACACAGCGAGAAAAGCAAAAGGAACAGACAATTGGTTTGTAGGCGGAATTACCGATGAAAATGCAAGAGATTTTATCGTAGATTTTTCATTTTTAGATTCTAATAAAAAATATGAAGCAACTATTTATGAAGACGGAAAAGATGCAGATTACATCAATAATCCACAATCTTATCATATATATAAAAAAGTAATTACAAACAAAACGAAATTAAAAATGCATTTGGTAAGAAGCGGTGGTTACGCAATTTCAGTTTATCCTGTAAAATAAATTTTGTAAAATAAAATTACTCTATGTTAAAGTTTTTAAGTAGTAATTGTAATTTGACAAAGTTTTTTAAACAAAAAAAAGTGAGTTGAAATTAAACTTATCAATTTGTGTCATTTGTATTTTAAGATTGAAAAAAAATTTGTAAACAATATTAAAACGAGTTTAATCTAAATTTTTTTTAGCTTTAAAACGGAGTAAATTCAACTTTAAAACCCCAAAACTTTTGTGACTTTTGTGGTTAACAAAAATATCAGTTATGAAAAAACTATTCCTAATCTTTATTTTTTTAATTTCATTTCTAAACGCCCAAAAAACTTTAGATAGAGTAGAACCACCTTTTTGGTGGCACAATATGCACAATCCACAAGTGCAAATATTGCTTTATGGTAAAGATATTGCATCAAAAAACATCGAACTTTCTGATGGAATTAAAATTGAAAAATTAGAAAAAGTTGAAAATCCAAACTATGTTTTTTTAACTTTAAACACGAACGCTATAATTTCCTCCAATTTTAAAATAAATGTAAAAGAAGGGAGTAAAAATATCGCCTCTTACAAATATGAATTGAAAGATAGAAGACCGAATTCAGCCGAAAGAAAATCCTATAATTCTTCAGACGTTATTTATTTAATAATGCCCGATAGATTTTCAAATGGCGATGAAAAAAATGATTCTCAACCAAATTTAACAGAAAAAGCCAACCGAAATTTACCCAATGGACGTCATGGCGGCGATTTGCAAGGAATTATTAATCATTTGGATTATTTAAAAAATTTAGGTGTAACTACTATTTGGTTAACTCCCGTAAATGAGGATAATGAAAAACAAACTACTTATCACGGTTATGCGCAAACTGATTTATACAAAATCGACGGACGTTACGGAACAAACTCAGACTATTCAAAATTATCTGCAGAATTAAAATCCCGTAATATGAAATTGGTGCAAGATTATGTGACTAATCATTGGGGAATTTCGCATTGGTTAATTCAGGATTTACCTTCCAAAGATTGGATACATCAATTTCCAGATGGCGAAGGAAAAGATGGTTTCAAAAGATCAAATTACAGAATTTCTTCACAATTTGATACTAATACTTCCGAATTTGATAAAAAATTAGCACTTGATGGTTGGTTTGATACAACAATGCCGGATTTAAATCAGAGCAATCCTCTGGTTTTAAATTACTTGACACAAAACGCAATTTGGTGGATAGAATCTTCAGATTTAGACGGAATGAGAGTGGATACTTATCCATATAACGATAAAATTGCAATGGCAAAATGGGCGAAATCAATTACCAATGAATATCCAAATTTCAATATTGTTGGAGAAACTTGGATGCAATCGCCCGCAAATATTTCCTTTTGGCAAAAAAATTCAAAAATTGGTGAAATAGAAAATTATAATTCCAATTTACCTTCTGTTATGGATTTTAATTTGTTCACTTCTATGCCTTCTGCCTTTTCAAACAAACAAAATTGGGATCAAGGAATAGTAAAATTATACGATTCTTTTTCTAATGATTTTCTTTATCCAGACATCAATAATTTACTCGTATTTTTTGAAAACCATGATACAATGCGTTGGAATGAGATTTTTAATAGTGATATTAGATATTACAAAATGGTCTTTTCTTTAATAATGACAGTTCGCGGAATTCCCCAAATTTATTACGGTTCAGAAATAGGAATGCGTGGAAATAAAGACAAATTAGGCGATGCAGATATTCGCCGCGATTTTCCTGGCGGTTGGAAATCTGATAAGGAAAATGCATTTAACCCAAAAACACAAACTGCTTTTCAACAAGAATATTATGATTTTTCTTCAAAATTATTGAATTGGAGAAAAGATAAAACCGTGATTCACATAGGAAAAACAAAACATTATGTTCCAGAAAATAATGTTTATGTTTATTTCAGATACAATGAAAATGAAAGCGTGATGGTCATTATAAATAACAATGAAAAAGACCAAACTTTAAAATTAAATCGTTTTGCAGAATCACTTCATAACTATACAAAAGGAAAAGACATCATTTCAAACAAAGATTTTGATTTAAAAAATGATTTAACAATATCCGCAAAGTCTTCATTAATACTAGACTTAAAATGATTAGTTAAAATTATCCTACACCACTTTGCCAAAGTTTTTAGTTGAGTAATTATACTTTGGCAAAGTTTTTCTAAATAATTGGGAACAACTTACCAAAACTCAAAAAATTTCTTTATTTTTAATAAAATTTTTTAGATGAAAAAATACTTTTTGTTATCTGTTTTTAGTTTGTTTACTTTTTTTTCTGCTTCATTTTCTGCTCAAAAGAAAGGCTTTTATGAAAACGTTCAGAAAAAAAATGTTTCACAAGTTTTAGATAATTTAAATAAATTCGCCGCCGCTGCAGATTTTAATAATTATTTTAATCTATACGCTGAAAACTCTACATTCGTGGGAACAGATGCCACAGAAATTTGGAATAAAAAAGAATTTATGGCTTTTGCAAAACCATTTTTCGATAAAGGAAAAGCCTGGAATTTCTCTTCCATAAAAAGAAATATCTCTTTTAGTACTGATGGAAAATATGCTTGGTTTGATGAACTTTTAAAAACCCAGATGGAAATTTGCAGAGGTTCGGGAGTTTTAGAAAAGACCAAAGATGGCTGGAAAATAAAACAATATGTACTTTCTATGACAATTCCAAATGAAATTTCTGATGAAGTTACAAAACTGAAAACTCCGCTAGAAGACGCTTTACTCCAAACTCTGGTTAAATAATTATTAAAAAATAATAATAAAATTCTCTAAACTAAAATGATAAAAAAAATAAAACCAAATCTCACCATACCTCAAATCATTAATATGAGTATGGGTTTTATGGGAATTCAGATGGCATTTGGATTACAAAATGGAAATGCAAGTAGAATTCTCGCAAATTTAGGCGCCAATGTGGATCAGTTATCTTGGTTTTGGTTGGTTGCTCCTGTTACAGGTTTAATTGTTCAGCCAATTATTGGTCACATGGGAGATAATACTTGGAGCCCTCTTGGAAGAAGAAAACCCTATTTTTTAATTGGTGCAATTTTGTGTGCAGTTGGTTTGGTTTTTTTACCAAATGCTGCTTCAGTTAATGCAATGATTGGTGCAAGCGTTTTACTTTTGGCGGTAATCTTTTTAGCAATGATGGATTTTTCTGTTAATATTGCGATGGAACCTTTTCGTGCTTTAGTAGGAGATATGTTACCAAAACATCAAGGAACAGTTGGTTTTTCAGTACAAACCATTCTAATTGGAATTGGTGCTGTAATCGGTTCAGAAATGCCGAACTGGCTTACAAAATTGGGTATTTCAAATGTAGCACCAGAAGGTTTTGTAGCAGACAATGTAATTTATGCTTTTTATATCGGAGCAGGCGTTTTATTAGCATCCATTTTATACACAATTTTTACTACTAAAGAATATTCGCCGAAAGAATTTGCAGAATTTTCAGGGGATGAAAGCACTGCAGAACCTTCCAAATTTTCTGAAATGTTCACGGATTTTGCTAAAATTCCTATGCGAATGAAAAAACTAGGAATCGTCCAGTTTTTCTCGTGGTTTGCGCTTTTCACAATGTGGGTTTTTACTACAAGTGCTTTAGCTACACATACTTTCGGACTTTCACCAGAAGATACAAAATCCTTAGAATTCAATAAAGCAGGAGATTTAACGGGGCATTTATTTGGTTTATATAATTTATTTGCCATTCCATTTGCCTTTCTTTTAACACCTATTGCAAAGAGTATTGGTAAAAAACAAACTCATGCTTTGGCTTTATTTTGCGGAGGTTTAGGTTTAATTTCAATGTTTTTTATAAAAGATTCAGGAATGCTTTGGATTTCGATGGTTGGTCTTGGTTTTGCGTGGGCAAGTATTTTAGCAATGCCTTATGCAATGTTAATCGATGCAATTCCACAACACAAAATGGGTGTTTACATGGGGATTTTTAATTTTTTCATCGTTATTCCCCAAATCGTAAATGGAATTTTCGGCGGACCAATTGTGAAAAATTTCTTTGGAAATATGGCAATGGATTATGTTGTTGTGGGCGGAATTTGTATGTTAATCGCTTCTGCAATTACCATGTTTTTAATTCAAAATGATGAAAACGAAACTGCAAAAGAAATTGAACAAGAAATAGAACAAATTCATTTTTAAAAATAATTTAATTCAAAAAAACGTCTCGATATTTTTCGAGACGTTTTTTGAGTTAAATTTCAGATTCTATAAATTCTTTTAACACAGGAGTTTCACTTGTTTCAATATTTTTTACAGAAGTCAAAAGCGTAATAATTTTCTCTGATTTTATTTTTTCCAAAAACTCTTTTGAGTCCGGATTATTTTCTAACTCTTTTAAATAAAGTTTGCTAAATTCTTTAAAATCAATTTCATTTCCGTGATAGGATTTCCGTAATTTCTTACTTGGTGAAATTTCTTTTGCCCAAAAATCAAAATGAGCATCTTCTTTTTTCATTCCTCGTGGCCAAAGTTTATCTACAAAAATTCTATAACCATCTTTTTTTTCAGCGGTTTCATAAATTCTTTTTTCTTTTACCTTCATCTTTTTCTAATATTAATTATTTTGTAAGATTTCTTACCTTATGATAATGGAAAACTTTTTAATTAAATCTACCTTTGTATAATAAAATTAAGGAGTTTATAAAACAACACCCATAAAGTTAGGCAATTATAGATTATAAAAAATTAAAAAATTTAGATATGAAAACAGTTTATCATAAATCAAATACAAGAGGTTTTGCAGATCATGGTTGGTTAAAATCTCATCACACATTTAGTTTTGCAAATTATCACAATCCAGAAAGAATGAATTTCGGTGTTTTACGCGTTCTGAATGACGATCAAGTTGCTTCTGGAATGGGTTTTGGTACGCATCCGCATCGTGATATGGAAATTATTTCAATTCCTTTAGAAGGAGATTTAGAACATAAAGATTCTATGGGAACAACCGCCGTTATTAAAAAAGGTGAAATTCAAGTCATGAGTGCAGGAACGGGTATACAACACAGTGAATACAATAAAAATAAAGATGAACTTGTAAAGTTTTTGCAAATTTGGGTTATACCCAATAAAAAAAGTGTCGAACCACGCTATGATCAAATCAATATAAAAAAAGATGAAAAATTAAATGATTTTCAACAAATTCTTTCACCGAATCAAAATGATGAAGGCGTTTGGATTTATCAAAATGCTTGGTTTAATTTGGCTAAATTTGAAAAAGGAAATTCTAAAAAATATCAATTACATGATTCTAAAAATGGAGTTTATATCTTTGTATTAAAAGGTTCTGCAAAAGTGGGCAATCAAATTTTAGAAACAAGAGATGGTTTCGGAATTTGGGAAACAGAAAGTTTCACTTTAGAAGCTTTAGAAGATTCCGAAATATTACTAATGGAAGTTCCTATGGAGATTAATTAAAAAATAATTATATATGAAAATACTCGCTTTTGCCGGAAGTAATTCTGAGCAATCTGTCAATAAAAAATTAATACATTTCGCAAGCACTTATTTTAAAGAAGATGAAGTTGAAATTTTAGATTTAAATGACTTTGAAATGCCGATTTATAAACCAGAACGAGAAGCAACGGGAATTCCACAATTGGCAATAGATTTTGCTCATAAAATTGACAACTCAGATTTAATAATAATGTCTTTGGCGGAACACAATTCTACTTATACTTCTGCCTTTAAAAATATTTTTGATTGGGTTTCAAGAGTAAAAGGTAGAAAACATTTTGGTGAAAAACCAATGTTTTTAATGTCAACTGCAACAGGTCCCGGCGGTGGAAAAAATGTTACAGAAGCTTTTTTAAAAAGAGCACCCTTTAGTGGAACAACTGTTTTAGAAAATTTTATTCTACCAAAATTTAAAGAAAATTTCGAAGAAGGAAAAGGAATTATTAATGAAGAACTAAAGGCAGAATTTGAACAGAAAGTCGAAAGTGTAAAATCTAGATTAAAAGGAATTAATTTTCTCAAAATTTAAAATCTAATAAATCTATAAGATAATTTTTTAAAATATTTTTTGTTTGTCTAAAAATAATCTTACTTTTGCCAAAAGAAAATATCTTTACAATTGAAGAAATTACTGCTCATTTTTAATCCACAGTTTTTCCACGAAAATGGGATAAAAATAAGCACCGCTAAATAATAATGAAAAGCCGACGCCTAAAAGTGTCGGCTTTTTTTATTTAAAAATTTATATAATTTAAGAAAATGAGCAACACATACAAATCTGCCGGAGTTGATAAAGAAGAAGGCTATAAAACAGTCGATAAAATAAAATCCGCAGTTGCCGAAACGCATAATAAAAATGTTCTGAATAATTTAGGAAGTTTTGGAGCATTTTACGAAATTGGAAATTATAAAAATCCAGTTTTAGTAAGTGGAACAGATGGCGTTGGAACTAAATTAAAAATTGCTTTAGACACCAAAAATTACGATTCTATCGGAATAGATTGTTTTGCCATGTGCGCAAATGACATCGTTTGTCACGGCGCAAAACCTTTATTTTTTCTGGATTATTTAGCATGCGGAAAATTAGATTCCAACGTTGCTGCTGAAATTGTTTTAGGAATGGTAAAAGCCTGCAAAGACAATGAATGCGCTTTAATTGGTGGAGAAACCGCAGAAATGCCCGGAATGTACAAAGATGGCGATTACGATGTGGCGGGATTTTGTGTGGGAATTGTAGAAAAAGAGAACATTATTGATGGTTCTAAAATAAAATCGGGCAACGTTATTATTTGTTTGCCAAGTTCTGGTTTTCATTCCAATGGATTTTCATTAGTACGAAAAATCTTTCCAGATTTTAATGAAATTTTTGAAGAAAAACCTTTGTACGAAACACTTTTAGTTCCTACAAAATTATATTATCAAGACATCAAAAAATTGACAGAAAAACTTGAAATTAATGGAATTGCACATATTACAGGTGGCGGAATTATAGAAAATATTCCACGTATCATTCCTGAAGGTTTAGGAGCAAAGATTAAAATTAATAAAATTAAAATTCCAAATATTATGTTAGAATGTGAAAAACGCGGAAATATTAATCGCAATGAAATGTTTGGAACTTTTAATATGGGCGTCGGAATGGTTGTAGTTGTTGATAAAAATAGCGCTGAAAAAGTTTTGGAAATTTTACCAGAAACTTACATTATCGGTGAAATTATAGAAAGTGACGAAAAGATTATTTTAAATTAATGAAAAACATTTGCATTTTACTTTCCGGTTCTGGTACAAATCTTCAAAATATTTTTGAAAATATAAAAGACGGCAAAATTCAGAATGCTAAAATCAATTTGGTGATTGCAGACAGAGAATGTTTTGCTTTGGAACGAGCGAAAAATTTAGGTCTAAAATCTATTTTAATTAAAAGAGGAAAATCGTTTACAGAAGAATTGTTAAATGCAATTCCTGAAAACACAGATTTAATCGTTTTAGCCGGATTTCTTTCTATTTTAAACAAAGAAATTTTTAATAAAATTTATGTACCAATCATTAATATTCATCCTGCATTGTTACCAAAATTTGGTGGAAAAGGCATGTGGGGAAATAATGTTCATAACGCTGTTTTAGAAAATAATGAAACAGAAAGTGGTGCTACAGTTCATTTTGTAACCCAAGAAGTTGATGAAGGTGAAATAATTTTACAAAAATCTTTTAAGTTAATTGAAGATGAAACTACAGAAACTTTAGCCGAAAAAGTACACAAAATAGAATATGAAATTTTCCCAAAAGCGATCCAACAAATTTTAAATTCAGAAAAATAATTATGAAAAAAAGAGTTTTAATTTCCGTCTCAGACAAAAGCAATCTAATAGAATTTGCTCAATTTTTAGAAAGTAAAAACTTTGAAATTATTTCAACTGGCGGAACTTTTAAACATTTAAAAGAAGCAGGCTTAAATCCAATTCAAATAGATGAAATCACAGATTTTCCAGAAATGCTGAATGGAAGAGTGAAAACTTTACATCCAAAAATTCATGGCGGTTTATTGGCTTTAAGAGAAAATGAAGATCACATGAAAACAGTTGCAGTTCATAAAATTGGTTTAATTGATATGGTGATTGTTAATCTTTATCCATTTTTTGAAAATGCAAATTCTGATATTTCTTTAGCCGATAAAATAGAATTCATCGATATTGGTGGACCTTCAATGTTGCGTTCTGGTGCGAAGAACTTTAAAGATGTAGTCGTTTTAACAGATGTAAAAGATTATGATTTAGTTAAAAATGAAATGGAAACCGGCGAAGTTTCTTTTGAAACAAAAAAGAAATTAGCGGGAAAAGTATTTAATTTAACTTCAGCTTATGACGCCGCAATTTCTAAAATGTTGCTAAATGAAGAATTTCCGGATTATCTTGAAGCATCTTATAAGAAAGTTTCAGATTTAAGATATGGCGAAAATCCACATCAAAAAGCAGCGTACTATGTTTCGAATGTCGAAAATGGTGCGATGAAAGATTTTGAAATATTGGGCGGTAAAGAATTATCTTTTAATAATTTACGAGATTTAGATTTGTGTTGGAAAGTGGTCAATGAATTTAAAGAAGAAATGGTTTGTTGCGCCGTTAAACATTCTACTCCTTGTGGAGTTGCAGTTGGAAATTCAGAATTAGAAACCTTTAAAAAAACTTTTGAATGTGATCCAATGTCTATCTTCGGTGGAATTGTTGGAATGAATTTTAAAGTAAATGTAGAAACCGCAACCGAATTAAATAAAACATTTTTAGAAATAGTTGCCGCAACAGATTTTGATGAAGAGGCTTTAGAAATATTAAAAAAGAAAAAAAACTTGCGAATTATTAAAATTAAAAATCCTGTTTCAGATACGCAAACTTGGGTGAAAATTGATGGTGGAATGTTAGTTCAATCCTCTGATAATCAATTTTCAGAAAATTTAAATTGTGTTACAGAAAAAAAACCAAATGAAGCGCAAAATCAAGCGCTTCTTTTTAGCCAAAGAATTGTAAAATATGTGAAATCTAACGCCATAGTTGTTTCAAACGGAACACAAGCTTTAGGAATTGGCGGTGGACAAGTCAATAGAATTTGGGCGACAGAACAAGCGATTTCAAGAGCTAAAGAAAAATTTTCCGGCGATTTAGTTCTCGCATCTGATGCGTTTTTCCCATTCCGAGATGTTGTAGATTTTTGTGCAAAAGAAGGCATTACCGCAATCATTCAGCCAGGTGGTTCTATGAAAGACGAAGAATCTATTTCAGCAGCAAACGAAAATAAAATTCCAATGGTATTTACAGGAATGCGACATTTCTTTCATTAAAAAATAATTATGAAAAACTTGGAACTAAATTTGACCTCCATTTATTAAATAACTAAATTTGTAATATAAAATAACAAGACTAAATTTATGAAAATATTAATCGTTGGTAACGGCGCAAGAGAATCAGCTTTAGGCGTAAAATTACAACAAGACAAGAGAGTTTCGAAAATATTTTTTGCTCATGGAAATGCAACTACAGAAACTATTGGTCAAAATTATTATGAAGATGACATTATTTCACTCCGCAATTTGGCTATTCAAGAAAATATAGATTTAACAATTGTTGGTCCAGAAGCGCCTTTGGTAAATGGAATTGTAGATGAATTTAGAAAAAATGATTTACAGATTTTTGGTGCAACGGCGCGTTGTGCAGAATTAGAAGGCAGTAAAGCTTATTCTAAAAAATTTATGCAGACTTACAATATAAAAACTGCAAAAGCCGAAGTTTTTGACGCTTATCACGAAGCAATGGATTATGTAAAAACACATTCTTATCCATTGGTAATTAAAGCAAGCGGTTTAGCCGGCGGAAAAGGAGTTGTTGTTTGTGAAGATATTTTAGAAGCAAATGCTACAATTCACAAATTTATGATTGATAGAATTTATGGCGATGCCGGAATTCAATTAGTGATTGAAGAATATTTAGTTGGATACGAAGTTTCTATTATTGCTTTTTCAAATGGTAAAAAATTGTTTCCATGTATTCCTGCGAAAGATTACAAGAAAGCTGGAAACGGCGAAAAAGGTCCAAATACAGGCGGAATGGGATCAGCTGCGCCAAGTCCAGAATGGACTCCAGAAAACCAAGCAGATTTTGAAAAAAATATTTTAGAACCAACCATTGCAGGTTTACAAGATAAAAATTTAAATTTCAGAGGCTTTATTTTCTTTGGTTTAATGGTAACGCCGAAAGGTTGTTATTTATTAGAATATAATATGCGTCTCGGTGATCCAGAAACTCAGGTTTTGATGGCGCTTTTAGAAAATAATTTAATTGATACCATTACTTCCTGTTTAAATGGCGAAGATATTCAGTTGAAATTTTCAGATAAAAAAGCAGTTTGTTTAGTGATGTGTTCCGGCGGTTATCCACAGAATTACGAAACTGGATTTGAAATCAGAGGTTTAGATAAAGTAGAAAATTCCACGCTTTTATTTGCTGGTGCAACACAAGAACCGAAGAAAATTGTAACATCCGGAGGAAGAGTTTTAAGTTTGGTTGCAACAGGCGATACTTTTGATGAAGCGCGTAAGAAAGTTTACAATGACGCACTTCCAATTAAGTTTGATTACGCTTATTACCGCACAGATATTGGTAAATTTTAAAAAATTAAAGACGTGATTATTTCGCGTCTTTTTTATTTGGAGCTATTTCCCGCTTTTCGCTATATCTTTTGCTCTTCGTTCCTCATCACAAAAGGATGTCGCTGCAATCGGGGCTAGTTACAAATTCGCTTTTTTTGAATAGTATTTTTTAAAAAACGAATTTCAAAAATTTTAATAAAAAAACACATGAAATCATTGATTTGAAAATTAATAAAAATAAGCAAAAACTCCACAACTCAACAACATTACAACTTCACGACTTGACACTTTACATCTCAACAACTTTACAAATAAAACATGCAAAACGGTATATTAATTTTAGATTTCGGCTCCCAATACAATCAATTAATTGGTAGAAGAATTCGTGAGATGGAAGTTTATTCAGAAATAATTCCTTTCAATACTCCAGTTTCAGAAATTTTAGACAAAAAACCAGTTGGGATTATTTTATCTGGCGGACCAAGTTCTGTAAATTCTGAAAACGCCAGTTTAATTTCAAAGAAATTATTAGAAGCGGGAATTCCAATTTTAGGAATTTGCTATGGAATGCAATTGATCACGCATTTATTGGGTGGCAAAGTTTCCCGTGGTACAAAAGGAGAATACGGAAAAGCAGAATTAGAAATGACCAAAAATTGCTCATTATTTGACGGCGTTTCAAACAATTCTGTCGTTTGGATGAGTCATTTTGATGAAGTAGAAAAAGTTCCAGAAAACTTTGAAATCAACGGAAAATCGGGTGTAGTTGCAGCAATCAGCAATTCACAAAAAAATATTTACGGCATTCAATTTCACCCAGAAGTAACACATACAGAAGAAGGTCAAAAAATACTGAATAATTTTATTTTCAAAATTTGTAAAGCAGAAAAAAACTGGTTTCTCACAGATTATATTGTAAAATCAATTTCTGAAATCAAAGAAAAAGTAGGCGATCAAAAAGTAATTCTTGGACTTTCTGGCGGAGTTGATTCTTCTGTTGCTGCAGTTTTAATTCATCGTGCAATCGGAAATCAATTAACTTGTATTTTTGTTGACACAGGACTTTTACGCAAAGATGAAGATCAAAAAGTAATGAAAAATTACGGTGATCATTTTAATTTAAACATTAAATTAATTGACGCTTCAGAAAGATTTTTAAATAAGTTAAAAGACATTTCAGATCCCGAACAAAAACGAAAAATCATTGGAAACGAATTCGTGGCAGTTTTCGATGAAGAATCAAAAAAAATTGAAGGCGCAAAATTTCTTGCTCAAGGAACAATTTATCCAGATGTTATTGAAAGTCAGTCTGTAAAAGGACCATCTTCCGTGATAAAATCACATCATAATGTAGGAGGTTTACCGAAAGAAATGGGTTTTCAATTATTAGAACCTTTGCGAGAATTATTTAAAGATGAAGTAAGAAAAGTAGGAGAGGAACTAGCAATTCCGCACCATTTAGTTTACCGCCATCCATTTCCAGGACCCGGTTTAGGAATAAGAATTTTGGGAGCCGTAGATGCAGAAAAAGTAAGAATCCTACAAGAAGCCGATGATATTTTCATTGAAGAATTATACAAAAATGATTTATATGAAAAAGTGTCGCAAGCTTTCGTAGTTTTGCTTCCTGTAAAATCTGTCGGCGTAATGGGAGATGAAAGAACTTACGAATATACCGCGGTTGTTCGTTCCGCAAATACAATCGATTTCATGACCGCGACTTGGAGCCGACTTCCGTACGAATTTTTAGATTTAATTTCAAGCAGAATTATCAATGAAGTTCGTGGAATCAATCGGGTTGCTTATGATATTTCCAGCAAACCACCTGCTACGATTGAGTGGGAATAATAGTGAAAAAAAATATTTTTAATAACTCTTTACCTTTTTTATTAGAAAACAAAATTTTCAACTTTATAACCATACTTTTTTTTGGGATTAAAAATCTCCACCCAAAATAACTATCTTTGCAAAATGGAAATAAAAACCTTTGCAGATTTCGATTTACCTTCAAAAATTCTCGATGTTTTAGCAGATGAAAATCTTTTTGAACCTACTCCCATTCAAATAAAAAGTTTTAGTCACATTCTTTCAGGACGTGATGTGATGGGAATTGCTCAAACTGGAACAGGTAAGACTTTGGCGTATTTACTTCCCGTTTTAAAACAATGGAAATATAACAAAACTGGAAATCCAACTATTTTGGTTTTAGTTCCAACTAGAGAATTAGTTGTTCAAGTGACTGAAATTTTAGAAAATTTAGCCCAAAATCTTACAGCAAGAATCATCGGAATTTATGGTGGCAAAAATATCAACACCCAGAAATTATTATTTAAAAATGGTTGCGATATTTTAGTTGGAACGCCCGGAAGAGTAATGGATTTGGCGATTGACAATGCAATTTCTTTAAAAGAAGTAAAGCAATTGGTGATTGATGAATTTGATGAAATGCTGAATTTAGGTTTTCGTCCCCAACTCACACACATTTTCGAAATGATGAAAGAGAAAAGACAAAATATTCTTTTTTCTGCGACTATGACAGAAAATGTAGATGCAATGTTGGAAGAATATTTCGCGGGACCAATTGAAATTTCTTTGGCAAAATCTGGAACACCTTTAGAAAAAATTGAACAAATTGCATATAAAGTTCAAAATTTTAATACTAAAATTAATTTGCTTGAACATCTTTTAGAAAGCAACGAAGATTTATCTAAAGTTCTAATTTTCTGTAATAATAAAAAACACGCCGATTATTTATTTACAAAAATTGACGAATTATTTCCTGGGGAATTTGACGTCATTCATTCTAATAAATCTCAAAATTACCGTTTACGCGCAATGCGGAATTTTGAAAACGAAAATTTACGAGGAATTATTACCACCGATATTATGGCGCGTGGACTCGATATTTCAAAAATTACCCATGTTATAAATTTTGAAATTTCTGAAATCCCAGAACAATATATTCATAGAATTGGTAGAACAGGTCGAGCGGAAAAAGACGGAATTTCAATTTCATTTGTGACTGAAGCTGAAGAAAGATCACTTTTGGAAATTGAACTTTTGATGAACAAAGAAATTACTCTTCAAGATTTCCCTAAAAATGTGGCGATAAACCCGATAAAAATTGCTTCCGAAAAAGACGAAGTAATCATGAAGGATATCTCACCAGTAAAAATGTACGAAGGCGGCGGTGCGTTTCATGAGAAGAAGGAAAAAAATAGAAAAATTAATCTTGGCGGTCCAACCAAACGAAATCCACCAAAAACAAAACCTTCAAATAGAGGTCAAGCAAAAACGAAAGCGAAACGGAGAAAATAATTATTTCCAAAACTCATCTCTCCAAAAATCATTGCAATCGTGATGCGGCATTTCTAAAATTTTCTGAAGTTCTTCATCTGTTGCAACTTGCTGAATTTCTTTAAATAAAGTGCGTTCTTCAAATCGAATATGAGCCGTCAATAATTTTTCAAATTCTTCTAATTTTTCAGTAGAATTTAGGTCAGAATTTCCTAATTCATTTAATTTTACGTGCTCAAAAAGTGCTTGTTTAAGATTAGGATTATCAATTGGTAATAATTTAAAAATTGTTTCTTCTTCTTCACGGAAATGTTTTTTCAAATTTTCTTCATAGAAAAATTTCACATAGTTTGAAATTCTTTCAATTGAAATATTTTTACTTAAACCTTCTCTTATTTTCCAACCTAAAAGTAGCGTAAAATGATGATCGTGACTCAATTTTATTAAAGCAGGATGTCTCTTTATAGGTGCCATATTTCTGAAATCTTTATTTTCTCAAATTTACGAAAATTGCTTTTAAGTATATTGAAATTAAAGATTATAAATTATAAAAACATCTTTAAAATGAGCGCCTTTAAAATTGCCTCAAAAACATAAAAATTTAAAAACTTTTAGTGACTTAGCCATTAAAAAATATCTCGAGTTTTATACCTTTCTTAACATCATGATATTATTTTTAAACCTAAAAATTCCGTATTTTTGTAAAATTGCAAATTTTGAATAATTGCAATCAAAATTCTAAAGATTAAATGAGCGATAGCAAAGAATACATCGAGGTTTACGGTGCTCGAGAACATAATTTAAAAAATATTGACGTTAAAATTCCAAGAAATGAACTGGTTGTAATTACCGGACTTTCTGGAAGTGGAAAATCATCACTTGCTTTTGATACTATTTTTGCGGAAGGACAAAGACGTTATATTGAAACTTTTTCGGCTTATGCGAGACAGTTTTTAGGCGGATTAGAACGTCCAGATGTTGATAAAATTGATGGACTTTCCCCCGTAATCGCTATTGAACAAAAAACGACTAATAAAAATCCGCGTTCGACGGTTGGAACGGTAACTGAACTTTACGATTATTTGCGTTTACTTTTTGCGCGCGTTTCCGACGCTTATTCTCAAACTTCAGGCAGAAAACTTGTAAGTTACACAGAAGAACAGATTTTAGAAACCATTAAAGAAAATTATCAAGGTGAAAAAGTGTTGCTTTTAGCGCCAGTTGTGCGTTCCAGAAAAGGACATTATCATGAACTTTTTGTACAATTAGCTAAGAAAGGATACAGCCAAGCAAGAATTGATGGTGAGTTGCAAGATATTGAATACGATTTAAAACTCGACCGCTACAAAACCCACGATATCGATGTCGTAATTGACCGCTGGATTATTGGCGAAAATGCTTCGGAAGCCAGAATGGAAAAATCACTGAAAACAGCTATGCAGATGGGAGAAGGTTTGGTTGGAATTCAAAAATTTGAAAGTGATGAATTTCAATATTTTTCCAGAAATTTAATGGACGAAGATAGCGGGAATTCCCTCGCTTTGCCTGAACCAAATACATTTTCATTTAATTCTCCAAAAGGAAGTTGCCCAAATTGCAAAGGTTTGGGAATGGTAAAAAGAATTAATACAGATTTTTTTGTTACAAATCCAAAACTTTCCATTGATCAAGGTGCTTTATTACCATTAGAAGACATTAAATCCAATAAATGGATTCTCGGACAAATTAAAAATATTCTTGAAATCTTTGGTTTAGATTTATCAACTCCTTTTAATAAAATCCCGGAAGAAGCCATAAATTATATTTACAATGGTTGTCATAAAGAAATTAGCAAAGACTTAAAACTCGCTGGAATTACAAAAAAAATAAAGGTCAATTTCGATGGTTTGATTTCTATTTTGGAAGAAATAGTTGAAGACAAAGAAAGTTATGATGCGGTTTTAATAGAAAGACATTTCACAACTGAAGAAATTTGTTCAGTATGTGATGGAACTCGTTTAATGGCTTCAAGTTTAAGTTTTAAAATTGACGGTAAAAATATTGCTGAAATTAATGCGCTACCTCTTTCAGAATTAATGGATTGGCTTCATTCAATTGAACCAAAATTTAATAAAACAAAAAAAATTATTGCCCACGAAATTTTAAAAGAAATTAGAACGCGTTTGCAATTTTTATTGAATGTAGGTTTAGAATATTTAAGTTTAAGCCGAAGTTCACGCACTTTATCTGGTGGCGAATCACAAAGAATTCGTCTCGCTACACAAATTGGTTCGCAACTTGTAAATGTTCTTTATATTTTAGATGAACCTTCAATTGGTTTGCATCAAAGAGATAACGAAAGATTAATTGCTTCTTTAAAAAATTTACGAGATATCGGAAATTCTGTAATCGTTGTGGAGCACGATAAGGATATGATTCTGGAAGCTGATGAAGTTTTAGATGTTGGACCGAGAGCGGGGAAATTTGGCGGTGAAATTTTGTGGCAAGGAAAGCCCAAAGATTTATTAAAAGCAAACACTATAACTGCAGATTATATTACTGGAAAAAGAAAAATTAAAATTCCAGAAAATAGGAGAGAAGGCAATGGGAAATCAATTATTTTAAAAGGTGCAACAGGAAATAATTTAAAAAATGTAAACCTCGAAATCCCTCTTGGAAAATTAGTTGTTGTAACCGGAGTTTCAGGAAGTGGAAAATCTTCTTTAATCAATGGAACGCTTTATCCAATTTTAAATAAACATATTTACAGAGCCGTAAAAGAACCATTGCCGTATAAAAAAATCGAAGGAATTGAAAATATTGACAAAATTGTAGATGTTGACCAATCGCCGATTGGGAGAACGCCGCGCTCAAATCCTGCGACCTACACAGGAATGTTTACCGATATTCGTAATTTATTTTCAGAATTGCCAGAAAGTAAAATCCGTGGTTACAAACCGGGAAGATTTTCGTTTAATGTAAAAGGCGGAAGATGTGAAACTTGTCAAGGCGGCGGTTTGAAAGTCATAGAAATGAACTTTTTACCCGATGTTTATGTGCATTGTGAAACTTGTCACGGCAAAAGGTTTAATCGTGAAACTTTAGAAGTGCGCTACAAAGGAAAATCAATTTCTGATGTATTGGAAATGACGATTGATGAAGCCGTAGAATTTTTCCAGCCGATTCCTAAAATTTTTATTAAAGTGAAGACTTTGCAGGATGTCGGTTTGGGTTATATCACTCTCGGACAACAATCTACAACGCTTTCTGGCGGTGAAGCACAACGCATAAAATTGGCAACAGAACTTTCCAAAAGAAATACCGGAAATACACTTTACATTTTAGATGAACCGACAACTGGACTACATTTCGAGGACGTGCGTGTGTTGATGGAAGCCATCAATCAATTGGTCGATTTAGGAAATTCTTTTATTATTATTGAACATAATATGGATGTTATAAAATTAGCCGATCATATTATTGATGTCGGTCCAGAAGGAGGAAAAAATGGAGGAGAAATCGTGGTAAAAGGAACGCCGGAGCAAGTTGCAAAATCTAAAAAATCTTTGACAGCGAGGTTTTTGAAGAAAGAATTAGAATGATTTTTTAAGTGATACTACAAAATTTGTCCCGAAAGAGAATTTCGAAAATATCTCAAATTAAAATTAGCGGTGAAGAGAAATTTTAAAGTTATTTTATAATATTAAATTATTAAAATTAAATAAAATGATTAAATATATCTTAAAATCAAAACCCCTTTACAGAGCAATAATTAGTTTTATAATTGCCGCAATTGTTGGATTTTCCGCTCATTTTTCAGATATAAAATTTCTATTTTCTATCACTTTTTCTTGGGTGGCTTTTGCAATTGTCTTTTTAATTTTAAATTGGGTTATCGTATTCAAAAGAAATTTAGAAGGTATCAGAAGAAAAGCGCGAGAAGATGATGGAAGTGCAATTTTTGTTTTTCTAATTATTCTAATTTCTTCTGTTGCAAGTATGTTTGCCATTTTATTACTCATTACTTCAAAAGACGATGCAGTTCGTGAAACTTCATACTATCTTCCAACAGTAATTTCCGCCATGATTTTGGCTTGGGCAACGGTTCATACCCAATTTCTTTTTCATTATGCTCACGAATATTATGATGAGGATGAAAATGGAAATAAAAAACAAGCAGAAGGTTTAGATTTTCCAGGCGACGAAGATCCCGATTATTTAGATTTTGCATATTATTCATTCTGTATCGGTTGTACATTTCAGGTTTCTGATGTTGAAACAACTAGCAAAAAACTTAGAAATATAACATTAGTCCACAGTTTAATTTCATTTTTTATGAATACTTTTGTAGTTGCTTTAACTATCAATATAATTGCAGGATTAAGCAACTAATTTAACTTAAAAACCTATATATTTTGAACTACGAAATCCGTGAAATGCAACCCGACGATGGGGAAGTGGTTTTAAAAATTTTTACTGAAGGTATAGAATCTGAAAATGCCACTTTTGATAAAGAAGCGCCAACTTGGGAAGTTTGGGATACAAAACATTTTAATCTTTGCAGATGGATTTTAGAAGATGAAAATAATGAAATTGTAGGTTGGGCGGCCATTCAGCCAGTGAGCAACCGAGATTGTTTTCGTGGTGTGGCAGAAGTAAGTATTTATTTAACTGCAAAAGCGCAAGGAAAAGGTCTCGGACAAATGTTACTACAAAAATTAATTTTAGATTCTGAAGAAAAAGAATTCTGGACTTTACAATCCGGAATTTTTCCAGAAAATGAAGCGAGTATTGCAGTTCATCATAAGTTAGGATTTGTAACTGTTGGAAGACGCGAAAAAATTGCACAAATGAATAATAAATGGCGCGATATTGTACTTTTGGAACGTCGTTCAAAAACTGTAGGAATTTAATTTTTAATCCATTTTCTTGAAAAAAATAGCAAAATTTCTACTTAATAAAATTCCACGACCGTGGCTGATTTCATTGAGCGTTTTTTTTCGTCCAGTAATTGTTCTTTTTTTTAAAGGAAATCAATTCCATGATCCAATTGACAATAATTTTTATCGCAAATTTTTGCCTTATGGTTATGGAAAACAAAGAGAAAACGCACTTTCACCGGGAACTTTAAGTTTAGAAAGACACCGCCAAATGTGGCTTTATTTAAAAAATGAAACCGATTTTTTTACTAAAAATTACAAAGTTCTTCATATGGCGCCAGAACAATCTTTTTTTAAACGTTTCAAAATGATGAAAAATTTAGATTATTTAACAGCCGATTTATTTTCTCCAATTGTAGATGTAAAAGCCGATATTTTAAATTTACCTTTTGAAGATGAAAGTTTTGATGTTGTTTTTTGTAACCACGTTTTAGAGCACATTGAAGATGATAGAAAAGCGATGTCAGAATTATTTCGCGTGATGAAACCCGGCGGTTGGGGAATTTTCCAAGTTCCAATGAAAAATTCTTTAGAAAAAACTTATGAGGATTTTAACATTAAAGATCCTAAAGAACGGCAAAAACATTTTGGGCAATATGATCATGTTCGTTGGTACGGAATGGATTATTTTGATCGCTTGAAAAGTGTTGGTTTTAAAGTAGATGCTAATTTTTATTCAAGAAAATTCTCATCTGAGGAGCGAAAAAAATATTCTTTAAAGGAAAATGAGATTCTACCTTTGGTTTTTAAGAACTAAGCGTTCGAGAGATTTTCCAATGCTTTCAACATATTTATTCCTTTTCCTAAAACAGGTTTAAATAAATCACCATTTTTTTTTATTCTTTCCAAGGCATTTTCAATATTAAAATCAGTTGGTTTTAAGCCCATTTTTAATTCTTCCCATTCTAAAGGCATAGAAACGGGCGCAAATTCTTTCGGACGAATGCTGTAAACACTTGCCAAGGTTTGTCCGCTTCGATTTTGCAAATAATCCAAATAGATTTTTTTGTCACTTCTAGTTTTCAAAGCGCGTTCTAAAGTGGTTATTTTTGGTAATTTTTTCTCCACTTTTTGCATTAAAATATGTGCGAAATTTTTCACTTGTTCAAAGGAATATTGATTGTTCATGGGTACGAAAATATGAATTCCGGAACTTCCTGAAGTTTTACAAAAACCTTTTATATTTACTAAATCTAAAACTTCTTTTACTACCAATGCTGTTTCAATAACTTGGTCAAAAGTATTTTTATTTGATGGATCCAAATCAATCGCCATCCAAGTCGGGTTTTCTAAATGTTCTATTGTAGAATTCCAAGGATTGAAATCGATGCAACCCAAATTGTTCAGATAAGCTAAACTTTCTTTGGAGTTACAAATCAAATAATTAATTTCTTTATCATTGGAATCCGAATGAATTTCAACTTTTTCAATCCAATCTGGAGCATCATTTCCTGCATCTTTTTGGTAAAAACTTAAACCTTTAATTCCATTCGGAAATCTATTTAAAGATTGCGGTCTATTTTTTAAATGCGGCAAAATATATTTTGCAACAGATTGATAATATTCTATCACATCTCCTTTAGTATAGCCATTTTCAGGAAAATAAATTTTATCTTGATTCGTAAGTTTCAAATTTAAAATTTCAATTTTCTTAGAAGCTTTTGAAACTTCATTTTTTAATTTATTTGATTTTTTTTTATCAAATTTTTCGGAATTTTTTTCATTTTTTAAATCTTCTAAATCCTTATCTTCACGTAATCCCAAAAAAACTGGATGTCGAAAGATACCATCTTTAGTAATTCCTGTAAATTTTATTTCACAAATTAAGTTTGGTTTTAACCAGGTTGCTGGAGAATTTGTTTTAGGAACTTCTTCAAAAGGGCATTTTTTTGTAATTAATGGTTTAAAAATCTTTTCTAAATCTTTAAGCTTTTCATTGTTAAATCCGGTTCCTGTATGTCCACAGTAAATCAGTTTTTCATCTAAATATTTACCTAAAATTAATGCGCCAAAAGCTTTTCTAGATCCTCTTGGCTCTGTAAATCCGCAAATAATTACATCTTCAGTTTGCTGAAATTTTATTTTTAACCAAGAATCAGAACGGCTGTTTTCCACATATTTACTATCAGATTTTTTCGCCATCATGCCTTCTAAATGCATTTCTTTAATTTGTTTAAAAAATTCTTTGCCTTTTTCAGAAACGTGATCGCAATATTTTATTACCTCATTTTCTTCTAAAGCTTTTTTTAATAACTCTTTTCTTTCAAGTAAAGTCAAATTTTCAGTAGAATGACCATTGAGCCAAAGAAGATCAAAAACTTGATATGTTAAAGCCATATTTGGATTATCACCAAATTGCTGCAAGTTTTGAAAATCTGGTTTTCCTTTAGAATTAAAAGCAACAATTTCACCATCTAAAATCATTTTATGTTTTTGTATTTCTAAAGCTTCTGAAATTTTGAAAAATTTTTCTTTAAATGACAAACCATTTCGAGAATAGAGTAAAGGAATATCTTTGCTTAAATCTGCAATGGCGCGGTAACCATCCCATTTTATTTCAAAAAGCCAGTCTTTTCTGTCAAAAGCATCTTCTGCAGTTTTTGCAAGCATAGGCTTAATAAAATCTTTTAATTTTTTCTCATTGCTTAAAGAGGGTGTATAATTTTTAAATTTCTTTACAGTTTCAACTTTTTTTTTAATAGAATTTTTTTCTTCTAAAAATTTTGAAACATTAGAATTTTTCGCAATATGTTCTTCTGCATCATAATTTGTTTTAGCAAATTGATCTTTGTGTTTTATTAACAACCAAGCATTTTCATCTTTAGAATTTTTAATTTTTACTAAAGCAAATTCGCCCTTCAATTTTTTGCCGTGAAGAATAAATTTTAATGAACCTTTGTGAAGTTCACTTCTTAAAACCAAATCATCTTCTTTTCCTTCCACTTTTTGCATTGCTTCGTAAGTCCCAGAATCCCAAATTTCAACTTCTCCTGCACCATAATTACCTTTTGGAATGGAACCTTCAAATGTTCGGTAAGAATAAGGATGATCTTCTACCTTCATAGCCAAACGTTTGTCTTCTGGATTTAATGAAGGACCTTTTGGAACTGCCCAACTTTTTAAAACACCGTCCATTTCTAAGCGAAAATCGTAATGTAAACGTGATGCAGCGTGTCTTTGAACGACAAAAATTAATTTCTTTTCGCTACTTTCTTTTTTACCTTTTGGTTCTGAAGTTTCTTTAAAATCTCGTTTTTTTTTGTACTCTTTTAGGCTCATATCAAGACGCTTTTTTTACTTTTTTTGGTTGTTCTAAACTTGCTTTTAATTGCGCCATTAAATCAACAACTTTGCCTGAATCTTCTTTTACTTCAACTTTTTTCACAGTTTTTCCTTTGGCTTTTTGTTTTATGATTTTTAAAAGTTTTTCGGCATAAGTATCTTTAAACTCTTCTGGTTTAAATTTATCTGATAATTGTTCAATCAAAGAAATGGCCATTTTCAATTCTGCAGGTTTTGGATCTTTTTTAGTGGGAACTTTTAAATCTTTAGAATCACGAATTTCCTGCGGGAAACGTAATTTATTTAAAATTAATATAGAGTCATTATAAGGTCTAACTAAAGCTAGAGCTTCTTTTTCTCGCATTACAAAAGTTCCCACACCTACCATTTTTGTTTTTTGTAAAGCTTTAATTAAAAGACGATAAGGATTTTCTCCATTTTTTTGAGGCTCTAAAAAATAAGGTTTTTCAAAATAAACGGAATCTATTTCTTCTTCTTTAACAAATTGTTCTATAGAAAAAATTTTGGTTTTTTCTGGACTTGCTGCTTCAAAGTCTTCTTTTTTTAAAACTACATAATGATCATCAATTAAATAGCCTTTTACAATATCGGAATATGATACTTCTTTTCCAGTTTTTTCATTTACACGCTTAAATTTAATATTCTCTAAATCATGCGAATCAAGCATATCTAAATCTAAATTACTGTCATCTGTTGCAGAATACATTTTGATGGGAATATTTACAAGGCCAAATCCAATCGCGCCGTTCCAAATTGCTTTCATACTTTTATTTTTAAAATATTGTAAGACAGAAATTCAACTTCAAAAAACGTGCAATTTTAATTTTAATTTTTTTTAGATTTAAAAAAATGCTTGTAGAAAGAATAAAAAGAGTTTCAAAATGGGAGAGAAGTGAATAAAATAGATTTGAAAAAAATTAGAAATTTAAACTAAGTAAAAATCAGTAAATTTGCTAAGTAAAAATTTAAGTGATTTTTAATAACATAATTTTTAAATAATATTAATGCACAAAGCAGGATTTGTAAATATTGTAGGAAAGCCAAATGCCGGAAAATCAACATTGCTAAATCAATTGATGGGTGAGAAGCTCGCAATTGTAACCCAGAAAGCGCAAACTACAAGACACAGAATTTTTGGAATTTATAATGAAGACGATCTTCAAATTGTATTTTCTGATACGCCCGGAGTTTTAGAACCAAAATATCAATTGCAAGAAAAAATGATGGATTTTGTGAAAGATTCTTTACAAGACGCCGATGTTTTTCTTTTTATTACAGACATCAAAGATCAAGACAAACCATCGGAATATTTAATTGAAAAATTAAATAAAATCCCTGTTCCCGTTTTACTTTTGCTGAATAAAGTGGATGAAACTACACAAGAAAAAATGGAAGAAGCCGTTGCTTTTTGGCATGAGCAAATTCCAAAAGCTGAAATTTTACCCATTTCTGCCTTGAAAGCATACAACACTGAATATATTTTGCCCAAATTAAAAGAACTTTTACCAGAAAATCCGCCTTATTATGGAAAAGATCAAATAACGGATAAGCCAGAACGCTTTTTTGTAAATGAAACTATTCGTGAGAAAATCTTATTAAATTATGAAAAAGAAATCCCATATTCTGTGGAAGTTGTAACGAAGCAGTTTGTGGAGAAAGAAACAGCAATCGTAATTGACGCCGTAATTTATGTTGAGCGCGACAGCCAAAAAGGAATTATTATCGGTCATAAAGGTGAAATGATAAAAAAAGTTGGAACTGAAGCTAGATTAGATTTAGAGAAGTTTTTCGATAAAAAAATACATTTAAGTTTATTTGTAAAAGTTAGAAAAGATTGGCGAAAAAATGAAAAAGATTTAAAAGGATTCGGTTATAGATAAGCTTTAGCAAAAAATATATTTAGGAAATTTATTAAAATTTGTATAATTTTGTTTAAACTCTAATAATTATGAAAATTAATAGTATTTCTTATAATAAGAATGCAGTAGGAATTATACTATCTTTGGTACGCATATTTGTTGGTTTTGCAATGCTTACACATGGCTATCCAAAATTACAAAAATTGCTGTCTGGTGAAGAAATTCAATTTGTTAGTTTATTTGGATTTAACGAAAAGTTTACTTTAATTTTAGCTGTTTTAGCAGAATTTGTAAGTTCTATATTTATTATACTTGGATTATTTACTAGAAGTTTTTGCTTACCTTTAATTTTAACAATGATTATTGCTGGATTTGTTATTCATTCACCAGATGTTTTTGCAGATAGAGAATTGGCTTTTCTTTACTTAGCCATTTATGCTTTAATATTTGTTTTAGGAGGAGGCAATCTGTCTATTGATGCATTGATGAGTAGAAGAAAAGATATTAATTACTGATTAATATTTTCTAAGTTGAATGTTTTCAAAAATATTCTATTTAACATAATATAAATTATAGGCAAAAATATTATTTAAATTTCCCACATCAATAATTTGTAAATAATATTTGGATTTTGTATTTTTAAATGTTTTTAAATTATTATATAATGAAATTATTTATTTATTCAGTACTAATTCTTTCCGTTTTAAGTTGTTCTAAAAAAGAAGAGTCTCAAATAAAAAAATTGGATGTCCCAGATTCTCTAATAACTTCTAATGATTCAAACTTTAATATAGAGAAAATTCCAGAGAATTGTTACTTACAAGTTATTGGGAAAGATTCTACTGCAGTTCATATTATAGACAATTTAGGAACTTTTAGCGGGAAAATGGCTGTAAGAAATTCAGAAAAAGACTCTTCTTTTGGAGATTTATCTGGCTTTAAAAATGGAGATACTTTACAATTAACTTATACATTTCAAAGTGAAGGTGTTACTTCAGAGACACCCATTTATTTTATTGAGAAAAATGATGAGTTAATACAAGGTTTCGGGGATTTTAATGATACAAAAAGTTTAAAATTTGATGCTAAAAATGCTTTTAAAAAAGTAAATTGTAACCAAATTAATAATCTGCTAAAATAATATTTAAGAATGATTAAAAAAATTGATGATTCTAAAAATAAATTAAGCCTTTCAGAATTGCTTAATACAAAAGGATTCGTAGAACACGTTTCCGTAGATTGTGTGATTTTTGGTTTCAATAAAAATGAATTAAAAGTTTTACTTTTAAAATACCATGAAGTTGATAAATGGTCAGTTCCAGGAGGTTTTGTATTTAAAAATGAAAGTTTAGATGATGCAGCTACAAGAACTTTGTATGAAAGAACACACTTAGAAAATTTATTTTTACAGCAATTTTACACATTTGGTGAGGTGGAAAGAACTGAAGAAAATAATCCGCACAGAGAATTGCTCAAAAGTAGAAATATTAGTGTAGATGCAACTCACTGGATTTATCAACGTTTTATTTCAACAGCCTATTTTGCTTTAATAGATTTCACAATTTCACACACTTTCCCCGACACTTTCAATGAAACTTGCGCTTGGTTTTCTGTAAATGAATTGCCACAAATGGCTTTTGATCATGAGAAAATTATTAAAAAAGGACTTGATTTTTTACGTAAAAATCTAGATTACAATATTGTCGGAAGTAATCTTTTACCCGAGAAATTTACAATGAAAGAATTACAAACTTTATATGAAACTATTTTAGATGAAAAATTCCGAAGAAATAATTTTCAGCGTAAAATATTGAGTTTAAATATTTTGCAACGTTTAGAAAAAAGATATACAGGTTCTGCAAATAAAGCACCTTATCTGTATAAATTTTTAAACAAATAATTCCCGATAAATTTCCTCAAAATTTTTAAAAATCTTACTTTAGACAAAATTTAAAAAAGCATGTCCTACTACTCGATTTCCACAATTCCTGATTATTTTGGAATTGATCAACTACTTACTGAAGAACATAAATTAATTCGTCAATCAGTTCGAGATTGGGTGGAAAGTTTCGTGATGCCAAAAATTGACGAAGCTGCGCAAAATCACAAAGATTTACCAAATTTGATGAAAGAATTAGGTGCAATTGGTGCTTTAGGACCATATATTCCCGAAGAATATGGCGGTTCTGGATTAGATCAAATTTCTTACGGAATAATTATGCAGGAATTAGAACGTGGCGATTCTGCTGTTCGTTCAGCGGCTTCTGTGCAATCTTCTTTAGTTATGTTTCCTATAAACGAATTTGGAAGTGAACAACAAAAAAAGAAATTTTTACCAAAATTAGCAACTGGAGAATTAATTGGTTCTTTTGGATTAACAGAGCCAAATCACGGTTCAGATCCGGGTTCTATGGAAAGTCATTTTACCGATGAAGGCGATTATTACTTATTAAATGGTGCAAAAATGTGGATTACAAATGCACCAATTTGTGATATTGCCGTAGTTTGGGCAAAAGATGAAAATGGAAAAGTTTGCGGATTAATTGTTGAACGTGGTTTTGAAGGATTTTCTACACCAGAAACTCATAATAAATGGAGTCTTCGCGCTTCCAAAACTGGTGAATTGGTTTTCTCAAATGTAAAAGTTCCTAAAGAAAATATATTACCAAATGTTTCGGGATTGAAAGGACCTTTATCTTGTTTAAATTCTGCGCGATATGGAATTTCTTGGGGCGTTATTGGTGCTGCAATTGATTGTTATTGCACCGCTTTGCAATATTCCAAAGAAAGAAAACAATTTGGAAAAGCAATTGCTGGATTTCAACTTCAACAGAAAAAATTAGCAGAATTTTTAACAGAAATTACAAAATCTCAATTACTTTGTTGGCAATTGGGAAATCTTAAAAATGATCATAAAGCAACACCTGCACAAATTTCTATGGCTAAAAGAAATAATGTAAAAATGGCGATTGAAATTGCAAGAGAATCCCGACAAATTCTCGGCGGAATGGGAATTATGGGAGAATTTCCGATGATGAGACATGCCGCAAATCTTGAATCTGTAATCACTTACGAAGGAACGCACGATGTTCATTTACTGATTACAGGAATGGATATTACAGGAATTAACGCTTTTAGTTAGAGTAACTTGCTGGAATATTTTCTGTAAAAGGAATTTCTGGATTTAGAATTTCTAAAATTAAATTTCTTATACTAATTAAAGGCATTTCTAGATTATTTAGATTTAATTCTTTTTCATCAAATATTTTCAAACTTTGAACGCCTTTTCCAGTTTCTGCAAAACTCCAAATTCCACATTCTAATTGAGTATCGGGAAATAATTTTGCAGATAAAATTGAAAAAGCGTAAAAACATAATTGCATTGCTTGCTTATAATCGCTGTTGAAAAATAATTGTTTTAATTTTTCTTCGTCTTCTATTTTTTTAGGAGCTGAAATTAATAACTTTTTGGTCTTAGAAGTTTTATAATCAATAATTCTTAAAGTTCCATTTAAGCGGTCAATTCTGTCAATAAAGCCATAAAGTTTAACATTTTCAGAATCAGAAATAGGAAATTCTATATTTTCAACTTTCATTTCTAAGGCAAAAATCTCAAGTTTGTTTCCTTTTTTTATTAAATTTAAATCGTAAGTCAAAATATCTGTCACTACTCTACTCGCAATCGATTTATGAACGAAATTCATTCCTTTTAAATAAAATTCTTTTTCATGATTTAAAATTTTAATAGCGTGTTCTAAAGCTTCATCTACTTGTAAAAGTAAATCCTCTAAATCTTTATTTATTAATACTTTACTTAATATTTTGTTATATAAAAATTGTAGAGAATAATGCACTAAATTTCCATAATTTCTTTGTGAAAGCTCCTCTTCTACTTCATCTTCAGAATAAGTATTTAAAATTTTTGATAAGTAGAAATCAATTGGATTGTATAAAAAACTATTTAAATGTGAAGCAGAAACACGATTTTTCCATTGTTTTAATTTATCTAAAACATCATCTGTTTTTTCAATTATCATCAGATCTTGGTTAACTGGTTGAATTGTATTTTCAACCACAAAATGTTCAATATTATGACCACTTTCAATTTCTAACTGTGTAATAAATCTGCTTTTTTCACCTGTATTTACGCCCGAACTCAAAGCATTATAAAGCAAATAAATATTTTTAGAATCTTGTAATAATCTGTAAAAGTGATATGCATAGATACTATCATTTTCTAAATAAGTATGCAAATCAAATTCGCGCCGAACATCAAAAGGCAAATAAGTATTTTGCGAATTTCCAAGCGGTAATTTCCCTTCGTTTACTGAAAGTAAAATAATATTTTCAAAATTTAAAAGCCGTGTTTCTAAAAGTCCCATAACTTGTAGACCTTGCAATGGTTCTCCTTTAAAATCAATACTTTCTGTGTTTACTAAATGATTAATTAAAATTTCCAGACTTTCAATTTCCATTTCAAAATTGTAATCTTTTAATTGGTTTTCTAAAGTCTTAAACGCAGTTTCAAAGTGTGAAATATTTTCAAAAAGAATATCGTCTAAATCTAAAAATTTCAACTGAAAACAGTAATTAATTAATTTTTTTAAAAATTCTTTTGCTGATTGTTTCTGAAATAAATTAAAATATGACAACTCAAAAAGTTCTTGTTCTAATAACTTTTTAGAAATATAAATAATGTTTCTTTCTTGCAATAATTTTTTAAAATTGAGAATAATTGAATTATCATTTTCTGCTTTTGGCAATTCATCTAAAATCGGTAAAACGTCTTTGTAATAATAAGTGGAACTTTGCTTTTGAAGTTGTTTTTGAAGGTGAAATAATTTCTTCATCGCATTAGAAAAACCGAGATTTTTCAATGGAAAACCCATCGTAATATTAATTCTTTCAATCGCAGCTAAAGAATCTAAAGTTGGTGGTAGCAAATTTTCATCAAGCAAAATTATTGCAGTTTTGCTAAAATCAAATTGCTCAATATTTCCATTTGATAATTCAGAAAAAATTTCTGGTAATAATTTTGTCTGTGAAATATTACCCGAAACTTCAAATATTTTTATATTTTTTTCTTTTTTAAAATCATCTTCAATCCAATTGAATTTTCGGCTGTCATTAAATTCTGACCAGGTTTTATGTTCTCTTAAAAATTTACCAGATTCTTGCCGAAAATCTTTTATGTAATAATCATCTGCTTGAAAATAGCAAATTCCTTTGTCCCATTTTAAAAGTTCTTTCACCAATTTTTTTTCAGTTGGCGTGAAAGCATTAAAACCACAAAATACAAATTCACTACTAGTTTCTAAAGCAAAATCTTTAATTTTATTTCTAACTATTTCGTGCAACATTCCGCTTGTTGCGTAATTTTTTTCTTGTAATTTTAATTTTAAGAGTGGAATAAAATTTCTTTGTTTACGCCAGAAATTTAAAAATTTATTTCTTGGATTTTCTTCCTCTGGATCTAAGTTTTTAGCCCAATTTTTAATATTTTCTTCGTCAGCCATTACCACTAAAATCTTTTCAAAATCATTTGAAAATTTTAGTATATCGTCCCAATCTTTTAAAACCGTCGGAAACCATTTTAAGAAATTAGAAAAATCTTCATCTTGCTGTGTTTTATAGACTTCGTAAGCAAAAAGCCAAAGTGCAATTCCTTTAATATGTTGTGTTTGTGCAATGCTTTTTAAAAGTTCTTCTATTGTAAAAAACTGTGGTAAAAATCCACTATAACCTTTCTCTGACAAAATTCTTTTGATAAAAACAACAGGTCTTTTTCCAGGTAAAACAAGATTAAAGTTGGAAAGATCTTCACTTTTTTCGAGTAAATCGTCGATGATTTTATTTAAAAATTTCATTAAAATAGTCTTAGTTTATAAAAGAGTTTTAAATTTAACGAAAATGAAAGTAATCTCAATTTATTTTTTTAGAATATTTAAAAAAAATCGCAGATTCCGTGAACTTAAAATAAACTTTGGTCTAAAAAATATTTTTAAAATAACAACTCAAGAATTAAAATGTCCTTTAGAAATATAAACCACTTTTTTAGTTTCAAAAAACTCTTCTTCAAAATAATTTTTTAATTGAAAAATTTCTGCTTTTATGCCTTGCAATTCTTCTCCTAAATCACCACCTTTTAAATATAAAACGCCGTTGTGTTTTGTATTAATTTGTTCTTTTTCAAATTTCCCTTTTAACCAACGCAAGAAAACGGGCATTTGTGTTACTGCTCTACTTACTACAAAATGAAATTTTCCTTTTATATTTTCCGCTCTTTCATGATATGCTTCTAAATTTTTTAAATCTAAACTTTCTGCAATGTTTTTCACAACAGTAATTTTTTTACCTATAGAATCCACTAACGTAAAATGCGTTTCGGGAAATAATATTGCAAGTGGAATTCCAGGAAATCCCCCACCTGTACCAACATCTAAAACTCTTGTTCCTTTAGAAAATGTCATTACTTTTGCAATTCCTAGAGAATGTAAAATATGTTTTTCATATAATGCGTCCATGTCTTTCCGAGAAATTACGTTGATTTTTTCATTCCAATCGCTGTATAATTCTTGCAATAAATCAAATTGTTTTTTTTGATTTTCTGTAATATTTGGAAAATATTTGGAAATGATATTTTTGGACATAATTTAGAATATAAATGCAAAAATAAAGGTTTTAAGATTGAAATGAAAGTGCTTAACTCAAATCAAATTTTTATATTTGTTAAAACTTAATAATACATGGATTTATTATCTGACAGATTAAAGCGATTGAGCTTTTCGCAAACATTTGTAATGTCTAATAAAGCGCGGGAAATGAAAGCCGAAGGTTTTGACGTCATTAGTTTAACTTTAGGAGAACCCGATTTTGATGTTCCTGAAAGTATTAAAAAAGCCGCATTTAAAGCCATCGAAGAAAATTTTAGTCATTACTCTCCTGTTCCTGGATTTTTAGAACTTAGAGAAGCAATTTGTCTTAAACTTAAAAGAGATAATAATTTAGATTTTAAACCTACACAAATATGCGTTTCTAATGGAGCAAAACAATCTATTATAAATGTTTTAGCAGCACTTCTAAATGAAGGTGATGAAGTAATTTTACCAGCGCCTTATTGGGTTAGTTACGATGAAATGGTAAAAATGATGGATGGGAAATCAGTTTTTATTAAAACCGATTATACCACTGATTTTAAAATGACAGCAGAACAATTGGAAAATGCAATTACTCCCAAAACAAAAGCAATTTTATACAGTTCACCTTGCAATCCCTCTGGAAGTTATTACACTTATGAAGAATTAAAGTCTTTAGCAAAAGTGATTGCAAAATATCCACACGTGACGGTAATTTCAGATGAAATTTATGAATTTATTAATTACGAAACCAAACATACTTCAATTGCACAGTTTCCGGAAATTAAAGAGCAAGTTGCAGTAATCAATGGAATGTCAAAAGCTTACGCTATGACGGGATGGAGAATTGGTTATTCTGCGTGTCCTGATTGGTTGGCAAAAGCTTGTGAAAAAATTCAGGGACAAATGACAAGCGGCGCAAATACAATTGCACAACAAGCTGCAATTACTGCTTTGCAAACTAATCCTGCAGAATTTCATTTTATGATTGAAGCTTTTCAAAAGAGACGTGATTTGGTTTTTGATTTATTAAAAAAAATTAAAGGTTTTAAAATATTTTTACCAAAATCTGCATTTTATTTTTTCCCGGATATTTCTTATTATATTGGAAAAACTTTAGATGGAATTAAAATAAATAATTCTGATGATTTTGCCATGTTTTTATTAGAAAAAGCCAATGTAGCAACCGTTGGTGGTGTTTCCTTCGGAAGTCCAGAATGTTTGCGCTTTTCGTATGCAACATCAGAAAAAAATCTTATTGAAGCGATGAAAAGAATAAGAGAATTATTAAATAATATTGAAGTAAATTAATTTTATAAATTTTTTTTAAGAATAGAAATTCCCATTTTTTATTCTGCGAAATGAGAGTTAATTTAAATTAAAAAAATATTGTAAATAGATTTTATTAATCAATATTAATTTTTTAATAGACAAAAGTATTGTAAATTTGTACTATAAATAATTAAAAAATATAAAGATATGTCATTAGTAGGAAGAAAATTTCCAAATGTTACCATCGACGCAATGTCTGAAATGGGTGATGATTTGAGAATAAATGTTTTAGAAGAAGCAACTAAAAATCAACAAAAAGTATTGTTATTTTGGTATCCAAAAGATTTTACATTTGTTTGTCCAACAGAACTTCACGCTTTTCAAGAAGCTCAAGAAGAGTTTAAAAAAAGAAACACCATAATTATTGGAGCCTCTTGCGATAGTAATGAAGTTCATTTTGCATGGTTAAATACTGCAAAAGATAACGGTGGAATTGAAGGAATAACTTATCCAATCTTATCTGATACACACCGTCAATTGGCCAATTTATTAGGAATTGTGGATCAAGATTTTGATTACGATGATGAAGGACAAGAATCATTTACAGGTTCAAATGTTACTTACAGAGCCACTTATTTAATCGATGAAACGGGAAAAATTTTCCACGAAAGTGTAAATGATATGCCTCTTGGAAGAAATGTAAAAGAATTTTTAAGAATGGTAGATGCTTATACACACGTTCAAAAACATGGTGAAGTTTGCCCTGCAAATTGGGAAGAAGGAAAAGATGCAATGCATGCAGATAGAAAATCGACCGCAGATTATTTAGCAAAACACTAAATATTAAATTTAAAATTCAAAAAGACTCGAATTGTTTTAAGTAGCCTTTCGAGTTTTTTTTATAAAAAAATATTAAAATGTACACAGAATTAACAGAAGATAATTTACAGGAAATAGTAAAAAACAACGACAAAGTAGTTGTTCAATATGGTGCAAGTTGGTGTGGAAACTGCAGAATCATGAAGCCAAAATTTAAAAAATTAGCGGCTGAAAATGATGCCATTCCTTTCTATTACGTTGATGCAGAAAAATTGCCAGAAAGTAGAAAATTAGCACAAGTTGATAATTTACCAACATTTGCTATTTTTAAAAATGGTGAAAAGGTAAATCAAGTGCAAAGTAATAAAGCGGAAAGTTTAACGGAATTATTTAATGAATTAAATTAAAAGTTATGAAATAGCTATTAAAACTCCGCAAAAAAAATAGTGGAGAAATTTGGCGATTGCATTTGACAAATTAAAAAAATAAAAAAATTACAAATGAAACTACCCGTTATCAGACAATTTTATCAAAATCAAAGCGTGGAAAATTTGGAAAAAACTTTAGAAGTTTTAGAAAGTTTCACAGAATTTAGAGGAACTACAGACGAAGATTTAAATGTTGCCGGAGAATTAATTACTAATATTTGTGGCGCTTTGGAAGTTCACGAAAATGTAAAAAATGGAATGGCTGAAAGAGATGCGTTGAATGGTTTTGCTCAAAAAGTTTTAGGATCGATTGATAAAAATTAGAAAAATTTCTTGAAATTATATAAAAAGGCTTCATGTTTTGAAGCCTTTTTTAGTTTTAAAAATCTCTCGTGAAAGGTTTTTCTTCATCAGAAGTAATTCCAAGAGCCTCATAAATATATTTGTAAGTGGAAAGTAAAACTGGCTTTCCGTCAATTACACAAACATCGTGCTCAAAATGTGCAGAAGGTGACATATCTAAACTCGTAACTGTCCAACCATCTTTGTGAAATTTTACTTTTTCTGTTCCCAAATTTATCATTGGTTCAATTGCGAGTGCAATTCCATCTTTTATAACTTTACCACTTCCCTTTCTTCCATAATTTGGAACTTGCGGATCTTCGTGCATTTTTCTCCCTAGACCATGACCAACTAATTCTCGCACAACGCCATAACCAGCTTTTTCACAATAATTTTGAATTGCAAAAGAAATATCTCCAATTCTTTTTCCACGAACACATTGCTCAATTCCTTTGTATAAAGATTCTTTGGTAATTTTTAAAAGCTTTTTAGTTTCTGGCGCAACTTCTCCTACTTGAAAAGAATAAGCGTGATCACCGTAAAAACCATTCATAAAAACGCCGCAATCAACGGACAAAATATCACCTTCTTCTAAAGGTTTTTCGTTAGGAATTCCGTGAACAACTTCCGCATTGGGAGAAATACATAAATTATTTGGAAAACCATACATTCCTAAAAAAGCTGGTTCTCCTCCATTATCACGAATGAATTCGCCACCTAATTTATCTAAGTGCAGAGTGGTTGTGCCAGGTTTTATTTCTTTAGCTAAAAGTCCTAATGTTTTGGAAACCAATTGTGCACTTTCGCGCATCAACCTAAGTTCTTCTATTGTTTTTAATTGAATCATTAATTTAAGATATTAGATTTGAGATGTTATAAAATTTAGATTTAAAAATTTCGGTAAAGTTTCATATTTTAAATCTAAATTCTAATTTCTCTATTTTTACCAAAAGAGTCCTTTTTTCTTATCCCGTTTCATTTTAGAATAAGCTAAAACTTCAGTTCCACTCACTCGGAATTCAATTCTTTCAGTTACAATTCTATAAATTTCTCCCCATCCTGGAAAACCACCAAGATTTCTATCGTCGATAAATAAATCTGCATCTATTTTTCTAGATTGTGTTTGAAGTTCAAAAATTTCACCTTCAAAACTAGAATTTACTGCATAAAATTCTACGCCATTTTTTTTACAAAATTCTACAGCTTCATCAAGAGTTTTTCCGTGTCGGTAAGTCCATAAAATTAAACGATATCCTTCACTTTGCAATTTTTTTAAAGTATCAAAAGCAAATGTTTTAGCTTTCCCGATTTTAGGATATGCATCTTCTACAATAGTACCGTCAAAATCAATTGCTAATTTTTTGTTATTTGTCATTAAAGAATTTAAGTATGCAAATATAAGAAATAAAAAAAGTGCTGAAAAATCAACACTTTATTTTATCTAATTCTTTTTAGGATTTAATCCATTTAAATTGATATTCCAAATCTGGAGTGGCAATTCTCTCCGTAATTTTTTGTAATCTTGAAGGCAATTTCATTAAATATTCTTGTGCTTTTTGTGCTTTTTCCGTCAAATTAGTTAGATGTTCAATTTTCCATTCATCTAATAAATCTGCTAAAATATCAATATAATCTTGTCCTGTATAAACCATGCAACGTTGCGCTGCATCTGAAAAATGACTCCAAAGTTCACCTGCTTGTTGTCCAGATTCTCGCATTAAATGAGCAGGCATGACGATTTTTTTACGCATCATATCTTCAAAAGCCAATACCATTTCCGATGGATCTAATTCTAAAATTCTAGTTACAAAATTTTTGTAAGCTTTTGCGTGTCTCGCTTCATCTGCAGCAATCATTCCACACATTTGCGCTAATTTTTTATTTCCACATTGTTTTGCGAAAGTTCCCACTCTTCTGTGAGAAACATTGGTGGCAGTTTCTTGAAAACTGGTGTAAACGAAATTTCTATAAGGATCCATTGTTGTTCCAATATCTAAACCGTCTTGTATTAAATAATGTGTGGTAATTTCAACTTCTCTCATATTTACTCTTCCGCATAAATACAGATATTTATTAAGCAAATCTCCGTGTCTATTTTCTTCTGCAGTCCAACTTCTAATCCAACTTGCCCATCCAGAATTTTCTTCCTGATCAATTCCATCCACTCCCATTAACCAAGATTCGTATGTGGGAAGTGCTTCTTCTGTAATACAGTCTCCTATTAAAGTTACGAATAAATCATAATCCATTTCTCTTGCAAAACTTTGCAATTCTTCCACTTCATATTTAAAATTATCTGATGAAGAATCTGGTAAAAAATCAGCAGGCTGCCAAATTTTTTCCACTGGTGTAAGATAAGAAGCTTTGAAATCTTCTACTTCTTTACCCAAATTTTTCATTACTTCTAACCTAACTAATTTATTGTACATTTATTTATTTTAAAGGATTTTGCAAAAGTAATATTTTAAATATTATTTTTAGCATAGTATTTTTATTTATACTTTATTTAACTTAATCAATTAGCTTACCAAAATTTCGCCCGTCATTATTTCAGGAATTTCTATTCCCATAACTTTTAAAATACTTGGTGCAACATCACCTAATTTTCCTGGTTTTAAATTCCAAGTTCTATCTTTATCCATCACAATTAAAGGAACTAAATTAGTAGAATGTTGTGTGTTTGGACTTCCGTCTGGATTTATCATAAAATCAGAATTCCCATGATCTGCTAAAATAAAAACCGCATAACCGTGCTCATAAGCTGCTGTTGCTACTTTTTGAATACAAGAATCTACAACTTCGGCTGCTTTTACAGCAGCTGAAAAAACACCTGTATGTCCTACCATATCTGTGTTTGCGAAATTTAAGCAAATAAAATCTGCCGTTTCATTTTCTATTTCTGGGACTATTTTTGCTGTAATATCATAAGCCGACATTTCTGGTTTAAAATCATAAGTCGGAACATCTTTTGGACTTGGACAAAGAATTCTACTTTCACCTTCAAACTGCGCTTCTCTTCCACCAGAAAAGAAAAAAGTTACGTGCGGATATTTTTCAGTTTCAGCGACACGAATTTGCGATTTATGATTTTTTTCTAAAATTTCACCCATAGTTTCAGTCAGAACTTTTTCATCAAAAACTACATTAATATTTTTAAAATCTTTTTCATAATTAGTCATGGTAATATAATACAAGCTCAATTTATGCATTTCATAATCCGGAAAATCTTGCTGGGTAAGAACTTCCGTAATTTCTCTACCTCGATCGGTTCTAAAATTAAAACATAAAACGACATCATCATTTTCTATTTTTGTTAACGGGAGATGATTATCACCATTTATTATAATTGGTTTTAAAAATTCATCTGTAATTCCTTCGTTATAAGATTTTTGAATACTTTCTAAAACATTTTTAGTCTGAAATCCTACTCCATTTACCATTGCATCATAAGCTAATTTTACTCTTTCCCATCGTTTATCACGATCCATCGCATAATATCTTCCAACAACTGATGCTAATTTTCCAGTCGTCGTTTTCATGTGATTTAAAAGATCTGCAATAAAATCTTTTCCAGAATGCGGATCGCAATCTCGACCATCTGTGAAAGCATGAACAAAGACATTTTTATCTAAACCAAATTCTGCTGCAGCCGTCAATAATCCCTTTAAATGATTAATGTGCGAATGAACGCCGCCATTTGAAACTAAACCTATAAAATGAATTTTTCTAGAATTTTCTTTCGCATATCGAAAAGCATCTACAATAACTTCTTCTTTTCCTAAAGTATTATTTTCAACGGCCATATTTAGTTTTACCAAATTTTGGTAAACTATTCTTCCAGCACCCAAATTCATGTGTCCAACTTCGGAATTTCCCATTTGACCAACCGGTAAACCGACTGCAATTCCGCTCGCTTCAAGCGTTGTATTAGGGAATTTTTTTAAACAGGAATCTATAAAAGGAGTGTTTGCTTTTGCGAGTGCCGAAATTTCGGGATTTGTTCCTAAACCCCATCCGTCAAGAATGGCAAGTATAGCTTTTTTTGACATTTTTTTTCTATTTTATTACACAAATTTACAAAATTGAAAATGGTAATGATAAAAATTCAAAAAAAATTAATGGAAAATACCGTTCAAAAGCATTGCGCAAATGCCAATGAAAAGCCACAATCTCAAGAAATTTAGAGTAAAAAATTTTGAATTTTTAAAATTCTGAAGCAAGAAATAAATACAAAAAATAAAAACAAAAAGCCCTACAGCAAAATAATATGACCAAATGTTATGTAAACCATTATGAGAAATGATTTTCATGGAGATTAAAATATTAGTAATAATTAAAAAAATTAAATTATTAATGGCTACTCTGTCTCCAAATACATTTGGAATGGTAGAATAATTAAAGATTTTATCAGCGTTTTTAGTTAAAGTATCTTTTAAAATATCTAAAATGAGAAGCATTAAAAATAAAAAAATTGCTAAAAATATAATCTCTTTAGAAAAAGTACGATAATAAACCAAAATTCCAAAAAATGGATATAATGTTAAAATAACAAAACTGAGATTATTTAAAAATAAAATTTTGCTGAGTTTATGGCTGTAAAACCACATCAAAAATTGATAAATTAAAAAAAATAAAAATATTCTGAAAGATAAAAGTCCCGCAATCCCAAGTGATAATGAATTGAAAAAAAGATATGCGTAAAGAAAATATTTTTGTTTTAAAAAATTCTGAATTCTGCTGCGAAAAGGTTTTGTAAGCGTATCTTTTTCTTTATCATAAAATTGATTGATAATGCCGCCCGCCAAAATACTGAAAAGTGAACAAAAAATTAAACCATGAACTTTATAATCAAAAACGAAATTTCTAAAGGATTCTTCCTGATTAAAAAGAAAGTAAGCAGAAACGTAAAGTGCAAATGCTAAAAGTGCAGTTATAAAAACTTTTGCACCGAGAAGAAAACCGAAAAATTGAGAAATTCTGTAGAAAAGACTTTTATTCAACTTACAGAAATTTAAAAATTAAAACCTATAAATAACCTCCTTGTCAAAAGCTTGAAGCATTTTTTCTGCTTTTGGATAATCTTTAGCAAAGCCTAAAATATAACCGCCTCCTCCGCTGCCACAAAGTTTCAAATAATAAGCGTTGGATTCTAAACCTTTTTTCCAAGCCATCCAAATATTTTCTGGTATCATTGGTTTGAAATGTTCAAAAGCCCAAAAAGATAATTTTTTTAAATTTTTAAAGAATGGATTCATTTCTTTTTTCAAGAAAGTATCAATGCACGCATTATTATAACGGATAAATTCTTCTTTTAAAGTTTTACGGAAACCTTCGTTTTTTAATTTTTCGAAAAAAATCTGTACCATTGGTCCAGTTTCTCCAGTTGAGCCAGAATCTATTAAGAAAATTGCGCCTTTTCCCGCTTTTTCTTTTGGAAGTGAAACTTTATCAACATTATCTCGATTTTCAATTAAAATCGGCAAATTCATGTAACAAATTAAAGGATCAATTCCAGAACTTTTTCCATGGAAATAACTTTCTAATTGTCCGAAAACAACTTTTAAATTTTTTAATCCTTCTTTACTAATGCTTTCTGGATTTCTTTTAATGACAGAATAACGCTCGAAAATTGCGGCAACCAATGCACCAGAACTTCCAACGCCATAACCTTGCGGAATATTAGAATCGAAAAATAAACCTTTTGAAATGTCTCTTTTTAAAGCAGAAAGATTGAGTTTAAATTCTTCTGGCAATTCTGTTTTCTCTAAATATTCAAGATATTTTTTGAGAGAAGAATTGGATTTTTTTTCGAAATCAGAATTCAAATCAGAAAACTTTAAAGCACCTTTATAAAAGCTATACGGCAAAGTAAGACCTTGTGAGTCTTCAATAATTCCGTATTCTCCGAAGAGAAGTATTTTAGCATAAAATAAAGGATTCGTCATTTATTGTAATTTCCGTGGCAAAGATACGAAATATGTGGGGAAATAATGATTGTTTCATTGAATTGAATTTTTGAAAAAGTCTGGAAATTCATCTAATTTTGAAATTTCACTAATTTTATTTCTCAAAACTGTATTTAAATTTTCATTTTCTCGTAAAATATTAGTTTTTAAATATTTTATTAAATCTTCATCGGTTTTTGTATTTCTAAACGCATTAATCAATTCTTTTTTACCCCCTTTTTCTAAAATTAATTCGCAAATAACTGCACCAATTACGTATTGTGGATTGGTTTTTTCATCTAATTTATAAAAATCAAAAGGTTTTGATAAATTGATTCCTATATTTTCTTTTAAATAGGCATCAACTCTTTTTGTGTGGAAAATTAAAGGTTTACCAAAATGTGCTTTATCTTTTCCTAGGTATGCTGAAATTCCTACTAATAAAAGTTGATTAGCATTAGGATAAAAATCATTAATGAAATGTGTAATCTCGTGGTAATGATTTGCTCCTGCTTTTTCTGTTGCAAAAATGAAATTATTTTTAGATTCAAAATAACCACATTCTTTTTGCCCACCCTTTTGAAAAATATATTCAAACCCGAGTATATCAAAGATATTATCGCAATCTTTTGCAATGAAATAAGTTAATTTTTCTGGCTTAACATCGAAAATTTGACATAATTGAGAATAAAATTCTTCAGTCTCATTAATTTCATTTTTATTTAAATTGTATTCTGCACGATGAATGTATTTTATATTTAATTCTTGATCAGTTTTCCAATCTTTTGTATATTCAAAAATATAATTTGAAAGTTTGAATTGACTTCCAATTTTTTTTGCAAGAACATTTGTAATTGCAAATACTTCATTAGCATCAGTTTGGAACATTGATTTTATTAAATAAGTATTTTCTGAAATAGGATTTACACTTAAAATTCTATTATTAAAGTGCCAATTCATTAAAGATGGATTGATAACTCCGTCTATATCTAAAATATTAAAGTTTTTTAAATCTTTGACTTCACTTTTATCCCAATCATCTCTAGAATTTGTTTTTAAATAAGATTGCCATAAATCAACAATATTTTTAACATCTTTATTTTCAATATCTACATTGAAATTTTGTGAATAAGTTTGTGCATTTGAATAAACTCCAAAAAAAATTAATATTGAAAAAAGAAATGTTTTCATAGATGAATTTAAAATATTTTTAGAATAGTTAAATTATTAAAATTTACTTTTAAAAACAATCTTACTCCAAAACCTCCTTTTTCGTCTTCAAAAATCGAATTAAAACCAGACCAATCGCAAAGAAAAACGACATTCCTATAAATGCATAATGCATATTGTGAAATTTCTGAATCACGATACCAAAAATTAAAGATCCCAAAATTATTGCTAATTTTTCTAAAACATCATAAAAACTAAAATACGTCGTATTATCCATAGAATCTTCTGGCAATAATTTAGAATATGTGGATCGCGACATTGCTTGTAAACCGCCCATAACCAAACCAATTATTGCAGCTAATACATAAAATTGCATTTCTACATTTGGATTTTCTTTGTTTAAAAAATAGGCTGAAAGACAGCAAATAATCCAAATAAAAACCGCAATACTTATGACGTTTTTATTTCCAATAGATTTAGATAATCTTGAAAAAGCGAGCGCCCCAAAAATCGCCACAATTTGAATGACAAGAATAGTAATAATTAATTTATATTGATCTTCATCTCTTGTGAAAATTTCGGAAGTTCCGAACAAAGTTGCCATCAAAAAAATAGTTTGCATTCCAATGCTGTAAAAGAAAAATGAGGATAAAAAGAATTTTAAATTTCGGTTTTTAAATAAATGATTTCCCACTTTAAATAATTCTCGAAAACTTTCTTTCGCAATATCTCCGTAAAAAGAAATATTATCTTTTAAAACTTCAAAAACTCCGCCGTGCTCTTCATGTTTTTGGAAAATATTTTTATAATTTAAAAGCACTAAATCTTTTGGTAAATTGTCTTTAATTAAACCAAATTGTGGCAAATGTTTAAATGTATATTGAGAAAAACCAAACCACCATGCGCCGGTTAATAAGAATGTAACTCTTGTATAAATCGCCGTTTCATTTGGTGTTTTTGCTACCACTTGAATTAATAATAAACAAATAATTAATAAAATTACTGAACCAATATAACCATAAACATAGCCTTTTGCAGAGAGAGAATCTTGTTTATCTGGCGTTGCAATATCGGGTAAAAAGGAATTGTAAAAAACCAAACTTCCCCAAAAACCAACACTTGCGGTTACGCTAAATAATAATCCCAGAAATACATTATCAATACTTGTAAACATTGCTAAACCCATACAAGAAGTTGCGCCGAGATAACAGAAAAATTGTAAAAAAGATTTTTTATTTCCAATTGTATCGGCTAAAGAAGATAAAATTGGCGAAATAATTACAACTATTAAGAATGATAAAGTCAATGAAAAACTGAATAAAGCAGCGGGTTCGTAAGACGTTCCCATAATTTTAATTAAATGCGGAATGGGAACTTCCTTCCATAAACCAGAACTTTCTATAAATTCTTTTTTCTTGTAAGCTGTGGTTAGATTGGTGTAATAAATGGGGAAAATTGTAGAAGTAATTACGAGCGAATAAACTGAGTTTGCCCAGTCATAAAGCGCCCAAGCTTTCATTATTTTCGGATTATTTTTAATTTGTTGTTCCAATGGTTTAGTTTATTTTTTAAATCAATAAATCAGAATTCAGACAAATATATAAGATTTGTTTGAATTCTGATTTAAATTTGTTAAAAGTTTGCTTTGGTTTAACGCAAAGACACAAAAATTTATAAAAAAACTTTAGATTAAAACGCAAGGTAAATATTGGAAAATTATGCGGATTCAAATTCGGAATATTTCAAAAGACTTTAAAGACCAATATTTACTTTGCGCCTTAAATATTTTCAAAGAAAATGAATTTATGCCTTTGCGTTTAAATTCTCACAGTAATTAACACAACTCAATTACCATTGCAGAAGCGCCTCCTCCTCCATTGCAAATTGCAGCTGCGCCAATTTTTCCGTTATTTTGTTTTAACACATTAATCAAAGTAACTAAAATTCTTGAGCCAGAATTTCCAAGTGGATGTCCGAGTGCAACTGCGCCGCCGTTCACATTTACTTTTGCGGGGTCTAATCCTAAAATTTTGATATTTGCCAAACCAACAACAGAAAACGCTTCATTAAGTTCAAAAAAATCAACATCGGAAATTTCTAAATTTGCTTTTGCTAAAGCTTTTGGAAGTGCTTTTGAAGGTGCAGTTGTAAAAAACTCTGGTTCTTGTGCAGCATCTGCGTAAGAAATTATTTTTGCTAGTGGTTTTAAATTTAATTCTTCCATTTTTTCTTTAGACATTAAAACCAATACAGAAGCACCATCATTTATTGGTGAAGCATTTGCAGCCGTAATTGTTCCATTTTCTTTTTGGAAAACAGGTTTCAACGAAGGCATCTTTTCAAAATTTACTTTTTTAAATTCTTCATCTTCACTAAAAATAATGGGATCACCTTTTCTTTGTGGAATTTCTACAGAAACAATTTCATCTTTAAATTTTCCATTTTCTGAAGCTTTTGCAACACGTTTGTAAGATTCGATTGCAAACTGATCTTGATCTTCACGAGAAAAATGATATTCTTTTGCACACATTTCTGCACAACTTCCCATGTGTTGTTTATTATAAACATCAGTTAATCCATCTTTTACAATTCCATCAATTAATTTAATATCACCTAATTTTTGTCCATTTCTGCCTTCTAAATAATGCGGTGTTCTAGACATATTTTCCATTCCACCAGCAACAATAATTTCTGCGTCGCCACATTTTATGGATTGAGCAGCTAACATTACTGCTTTCATACCTGAAGCGCAAACTTTATTAATTGTTGTAGAAGGCGTAGAATTTTTTAAATTTGCACCAAGTGCAGCTTGTCTCGCAGGAGCTTGTCCAACATTTGCTTGCAAAACATTTCCTATATAAACTTCCTGAACTTCTTCTGGATTTAAATTTATTTTATCTAAAGCGCCTTTTATGGCGATTGAACCTAATTCTGTAGCAGGAATTCCAGATAAACTTCCTAAAAAGCTTCCAATTGGAGTTCTAACTGCAGAAACAATAAATACCTCTTTCATTTTTATATTAATTTATTTTATTTTTAATTTTCGTTCTTTTAAAACCAATAACAAAATTGCACCTGCGAATTCTAAAAACCAGCCCCAACTCAATTTTACAATTCCTGCAAAAGATTCTTGCCAAGATTTAAATGGTAAAAAGCTAAAATAATCTAGAGATTTAAATTTTATAGCGATAATTGTAAATACAAATAAAACAAGTAGAATTATGGCTGCAACGCGTACTAAATTTATTTTGTCAAAAACTATTCCTAAAAAAGCAAGCAAAGAAAATCCCCAAACTGAGTACGCAATATTAGAATCTATTTTAAAATAATTCCAATTGCCGATAATTGGAATGTGCACTAAAGGAAGAAAACTTCCTGCTACAACCAAAAACAAAGCGATAAACTGACTAATTTTCATTTTAAAATCTCTTTCGCCAAAGTACAAAAAAAACACATTTTATAAAAATGTGTTTTAAAATATTTATTTAAAAATTTTTAATGTGTTATATTTTCTATTAACTCTGGATTGTGTTTGTGTTTAAACATTATTGCAAATAAAATGGCAATTACAAAAGCATAACCTGCGAAAGTAAGCCATATTTCGTGCCACATTTTATCGCCATTTGGTAAGGTGAAATATTCTGTAATTAAATATCCACTTAATAAGCTTCCCATAATTGCTCCAAATCCGTTTGTCATCATCATAAATAAACCTTGCGCAGAAGAACGAATTTTATAATCGGTAGTTGTTTCTACAAAAAGTGAACCCGAAATATTGAAAAAATCAAATGCCATTCCGTAAACAACACAAGATAAAATTATTAGAACTAAACCTCCTCCTTGTGGTTCTCCATATGCGAAAAAACCAAATCTTAAAACCCATGCAAACATTGAAATTAACATTACTTTTTTTATTCCAAATTTAATTAAGAAAAAAGGAATTGCAAGAATAAATAAAGTCTCAGAAATCTGTGAAATGGACATTATTATTGTAGATCTTGTTACTACAAAACTATCTGCATAAGCGGGGATTTTTCCAAAATCTGATAAAAAAGTATCACCATACATATTGGTTAATTGTAAAGCTGCGCCAAGAAACATTGAGAAAAAAAAGAAAAGTGCCATTTTATAATCTTTAAAAAGAGAAAATGCATTTAAACCTAACTTTTCTGATAACGAAGCATCTTTTGGAATTAAATTCTGTGGTGGACATTTTGGCAAAGTGAAAGCATAAATCCCGAGAAAAAATGCAATTGCAGCTGCAATATAAAATTGATTTCCCGAAGCTTTGTTACCTGTTAAATTCGTAATCCACATCGCAACTATAAAACCGATTGTTCCCCAAACTCTAATTGGAGGAAAAACTTTCACTACATCATAATTATTATTTTTTAAAATGTAATACGCGATTGAATTAGAAAGTGAAATTGTCGGCATATAAAAAATCATTGCAACAAGCATCACATAAAAGAAATTTTCTGGAGAAACAATATTTGGTAAAAAGAGCAAAGTTATACCATAACAAATATGTAAAATACCGTATAATTTCTCTGCATTTATCCATCGATCTGCAATAATCCCAGTAAGAGCGGGCATTATTATAGAAGCAATACCTAAAGTTGCAAATACTTTTCCAAAATCTTCACCGCTCCATTGTTTGGTTCCAAACCAATAAACGCCAATTGTAATCAGCCAAGCTCCCCATACAAAAAATTGCAAGAAACTTATAATAGTAAGTTTAAATTTAATGTTCATAGTTTTAGTCTATTTTTTTATTACGTCTTTTTATTTCTTGCTGAATTTCTAATGCAGCATCAAAATCTTCATCTTTAACTGCAGTTTCTAATAGATTTTGTAAATTTTCAGAACTTAAATTTCTTAGAGAACCACTTTGGCTTTCACTTTCTAAATCTGAGAATGCTTCTTTTACAACGGGTGGAATATCGAGTTCTAAAAGAATTCCAGCTTCGCTTAATACTTGTTCTGTTGTGTAAATTGGCGCTTCAAAACGAACCGCCATTGCAACAGCATCGGAAGTTCTTGCATCTAAAATCAACTCTTCTTCTGTCGCTAAACATTTAAAATTTAGATTTGAAAAAAATACACCGTCAATAATTTGATAAATTATAACTGAATTTAAAGTATAACCAGAAGATTTTATAAATTTTGAAAATAAATCGTGTGTTAATGGTCTCGGTGGATGAATGTCTTTTTCTAAACCTAATGAAATTGATTGCGCTTCAAAATTTCCAATTACAACCGGTAATTTAACGGCAGTTTCTTCATGTTCCAACAGCAGCGCATAAGCACCAGATTGTGTTTGGCTGTAAGAAATTCCTCTGATGATTAATTTTTTATAATCCATAACTACAAATATAATTTAATTTTTAGAAAAATCTATTTGTTTATCGCAAAGGCGTAATTTTTCTTTGAAAATATTTAAGTTGCAAAGTTAATATTGCATTATTATTCTTTTTTATTGAATGAAATTTTGAAATGAACTTCTTATAAGATTTTTAATTACTATTTCCTTTGTGCATATCAAAAGTGTTTATGTTAAATCTTGCGCCTCTTCATTTAACCTTTTTCACAAAATATTAAAATCTTTGTAACCTTTTTATATATTGAAACGTATAATCATTTAGTACTCAAAAAAAATGAGACTTATAAAATGAGACAATTAAAAATTACGAAGCAGGTTACTAATAGAGAAACCGCGTCATTAGACAAATATTTACAAGAAATCGGTAAAGTAGATTTAATCACAGCTGATGAAGAAGTTAATTTAGCACAAAAAATTCGAGCAGGAGACACAATCGCCTTAAATAAATTAATAAAAGCCAATCTTCGTTTCGTAGTTTCAGTTTCTAAACAATATCAAAACCAAGGACTTTCTCTTCCCGATTTAATTAATGAAGGAAATTTAGGTTTGATGAAAGCTGCAAAAAGATATGATGAAACCAGAGGTTTTAAATTTATTTCTTACGCAGTTTGGTGGATTCGCCAATCAATTTTACAAGCTTTAGCGGAACAATCTAGAATTGTACGTTTGCCTTTAAATAAAATTGGTTCGATAAATAAAATCAACAAAGCTTATGCGCATTTAGAACAACAAAATGAAAGACCACCTTCTCCGGAAGAATTGGCGGAAGTTTTGGATATGAGCGAAGAAGATATTAAAGAATCAATGAAAAATTCTGGGCGTCATTTATCGATGGATGCGCCGTTAGTTGAAGGAGAAGATTCGAATTTGTATGACGTTTTACGTTCTGGAGAATCTCCAAGTCCAGATAAAGATTTAATGTTGGAATCTCTACAAATTGAAATTGAAAGAGCTTTGCAAACTTTAACGCCGAGAGAAGCAGATTTGGTTCGTCTTTATTTTGGTTTAAATGGAAAACATCCGATGACTTTGGAAGAAATTGGTGAAACTTTTGATCTTACAAGAGAACGCGTTCGTCAGATTAAAGAAAAAGCGATCAAACGTTTGAAACACAATACCAGAAGTAAGATTTTGAAATCTTATTTGGGTAAATAAATTTCCAATATTTAATTAAATAAAATCCTCTTAAATTTTATTAAGAGGATTTTTTAATTCTAAATTATCTATTATTTCTAATACATAAAAGTCAAACCTGCACCAAATCCAAATTCACTATCATAATTGGAAGAAACTGAAAGCCATTTTTGCAAAACATATTTTAATCCAAAATCAAATTCTTTATCAGAATTTACTGCAAAATTTCCTCTAATTCTTGGAGAAATACGAATTCCTTCTCTGCTTAATTCTAAACGAACTTTTCCATTTTGATCCACATTTGCATCTGCAATAATTAACATTGGAAGAATGTATTTCATACCAATAATTGCTACATTTTGATTTTTTGGCATCACATTTTGTTCGAACCAAGTTTTGGACATTTCATGGGTTTTATTAGTTCTAAAACCAACATACGGCATTGCCCATTGATATTTTCCTAAGAACCGCCCGACTTTTACAGTGCCTTCATAATGATTGAAATTGTAATTAGAATGAAATTCATTCACATTCATCCAACGTGATCCAATCATCGTCATATTTTCAAAATGTAATTTGTTAGAAGAAACATCAAGCATTGCTTTTGTACTGATCATACTATTAGTTTTTAAAAACTTTGTATAAGATGCTTCTTTATCTGGAATTTGCGGATTTGGTGCTGAATTTTCATAAGAAAAAACGCGTCCCATTCCGGTCATCATGTGATACAAAATATGACAGTGAAAAAACCAATCTCCATCTTGGTTTGCGGCAAATTCTATGGTATTGGTTTCCATCGGCATCATATCTAAAACAGTTTTCAGCGGCGCATAATCTCCTTTGGAATTTATGAGTCTAAAATCATGACCGTGAAGATGCATCGGATGGCGCATCATAGAATTATTATACATCACAATTCTTACAACTTGTCCCTTTTTTATTAAAATTTTATCAGATTCTGCAACGGTTTTATTATCCAAAGTCCAAAGATAATTTCTCATATTTCCTTCTAAAGTGAAATGCAATTCTTTAACATTACCTTGTGGTAAAATGGTTTTTTCTGTTGATTTTAACATGTTGTAATTTAATCTTACAATTGGATTTTTATCATCCATTTTCATTTCAGACATTTGATGATTGTCGTGATTCATTTCATCCATTTTCATAGATTTTCCGCCCATCATTTCTTGCATATGTTCCATTGTTGCCTTTTTCTCGCTTTCAGGAATTTCGGGATACATTACTTCATTCATATCCATCATTTGATTTCCCATTTTCATGTTCATCGGTTTCATATCGCCGTTCATTTTCATCATTCCATTCATCATTTTCATTCCTTCAAAAAAATTTAATTTAGGCAAATTTGGCGCGCTAATTTTTTCTCCAGAACCCAACCAAAGCGATGCAAAACCTTGTCTGTCTTCTGATGTAGATCGGAATTCAAAACTTTTATTTTCAGGAATTGTGACTTCAATATCATAAGTTTCAGAAACGCCGACAATTAATCGGTCCACTTCTACCGGTTGAACTTCATTTCCATCATTTCCAATAATTGTGATTTTTCCTCCACCAAAATTTAACCAAAAATAAGACGAAGAACCACCGTTTACAACTCTCAAATGAACTTTATCACCTGCTTTTAAATTTGAATAGTCAGAAGAAACTTTGCCATTTATTAAAAAATTATTATAATAAACATCACTTACATCCATCGCTTCCATTCGTTTCCATTCATTGAGAAGTTTTGTACCGAAATTTCCAGAATTTATTGCTTCAGAATAACTTTGAACAGCGCCTTTTTTTATAGCGTACCAATCGGTTTCGTCCATGTGCAATCTTCGCATAATTTCTTTAGGATTTTCATCTGTCCACTCTCCTAAAAGCACAGGGATATCTGCAGCAAATTGTTTCTCATTTTGATTTTCTCTTTTCTTAAAAACCAAAATACCATTCATCCCAATTTGTTCCTGCGTTCCTTCGTGAGAATGATACCAATAAGTGCCGTTTTGTGAAACTCTGAATTTATACAAATGCGTTTCACCGGGTTTCACTTCTTTGGTTGTGAGATAAGGAACGCCGTCCATTTCATTAGGTAAAATCACTCCGTGCCAATGAAGACCTGTGTTTTCTTTGAGTTGATTATGCAAATAAATCTCCGCCGTATCGCCTTCTGTGAAATATAAAGTCGGCGCTTGCAACTTTCCATTAATCGCAATTGCTCTCGCTGGTTTTCCTGTAAAATTTACCAAAGTATCTTTTACATATAAATCATAGCGAACGGTTTTTCCACCGAAAGAAATTTCACCGTTATTTTCGCTTTTCGCCACTGTTTTTTTGGACATTTTCATATCCATATTTTGAGAAAAACCTTTAGCAAAAATAAATATAATTAAAGCAAAAGCTAATTTTATAATATTTTTATTTCTCATTTTCAAGTCTTTTAATCATTGCTTTCATTTCAAGAATTTCTCTTTTCTGTGCTGTAATAATACTATTTGCTAATTTTTTAACTTCGGGATCTTTTATATCGGCTCTTTCACTTGTTAAAATTGCAATGGAATGATGCGGAATCATCGCTTTCATCCAAAGTACATCACCAATTGGTTTTTGCTCTCGAACCAAATAAAGTGAACCAAAAAAAAGTAATAAACTTCCTATTATTATGGCTGAATTTTTTGTTTTATTTTGATACATTTTTAGCATAAAAACCAACATTAAAATTGCCATACACGCAATCATTAAACAAGTCATATAAAATCTGGTAAGACTAAAATAAACGTGGTCTAATTCATAAGTATTTAAATACATCACAACGTACATTATGATAAAAGACGCAGCAAGCATCAGTAAAAACTTTGGATATGGATTGTGATTTTCTTTTTTATTTTCTGTATGTGAATTCATAATTTTAAAATTTTAATTGATTTTGTTTTAATTTGAACCAGTTTATTAGTTCTTGATTTTTTTCAGAAGACAATTTCGCACTTTGATGAATAAAAGTATAACTGCTTAAAGGCATTTTGTTTTTCTCTAATTGTGAAGTTATTTCACCCAATTTTGTATTCAACTTTCGGATAGAATAATCAGAGAATTCATCAAAATTCAGCTTATCTTTTCCTTCTTTAATATGACTATTTAAATAATAGTTAAAAGGCTGAAATTTTGAATAAATTGGATAATTTGTATTATTACTATGACAATCAAAACACGAAGTTTTCAACTGATTTAAAATAAGTGGCGGTACATTTAATTTTTTTTCAAAACTGTTTGTTGCAACGCCACTATTTTTAAAAGAAAAAGGGATGAACTGTAGTGAGATAAATAATAACACAAAAAAGATTATTGCATATTTCAACTTTTTCATTTTGCTGAAATCACTTGTTTCACTTCACCACAATTTTTCATTGTAGGATCATAAGGATTGTTAATTTCCTTTTGGTCACTCAACCAATAAGCGCCTTTATTGTCGTTATACATCGGACAGAAATCTTTATACAAGGTTTTTGCATAAGGTTTTAGTGCTACTAAATCTTCAAAATCTTTTGTCAAAATTGAAAAATGTTCTCTTTGGTGGTGTATTTTATCCGCACTTTCTGAAATATGTTCTGCATTTTCTTCTATATCGCTTAAAATATCAGAAACATCTCCATTTTTATTTTGTGGATCATTAAGCAAAACTTTAGAATTTGCAAACATTTTCTTGCCAAAATCTGCCGTTTTATTCGCATCACCTTCTGTTAATGCGTCTTTCATCGAAAGATAATTATTAACTAAAGATTCAAAAGAATTATTTTTTTCCGGTTGATTGGATTCCATTTTTTCTGAAACCGTTTTTTCTGAATTCTTTTTATTATCGCAAGAAATAAAACTTAAAAGCAATAATGTTGTTAAAAGTATATTTTTCATAATTATTTAATTTCAGATTTTACACTTCCACAAGACAACATAGAACTTCCATAAAAAGGATTTTTAATAACTTTTTCAGAACTTAACCAACTTGCTTTTGCCATCGGACAATATTGTACAAAAATTGATTTATCTGACAGTTTAAATTTCTGCGAAATATTAATCATATTTTGAGATAAATGATCAAAAGATTCACGTTGAGAATCTATACTTCTACTATCTGCAATTTGGGAAGCGTCTTTTCTGAGTACGTTTATATTTCCTTCAGAAAGGATTTTAAAATCAATCATAGAAGCAGATTTTATAAATTCATTGGCTGCTTTTGAAGCGTCGTCAGAATTATCTGCAACCAAGGCATTTTTAATACTCAAATAATTTTGAAAAAGTTTAGTTATTGAAGCATCATTTTTTTGTGCAGAAATAGTAAATACAGATAAAACTGTAAAAAGTGTAGTGAAAATTAATTTTTTCATTGTAATAAATTTTAGATTGTTTAGAATTATTTTTTTGTCGGAAATAGAAATTCCGAGACATGATTTTACATCCCAAATTATTTAAAAATGGGACGAAATTATTCTAAATTCTAAAATTACGATGGCGAATAAAAAGTGCGACTTCCCTATTTTCGGGCGGTGCATTAATACGAACAGAAGAAAAGTTCGATGTTAAAATTTTTGAAAAAGGTTCTGAAAATTCAGTTTTAGGAAGAAGTGCAATATATTTTAAAAAATTAATCTGTAGCAAATCGGCTTTTTGAGCATCGCTTGTTTTTAAAATTTTAAAATGAGTTTTACAGCAATCTTTTTTCTTTTCAGATTTACATAAGTCACAAGTCTTATCAGAATTTCCAGTAAAAATTGAAATACTTTCTAAACATTGATGCAACTTAAAAACCATTCCGGAAGAAGTTCCGAAATAGAAGAAAGTGAGCAATATGACAAGAAATTTTTTCAAAAATTTAATTTTACAATTACAAAGGTATAACAAATTTTACTTGTAACAGTATTTACGAAAATTCAATAAATTTAGATCTTCACTGAAAAACAAAAACTGCCTTTTAAGCCTCAAAATTATTTACAAAATCATCTACTTTTTTTAGATATTCTGCTTTCTTATTATTCAATTTTAAGATTTTTTCTTTGTTAATTCTTTTCGTACTCTGCTCAAACTTTCGGGTGTAATTCCAAGATAACTTGCAACCATCCATTGTGGAACACGTTGAAAAACATTTGGATACATTTTTAGAAAATCCAAATAGCGTTCTTCTGCAGTTGCACCGAGTAATTGATTAATTCTTTTTTGAAGCGAACGAATGTGATTGCTCATTAATTTATAATTATTACCAGAAACTTCTGGATTATTTTTAAAAATATTGAAAAAGAAATCTGGCGGCAAAATTGCAATTTCACTTTCTTCTACAGCATCAATGTAATAATGAGATTCTTCTCGAAAAATTTGGCTAGTTCTATCTGCAATTATCCAACTTTCTGGAGCAAATTGGATGATGTGTTCTTTACCATTTTTATCAATAGAAAACATTCGGAGCAAACCTTTTTCTACATAAAAAGTATCATTACATGCTTCGCCTTCACGAAGTAAAAACTCACCTTTTTCAACTTTTTTTTTCGAATAAAACTGCTCGCAATTTTCAACATCTTCTGAAGAAACTGCTAAAATTTTGACTAAATAAGACTGAAAATTTTCCAATTATTCTAAAGTTTTTATTATATCTTGGAAATCTATATTTTCATGAGACGCATTATATTTTACTTCGCCATTTTTAATTAATATTGCTTGCGGACTTTGATGAACAACGTTTAAATCATTTGCCATTAAATTAGAAATAGGTCGGAAATGCAATAAATCTAAATAATATAAATCCACTTTATTTTTATCTTCAGATTGATCAATTTGCTTTTCTAAATTCTTCTTAACCGCTTTGCTGATAAAGCAAGTTGTAGAGTGTTTAAAAAATAATACCGGTTTTTCAAAAGATTTATTTTTCGCTTCACGATATTCATCTACACTTTCAATGTCCTGCCACAAATTTTTTTCAATTTTTGATTCACCATTATCTCCGAAAAACTGATTAAAAAAGCCCATAATTTTAAATTTTATTTTTAAAAGCTCTAATTTAATGAAATTTAAATAATTTCTGTTAGTATTTTTAATTTTAAATTATGGCAAACTTCATAATATTAAATTTAAAAAGGATTTATATCTATTTCTTGCCGATTTGTCATATTTATACTTAATGGATTTAATTTTGCAGAAGATAAAATATAAAAAATAGTTATGAAAAAAGCCTTGATAATTGTAGATGTTCAAAATGATTTTTGCGAAAATGGTGCTTTAGCTGTTCCAGAAGCCAATTCTATTATTCCATACATTAATCTTTTAATGGAAGAAAATAAATATGAGCAAATTGTTTTAACTCAAGATTGGCATCCACAAAATCATAAAAGTTTTGCAAGTAATAATGGAAAAAAAGTTGGAGATACTATTATTCTAAATGGAATTCCACAATTTATGTGGCCAGATCATTGCGTTCAAGGAAGTTTTGGTGCAGAATTTCATAAGGATTTAAATCGGGAAAAAGTAACGCACATTATTCAGAAAGGTAAAAATCCTGAATTTGATAGTTATAGTGGATTTCAAGACAACAATCATTTCGTAAAAACGGGATTGTCAGATTTTTTAAAATACCACGATATTGAATTGGTAGAAATTGTAGGTTTGGCTTTAGATTATTGTGTGAAATATACTTGTTTAGACGCTGTAAAAGAAGGCTTTATCACTTGTTTACATTTTAACGGAACTAAAGCTGTAAACTTAAAACCAGAAAGTGCTAAAAATACAATTTATGAATTGGCAAAAAATACAGTTACTATTTTAGGCTAAGCGATTATCTGGATATTTAATCTTTCTCTACTTCATTTAATAATAATGGTTCATTATAATTTTTCGCCAAAAGGTTTCCATCTTTATCTAAAATAAAATATGTGGGAGTTCCTGAAATTGGTATTAAACTTGGGATTGATTTTTTTTGATCTCCAGAAGTTACATTTAACCAATTTTCTAAATGCGCATTATTTATAAAACCTTTCCATTCACTTTCCACACCAATGTACATAACTGCGATTTTATTAAATTTTACTTTTAATTGAGACTCTATTTCATCAATTCTTTTTACTCTTTCGGGAACGGATTCAATACAATGTTCACAATTTGGATCAAAAAATATTAAGATAGTAATGTTTTTATTGTCTTTTAAATATTGATTAAAATCAAATATTTTACCTGAAATATCTTTAACTTTAAAATCCGGAAGTGGATTCCCTAAACGAACTGATTTAAATTCATTCAAATTATTTTTTACAATAGTAACTTCTGCTTCTAATTTTTTTTCACAATTGGGTTTTTGCAGATAATTATTAAGCAAATAAAGATAATTGGATTTTACATCTTCACCTTTAGAATTTCTAAATTCTAAATTTTTTAGCATCCAATTTATGTAAAATGTATAATTTCCATTCTCACAATTTATTCCTTTAAAAATATTATCTACACTCGTAAAATAATTACTTGATGCTTTAAAATATTCATTTAAAAACACATAAGAATTGGGCATTATGGGAATATTTTTATTTGAAAAATTTAATTCTTTTTCTACATTTTTTATCGTTTTTTCTCTTTCATTTTTATTATTTGCTTGCAATCGAACCAGCTCAAAATTGAAGAAAGTTTTTACTGCATCATCGGGATAAATTTTCAACATTTTTTTTGCTAAAAGTATCTTTCTTTGAGCATCATTTTCCTTTTGATATGCAATGAAATCTTTATTTAAAGAATCTTTTGCTATAATATCATTTAAAATTTTATCTTTTAAAATTAAATCTATTTTTACACCATTTTGCACAAAAAGCATTACCGAATTGTTTTTATCTTTTGAAGATAAAAGTGCAGGAAAACTTATAAGGGAATTTGGATTTTTTAAAACAATTTTATGATTGTTTTCTACTATTTTAGCGCTATCTAAAACAAAAGTAGTTTTAGTATTTCCTTTGAAAATTTTTAAATATAAGGTTGTATTTTCGGTGTTTTCTGTAATGATATTAATATTATAACCATTGTTTTCTATCTTTTTTTCCGTAGAAAATGGCTTATTATTCCTTGTTTTCTTTTTCTGTTGTGCAAAAAAGAAGACGTTAGAAATAAACAAAATTAATAAGAACAGTTTCTTCATAAACTTTAAAGCATTTTCAAAGTATTAACTTCTAATTCCGTTAAAATTCTCCAATGTCCACGTTTGATATTTTTCTTAGTTAAACCCGCAAACATTACGCGATCTAAACCTTCAACTTCGTAACCTAATTTTCTAAAAATTCTTCGCACTACTCTATTCCAACCGATGTGAAGTTCTATTCCTACTTCATTTTTTGGTTTTCCTTCGATAAAAGAAATACTATCAACTTCTGCAACACCTTCTTCCAAACGAACGCCGTCTTTTATCTGTTGCAAATCTGCATTGGTTAGTTTTCTATCTAAAGTTACGTGGTATATTTTCTTTAAATTAAATGAAGGATGTGTTAATTTTTTAGTAATATGTCCGTCATTCGTTAGTAAAATTACGCCAGTTGTTTGTCTGTCTAATCTTCCAACTGGGAAAGTTCTGTAAGGCGATGCATTTGCAACCAAATCCATTACAGTTTTTCTCGCTTTTTCATCTTTTGTTGTAGAAATGTAACCTTTTGGTTTATTTAATAAAACATAAACTGGTTTTTCTGGCGTGATGCTATTTCCATCAAAAACAACTCTATCTGTTTTCTCCACTTGATAACCCATTTCTGTAGTTACTTTTCCGTTGACTTCTACTAAACCTTGCGTGATTAATTCATCTGCTTCTCTTCTACTGCAAATTCCAGAATTTGCAATATATTTATTCAGTCGGATTGTGTCTTTTGGAATTTCATTTGCGATTTTATCAAATCTTCTTTTTAATACAAAAGATTTGGTTTTTTCAGCACTCATATCTTTTCCAAAGTTTTTATCAAAATTCTTGAAAACTTTTTTGGAACCTGCTTGGTAATTGCCTTTTTCAAATTTCGCACTACTGTCAAAGGATTTTCCTACTCTTTTTCCCGAAGAGCGGCTAGGTTTTGCTGTAAATGATTTCTCAAAAGAGTTTACTTCTGAGTTATTTAAAAGTCTTGGTTCTCTTTTCTCTATTTTTTTTTCAGTTCTTGGTTTCGCAGGACGTTCCGATGATTTTGGTTTAGAAGTTTTGGCTGGCTTTCGGTTGTTTGATCCTGTTTTGCGTTCTCTGCTCATTGTCTGAATATTTTTGCAAAGATACAGATTTCGCTACGATATTTTTTATTACTAAATTTACATTCTTTAACCAAAAATTATAATGGATTTAAGAGATCAATTAAAAAATCTATTCCCAGAACACGAAGAACAGGAATTTGAAATGCCTGAAGAAAAATTTGTACAAATAGAACCACTTATTTGTAAATTTGAAAAAAAAGGAAGACACGGAAAACCTGTTACTTTAATAGAAGGTTTTGAAGGAAGCGACGCAGATTTAAAAATTATTTCTAAAAAAATTAAAATTAAATTGGGAATTGGTGGTTCTGAAAAAGACGGAACCATAATTATACAAGGCGATAACCGAGATAAAATAATGAAAATGTTGCAGGAAATGGGTTATAAAGTGAAACGAGTTGGAGGGTAAAAATAAGTATGAGTAATTTAAAAATCGATTATCTTTTTGTCTCTTTTAAAAATTAAATAAATAAAAAATTATGATAAATAAATTAGCTGCATCAGAATTGGTGTTAAATGAAGACGGAAGTGTATATCACTTAAATTTATTGCCAGAAGATTTGGCAGAAAAAATTATTTTAGTTGGTGATCCAGATCGTGTTCCAAAAGTTTCAAAATATTTTGATATTATAGAAGTTCGCAAAAATAAACGCGAATTTTACACGCACACGGGAACTTTGCGTGGTGAAAGAATTACTGTAATGTCCACCGGAATTGGCACTGAAAATATTGATATTGTATTAAATGAATTAGATGCGCTTGTAAATATTGATTTACAGAAAAAAGAAATTAAAACAGAACATAAAAGTTTAAATCTTTTTAGATTGGGAACTTGTGGTAGTGTTAATCCAGACATTGAAGTGGATAGTTTAATGGTCACAGAAAATGTGGTTGGTTTAGACGGACTCCTCCATTTTTACCAAGATTATCATTTTGAAAATGATTTTTCTAAAAAATTTATGGCTGGTTTTCCATATGAAAAAATAAAAGGAATGCTTTATTTTTCCGATTGGTCTAAGAAAAATTCTGAATTATTTAGTGATGCAAAATATATCGGAAACACAGCCACTTTTCCTGGATTTTATGCGCCACAAGGAAGACAATTGCGTTTAAAAGCTTTAGATGATCAGTTTTTAGAGCAATTAAATAATCTTGGAATTTCTAATTTTGAAATGGAAACTTCCGCTATTTATGGACTTTCTAAATTATTAGGTCACGAAGCTACAACTATTGCTGCAATCATTGCGAACAGAAGACGTGGAGAATTTTCAGCTGATCATAAAAAATCAGAACAAATGATGATTGAGTACGTTTTAGAAAGAATTATTAAATAAAAATGCCACAAATTTTCAAATTATATATAGGAATATTTGCTTTTTTGGCGAGCGTTTTACTTTTCATTTATGGTGAAGGAGAAATTCTAAGTTTTCTGCGTGGATTTCTTCTAGCGATGGGAATTGTTTTTATTGTAAGATATTTTATTGAAAAATTTAGAAAGTAATACTTCGACTTCGCCCATTTTGAATTGATATAAAACATTTGTTTTCAATTGTCCGTCTGAGCGAAGTGGAAGACTTTTATTTTACATAACAAGAATCTAAATGGTCATTTACCAAACCAGTTGCTTGCATAAAAGCATAAACCACAGTTGAACCCATAAATTTAAAGCCACGTTTTTTCAAATCTTTTGAGATTTTATCGGAAATTTCTGTAGTTGCAGGAACATCTTGCAATGTTTTTGGAGAATTTAAAAGTGGTTTTCCATCAACAAAATTCCAAATATAATTTGAAAAGCTTCCATATTCTTTTTGAATTTCTTGAAACTTTTTAGCATTATTTATTGTCGCAAAAATTTTTAATTTATTTCTTATAATTCCTTCATTGGAAAGTAAATCCTCAATTTTTGCTTCATTATATTTTGCAATTTTTTTATAATTATAATTATCCAAAGCCAATTTAAAACTCTCACGTTTCTTTAAGATTGTGTGCCAAGAAAGTCCCGCTTGAAAACTTTCTAGAATTAAAAATTCAAAAAATTTATCATCATTATATACTGGTTTTCCCCATTCTTCATCGTGGTATTTTCTATAGAGATCATCTTTTTCTGACCAACCACATCTTATTTTTTCCATTTCAACTATTTTATTTTTTTAAATTTAATTAAAATAAAAGATACTTTTTTGACTTTAACAATAACTTAACATTTTGTGGAATAGCTTTTGAATCCTTATTACCAACCAAAATCAATAAATATTAACATTAAAAAAAAATTATGAACAATTCAGATTATAAAAAAGCAGATAATACAGTAGATAATGTAAAGAATAATCTTAAAGATGCTACAGAAAATGTAAATTCTCATTTAGATAATATGGCGGAAAAAGCAAAAGCTTATATTAGAGAACAAAGAGATAAAGACGAAGAAGCTACAAAAGAAGGCTGGTTGGATCAGGTTAAAAAATAATATTTTTGACGCTTGGGAAGACACAAAAGATGCAGCAAGTGAAGCATGGGAAAATGTAAAAGACATGTCTGAAGACGCAAAAGCAGAAATTAGAAAAAAAACCAATTAACCAAAAAGTTAAGATTATAAAGGGAGCTGAAAAATTCAGTTCCTTTTTTTTATGTTTAAGTCATAAAATATTTTAAATTTGTACAAAACAAGAATTATGTCAAACGGATTACTCAAAGGAAAAAAGGGAATTATTTTTGGTGCGCTTAATAACCAATCAATCGCTTGGAAAGTTGCAGAAAGATGTCATGAAGAAGGCGCAGAATTTATTTTATCAAATGCTCCAATTGCAATGAGAATGGGAGAAATGGATGAATTAGCAAAAAAAACTGGTTCTGAAGTTATGGGTGCAGATGCAACTTCACTAGAAGATTTAGAAAAATTATTTAATTTCGCAATTGAAAAATTTGGGAAATTAGATTTTATTTTACACTCCATCGGAATGTCTGTAAATGTGCGAAAAGGAAAACATTATACCGATTTAAATTACGATTGGTTGCAAAAAGGATGGGATGTTTCAGCAGTTTCTTTCCATAAAGTAATGCGCGTTGCGTGGGAAAAAGATTGCATGAATGAATGGGGTTCTATTTTGGCGTTAACTTATATTGCGGCGCAAAGAACTTTCCCAGATTATAATGATATGGCGGATAATAAAGCGTATTTGGAAGGAATTGCAAGAAGTTTTGGATATTATTGGGGTGAAAGAAAAGTGCGAGTAAATACAATTTCACAATCTCCAACTGTAACAACCGCGGGAAGTGGCGTAAAAGGATTTGGTGGATTTTTAGGTTACGCAGAAGCCATGTCGCCACTGGGAAATGCAGATGCAAATGATTGTGCAAATTATTGTATTGCAATGTTTTCAGATTTAACCAAAAAAGTAACGATGCAAAATTTATTTCATGACGGTGGTTTCAGTTCAAGTGGCGTGACTCAAAAAGTAGTGGATAGATTTGATTAAAAATATTTATTAAAATAAAAAATACGCTTCATTTCTGGAGCGTATTTTTTTTATTAAATAATTTTAGAAATATTAAAATTATTTATCTTCCAACAGACGGAACAACTGGTAAACTCTCATTTCCTTCAGTTGAAACACTTTGCACTGCGAAAAAATAATTATCTTTAGAATAAGGCAATTTTACTGATAAATCTTTAGTAAAGATTTTCTTTTGCCACATACTTTGATCAGTTTCGCGGATTAAAATATAATAACCTGAAACATTTCCAACTGCTGGTTTTTCCCAACTTAAACTTGTAAAATTGGTTAATTCTTTTACATCCATTTTTACATTTTGAGGAGAATATGGTGCTTTTGCTAAATTTGATAAAATGGAAAGATTAACGGCGGTATTTTTTCTTAAATATTCAAAATCCATAAATTTTACCAAATCTCCAAATTCCGTTTTATTTTCAGTTCTTAAATCTTGATGTTGATGATTAAAATTTTCATTCATATCCGTAAATCGAACTGCAGGAAAACCAGATTCTACAAAAGGAGAATGATCTCCACCACGAAGAAAACGATCGTTTCTGTACATTAATTTTATTTCTAAATTATCCACATATCTCTCGCCAATTTCTTTTGAATACCTTGCTAATTGTCTTGCAGCACCGTCATTTTCAAGTCCAAAAGCTCGGATATATTTTGCTTTTTTATCCAAATCATAAAAAGGCAAACCTTTACTGAAAACGCGCAATTGCATATTTGAAATATTATGCGTGTCGATTGCTTCATTATTTCCAATCATATCATTATTCAACATTGCAGTACATTCCATTTTTCTTTAACGGCTCTTTCAGCCAACATTTTGGAACCTAATAATCCTTGTTCTTCTCCAGAAACTGCCACAAAAATTACAGTTGAAGGGAAATTTGATTTTGATAAAATTCTTGCGCACTCTAAAACTGCAGCTACTCCACTTGCATCGTCATTCGCTCCGGGCGCATCACTTTTAAAATTAAAAATATCTGTAACGCGTGAATCTAAATGTTCGGAAATAATAAAAATTCTAGTATCATTTGGGTTTGTTCCTTTTAAAATTGCAGTTGGATTTCCCAAATTTGTAACTTGATTAATTCTTTTTCCATCGGGTTGCAAATCTTCATTTTGCAATTCTACGCTCATTCTTCCGTCAGAATTTTTAGCATAATTTTTAAATTGATTTAAAACCCAATTTCTCGCAGCTCCAATTCCTCTTTTTTTATCAGAGGTTGAACTTAAAGTTTGTCGCGTTCCGAAACTCACTAATTTTTCTACATTAGATTTTAAAGAATCTGAATTGACTAATGAAACATAATTTGAAATTTCAGAATCTCTATTAATAGCGGTTTGCGCGGAAAATGAAACAGAAATTAGAATTAGTAAAATGTATTTTTTCATAATTAATTTTTTAAATTTTTAATAGTCTCACAAAATTCATCAACAATAGAATCAGGAGTCGCCCAAGAGGTAATTAAACGAATGGCTGCTTTTTCTGAATCTATTTTTTTCCAAACATAAAAATCAAAATTCTCAGAAAGTTGAGCAATTTGATTTTGATTTAAAATAGGAAAAATTTGATTGCTAAAAGTGTCTGAGAGAAATTTAAAACCTTTTTCAACAAAGGATTTTTTAATTTTCATTGCTTGAGAATTGGCGTGTTTTGCTAAATCAAAATATAAATTTTTTGTAAATAAAACCTCAAACTGAATTCCCAAAAGTCTCCCTTTTGCGAGCATTCCACCTTTCTGTTTTATGTGAAAACCAAATTCTGTCTGTAATTCTGGATTATTAATTACAATGGCTTCGCCGATTAAAGCACCATTTTTTGTACCGCCTAAATAAAAAGCATCGGTGTATTTTGCAACGTCTTCTGGTTTTAAATCATTGGTTTCTGCTGTTAAAGCGTGTCCTAATCTTGCACCGTCCATCATTAAATACAAATGATTTTTTTTACAAAATTCTGACAAATTTTTTAATTCTTGTTTAGAATAAATAGTTCCGATTTCAGTAGAATTGGAAATGTAAACTAATTTTTGTTTTACTTGATGTGGTTTATTTTGATGAACATCAATCACTTTTTGAATGGCTTCTGGACGAAGTTTTCCATCAAGCGTTTCTACAGCATGAACTTTATGACCAGTTGACTCAATTGCGCCACTTTCATTCGTGAAAATATGACCGGTTGAAGCCGAAACAACGCTTTCGTGGGGACGAAGAAATGCGGAAATTAAAATTAAATTGGCTTGTGTTCCACCCGAAACAAAATAAACTTTTGAGTTTGGAGAATTAATTAAATTTAAAATTTTTTCTTCTGCACTTTTACAATAATCATCTAATCCGTAACCGTTTTGCTGAACTAAATTGGTTTCTAAAAGTTTCTCTAAAATCAAAGGATGACAAGCTTCAGAATAATCATTTTTAAAAGAATATTTCATTCTACTAAATTAATATTTTTAATTTTAAATTATAGTTTTTAAATTTTAAAAATACCACGATTTTCATTAAGAAAATTATTTGAAATTTTGATTATTAAAATGTTTAAAATATAATGTTAGATTTGTATAATATTATTTCTAACATTTCTATGAAAACTTTAACGGAAGAAAATTATTTGAAAGCTATATTTCATTTAATAAAGCCAGATAATACAGTAACTGTAGCGGATTTAAGTAAATTTTTAAATATTAAAATGCCGAGTGTAAATAGCATGATGAAAAAATTTGCTAAAAAAAATTGGGTAAGATATGAAAATTACAAACCTTTAGAAGTTACTGAAAGTTGTAAAAAAGAAGCGGCTTTAATTGTAAGAAAACACCGATTAACAGAAATGTTTTTAGTAAAGAAAATGAATATTGGTTGGGAAAATGTGCATGATATTGCGGAACAATTGGAACACATTCATTCTGATGAATTTTTTGAGAAAATGGATGAATTATTAAATTTTCCAAAGATAGATCCGCATGGAGAACCCATTCCTGATAAAGATGGGAATATTATAGAGCAAGATTTAAAAAAATTAAGCACGTGTAAATTGAATGAAAAAGTAGTTTTAAAAGCTGTTACTTTAGATACAGAAGATTTTCTGAGTTTTTTAAATGAAAGAAATTTAATTTTAGAAATGGAATTACAAATTATTAAAATAGAAAATATCGACGCAACTATGACGGTGAAATTTTTAAATAAAACAGAAGTTTTAAGTAAAATTATTTGTGATAAACTTTTAGTAAAATCATAAAAAAAACAGAGCTAAAACTCTGTTTTTTTTTACTATATTCTAAATTATTTATTTTCCTTCTTTTGCTCTTAAAGCTTCTTCTTTAGCTTTAAATTCTGCAGCTTTTGCATCATTTTTAGCTGTAAGATAAAGTCCTTTTAATAAAGTTACAACATCTACATTATTTGGATCTGCAGCATACCATTTTTCCGCATAAGGAAGCGCACTTAATAATTTTGCTCTTCGCTCTGCAAGAATTTTATTGGCTTCTTCTATTTTCCCAGCTTTTCTTTTCGCATTATAATTATCAATCATTTTTTGATCATCTCCCATTTTTAGAAATGTAAGATTTTGAAGAGCAGAAACGTAATTTGGTTTAATTTCTAAAGCTTTATTAAATGCGTCTTCTGCTTCAGAAACTTTTGAAGGATCAGATTTTAACATTACTCCTAAATTATACCAACTTTCATAATCTTTCGGATTTGCTTCTAATTGCTTTCTTAATATTGCAATAAATTGTTCAGATTTCCCCGAACCAAAATAAGATAAACCGACGATATTCATTAAAGTTGCATCTCCAGGAAATTTTTTCAATCCTTTTTCTGACAAAGCAATTGCTTCATCATATCTTTTTGCGTTATAAAGATTTCTTGCATTTAATTGATATAATTCTTTTTCAATACTTGGCGAAGTTTCAGTTGTGAAATCTTTATACTCAGATGCAGCTCCAGCTTTTTTGAAAATCTCATAAGTATTTTTGTCTAACTTCTCTTGTTTGCCATCTTTTTTATTAGTGGCAAGATAAGTAGTTTCAACACCGGTGTAACCAGAATCTATTAAATCATTGTATAAAATAATAGACTCATCTAATTTATTTGCAGCGGCATAAGAAATTGCAGCATTTTTTAAAATAGATTTATCATCAGTTCCTGCTGCTTTTAAAAGATAATACGTTTCTTTAAACTTATCTCCCGCAAGTGCATAATCTTTAGAATTATAAGCATCTACAGCTTCTTTATTAGTTGCCTGTAAAACTGGGTTAATTTTTTGTCCTAATTTTGCAGAAGTTGTTGGAGTGTAAGTTTCTTCTTTAAGATTGCTTATTCCAGATTTATCTGCGGCTTCTTTACCCACGTAATAAACTCTATCTCTATTTTCATTTTTGCCGGTGTAAATTTTGGTTTTACCCAGATCATTTATTTTCGCTAAAAATGCAGCTCCTTCTTGCGTTTTTCCTGCATTCATTAAAGTTAAACCTTTTGTATAATAATATTGCTCCAAAATTTCTGGTTCCAAAAGATAGGTTTTATCTCCCATCAAACTTTCTGCGGCAGAAAGTTGTGAAACAGCAGTTGCATTATCTCCGCTTTCAATGGCTTTATAAGCACTTGAAATCTCTTTTTTCTGCGCCGTCGCGAAAGTAATCGAGACCAAGGCTAAACTTAAAATTATTTTTCGCATTTTAATTTAATATTATAATTTATATTTATTTTAATTTATTTTTCGTCATTATTTTCTTCGTCATTATTTTCTTCTATTTCTCTATTTTTTTGGGCTTCTTCCGCTTCAATTTTTTTCAAAACTTCTGGATCTCCAATGTTTAAAACATTATCGCCGGTTTGCGGAGCAATTGAAGTTTCTGGATGATTACTATCAATAATTTCATCCTCCACTTCTTCCACTTCTTTATCCATTTCTACTTTTGCAATAGCTGCAATTTCGTCTTCTTTACGAAGATTAATCATTTTTACACCTTGTGTGTTTCTACCCATCACTCTCATATTATCCATATTCATTCGGATTGCAACACCAGATTTATTGATAATCATTAAACCATCTTCATCTGTAACACTTTGAATGGCGATAAGATTTCCAGTTTTTTCTGTAATATTTAAAGTAATTACACCTTTTCCGCCACGGTTTGTAACTCTGTAATCTTCAACTGCAGTTCTTTTTCCGTATCCTTTTTCGGAAACAACTAAAACGGTATCATTTTCTAAATCATTTACCACAATCATTCCAATTACTTCATCATTATCTGATAAGGAAATACCACGAACTCCGATAGAACCTCTTCCGACTGCTCTTGCTTTTGCTTCTGGGAATCGAATACATTTACCATTTTTAGTTGCAATCATAATTTCAGAATTTCCATCTGTTAATCTTGCGCCTAAAAGAACATCATCTTCCCGAATTTCTATGGCATTAATTCCATTTACTCTTGGTCTAGAATAAGCTTCTAAAGATGTTTTCTTAATCGTTCCATTTTTAGTAATCATCACAACATTCATTTTTTGAATGTATTCTTTGTCTTTTAAATCATTGGTTCTGATGTAAGCTTTAATTTTATCATCTGGTTCAATATTTATTAAATTTTGAACGGCTCTACCTTTTGAAGTTTTAGAACCTTCTGGGATTTCAAAAACTCGTAACCAATAACATTTTCCTTTTTCTGTGAAAAACATCATATATTGGTGATTGGTTGCTGTAACAATATACTCTAAGAAATCTTCATCTCTTGTTGTTGCAGCACGATTTCCGACTCCCCCTCTACTTTGAATTTTGTATTCTGATAAAGAAGTTCTTTTAATGTAACCTGCGTGAGAAATTGTTAAAACAACTTTTTCATTTGGAATAATATCTTCAATAGACATTTCTCCACCGCTGTAATCTATTTCTGTTCTGCGTTCGTCGCCATATTTTTCTTTTATTTCTAAAAGTTCTTCTTTAATAATTTCAAAACGTCTTGGTTCATTATCTAAAATATCCTGTAAATCATTAATCAACTTCATAATTTCCTCGTATTCTGCGCGGATTTTATCCAATTCCATGCCGGTTAAACGAGCCAAACGCATATCTAAAATTGCTTGCGCTTGAATGTCTGAAAGTTCAAATTCCGTAATTAAACCTTGTTTTGCATCTGCAGGATTAGAACTATTTCGTATGATTTTAATAGCTTTATCTAAATCATCTTGCGTTCCGATAACTTTCATAAAGCCCTCTAAAATATGGGCTCTTTCTTTTGCTTTTTTAATTTCAAATTCAGTTCTGCGAACAATTACTTCATGTCTGTGATCTACAAAATGATGAATTATATCTTTTAAATTTAGTTGAACTGGTCGTCCTGCAACTAAAGCAATGTTATTACAACTAAAAGAAGTTTGGAGCGCGGTATATTTATAAAGTAAATTTAAAACCACATTTGGAATGGCGTCATTTTTAAGTTCATAAACTACTCGCAAACCATTTCTATCAGATTCATCACGAATTTCATTTATACCAGGAATTTTTTCATCCTTCACTAATTCTGCCGTTCTCGCAATCATATCTGCTTTGTTCACTTGATAAGGAACTTCAGTTACGATTATTGCATTTCTGTTTCCAATTTCTTCAAAACCCACTTTTGCACGAAGAACAATTCTGCCTCTTCCTGTATGAAAAGCATCACGAACACCGTCATAACCATAAATAATTCCACCTGTTGGGAAATCTGGCGCAGTAATATGTTGCATTAATTCATCAATTGTAATTTCATTATTATCGATGTATGCGGTAATTGCGTTTATACTTTCTGTTAAATTATGCGGCGCCATATTAGTCGCCATTCCAACTGCAATTCCAGAAGTTCCATTTACCAAAAGATTTGGAATTCTTGTGGGTAAAACTTTTGGTTCTGTTAAACTGTCATCAAAATTAAATTGAAAATCAACCGTATCTTTATCTAAATCTGATAAAATTTCGTCGGAGATTTTCTGTAATCTTGCTTCTGTATAACGCATTGCTGCAGGCGGATCTCCGTCCATAGAACCAAAATTTCCTTGTCCGTCCACTTGTGGATATCTTAAACTCCAAGGTTGCGCCATTCTCACCATTGCGTCATAAACGGAAAAATCTCCGTGTGGATGATATTTACCTAAAACATCACCTACAATTCTTGCAGATTTTAAATGCTTTCTATTAGAAAAAACATTTAAACCATACATTCCGTATAAAACTCTTCTGTGAACAGGTTTTAAACCATCTCTTACATCAGGTAAAGCTCTGGAAACAATAACAGACATTGAATAATCAATGTACGAAGACTTCATTTCATCAACAATGTTGATAGGAATTAACCTTTCTCCTTCTTTATGCATAAATAAATTTTAATAAAATGAGAATCAGTTTGTTACATTACAAATTTGATTCTTCTAAATTTCTAATTTTAATAACGGGCTAATTTACGAAAAATTACCGATTTTTGCAGTCAATATTTTAGTAAAAATTATAAAAAAATGAGCATTCTAAGTATCACTTTTCACACACCAGAACACCTACTTTTAGAATGGGAAAAATTTCAAGAAAATTCTTTGGAAAATTTAATCGAAAACCTAATTCAAGTAGAACAATTTATTTTATCTGAAGTTGAAAGTGATATGCTTCACGAAGGAAAAAACACCAATCTACTTTTATTTTTTGATGACGAAAATTTGCGTGAAGAATTTGTGGAAAGCGAATTATTGAACCTTCAACATCATATTGAAAAGGAATTTGGGGAAGAAGTGATGGTTTTTAAGACCTATTTAAATGAAAGAAAAACCCGAATTTAAAATTCGGGTTATATTAAATAATTTTTAAAATAATTTAAATTTTTAACTTCTTCTGCTCATCAAAATCCTCAAAACATACCAAAACAATAACATTATTGAAGAAAATAAAAGTAAAGAGGCACCTACATATTGGTCGGTAGAATAAGTATCTTTCAATTTACTGGTTTGGTATAAAATAGTTGCACTTGCTAAAACAACCATTCCCACAGAGAACCAAAGTCCGAGATTAAAGCCAAAAATTGCACCTACTACAATTAATCCCAAAGCAATGAAACCACCCACAACTATTGCAGTTCTCAGAAAAGAAAAATCCGTATTTGTCATAAAAACAACTGCAGTTAATCCTGCAAAAAGCGCAACAGTTATCAATCCCGCTTGTTGAATAATTTCAATTCCAGCGTAACGTGAAGCGATATAAATTAGTGGTAAAAATATAATTGATTCTAAAATGACGTAAAAACTTAAACCTGCATATTGCACATTTCTATCTTGCGACAAAGTCCATTTTTCTGAAACTACAGAACCAAGCCAAAATAAACCCAAAATTCCCAACCAAATAAATCTTCCTCCAAGCATTTTCATAATGAGTTCCTCTGGAATATATTTTAGCAAAAGACTTTCTACAAGCATAAAAGCTAAAATTGCAAGTGCAACGTGCATATAAGTTTTCTTGTAAAATTCAGCTCTTTCTTCGGCTGCAGCGTGTGATATTTGTACGGATGGATTCATGCTTTTTTTATTTTAAAAAAACGAATTTAAGAATTATTTTTTAATTAAAAGCTACATGAATTTCAACATAATTTTGTCATTCCGTAGGAATCTCGGCAACGGAAAAAAAACTTCTAAAAACTACTAAAATTCCTACGGAATGACAAACACTCTTTTTAAAAATCTGCGAGAAAATATTTCTTCAAAATCCGTGAGATTCTGTGGAATCTGTGCGCAAAAATTCTAAATTAAACTCAAAAATTTTAAAGTATTTACATTGTCGGCAAAAGTATTTAAATTTGGATGTTGCGCTTCACCGAATGGAATTGTTTTAAAATTAAAACCACTTTTCCCAACCACACATTGAATTTCCTGCTCATTTTTTTCAATGAAATCTTTCACTTCATTAATGTTTTCATATATAGAAAAATTAACCACAGAAAGCGGAGAAAAAAGAGCTTCATCTTCTTTCAACATTACAAAATTATTATCCCAAAATAATTCTTGATTAAGTAAATAAATTGCTTTATTGTAATCATAATTATTTGCGTATTTATGATGATTAATCACATTTTTAAAATTAAGAAAATTTAAAAATAATCTTTCTAATTCAAAATCTTTTGGAATAAAAAGTCGCGTTACATTTCTACAACCCAAACCAAAATATGTGAAAATATCTTTTGCTAAAAGTTGCAATTCTTCATCTGTTTCATCTCCTTTTATTACTGCGATTGATGTTCTATTTTTCCGGATAATTCTGTCATAATCTTTAAAATAATATTCCAAATATCTTGCAGTATTATTACTACCAGTTGCAATTACAGAATCAAGATTTTCTAATTTTTCTACGAATTCGTATTCAATTTCATTTTCAGAAAAAACTTTCCATAATTTTAATAAAAATGGAATCAATCTTTTATCTTTTGAAGATAATTTAATTAAAGGAATATTTCCACTCAAAATCACACAAACAATATCGTGAAAACCAACCAAAGGAATATTTCCAGCTAAAATTAATCCTACTCTTTTTCGACTCTCTGAAAAATTATATTTTGATAACCATTCATTTAAATTTTCTTCTATGAGTAAACTTGCCCAATCTTTTAAGGCTAATTTCTGATAGTTTTCTGTAAACCAGGGATTTTCATTTTCCGAAATTCTAATGAGGTTTGCAAATTCATTATCTAACTCGTTAAAATTCTCGGGACTTTTAGATAAAAATTCTGTTAAAAATGTGCCTAATTTAGAAAGTCCAAATATGATATATCTTGTTGTCATATACTTTTTGTTGTGCTAAAAAATTGTTAAATTTGTACAAATTTAAAAAAATTAGAAATGGCAATCAGAATAACTGATGAATGTATAAATTGTGGCGCTTGTGAACCCGAATGTCCAAATAATGCAATATATGAAGGCGCTGTAGATTGGAAAGCTTCTGATGGAACAGCTTTGAAGGGAAAAGTTACTTTAACTTCGGGTCTTACTTTGGATGCAGACGCACCTCAAGAACCGGTAAGTGATGATATTTATTTTATTGTTACTGATAAATGTACAGAATGTATGGGATTTCACGAAGAACCTCAATGCGCCGCAGTTTGCCCCGTTGACTGTTGTATTCCAGATGAAGATCATGTAGAATCTGAAGAAAGTTTATTGGCAAAAAAAGCCTTTTTACATGGCGAATAAAATATTTTTAAATAAACTTTTAAAAAATCTCATTAATGAATTCACTTAAACCTTTTTAGGATAAATTAAAAAAAATGGTTAAAAAACATAATTTCAGCGCAGGTCCTTGCATTTTACCGCAGGAAGTTTTCCAAAAATCTGCAGAAGCAATATTAAATTTCAATAATCTTGGACTTTCCTTGTTAGAAATTTCTCACAGAAGTAAAGATTTTGTAGCTGTGATGGATGAAGCGAGATCAATTGTAAAGCGCTTATTGAATTTGGGAGATGAATATGAAGTGCTTTATTTACAAGGTGGTGCGAGTTTACAATTTTTGATGGTTCCATTTAATTTTTTAAAATTAAACGGAAAAGCGGCTTATTTAGATACTGGAACTTGGTCTTCAAATGCAATTAAAGAAGCAAAAAAATTAGGAAATGTAGATGTTGTTGCATCTTCCAAAGATGAAAATTACTCTTTTATTCCAAAAGATTTTAAAGTAGATTCCGCTTGTGATTATTTTCATTGCACTTCTAATAATACCATTTATGGAACTCAAATTAAAACTTTCCCAAATGTTGAAACGTTAATGGTTTGTGATATGAGTTCAGATATTTTTAGCCGCGTCATTGATTTCAGTCAATTTGATTTAATTTACGCCGGAGCACAAAAAAATATGGGACCAGCGGGAACAACTTTAGTGGTAGTTAAAAAAGAAATTTTAGGCAAAACTGGACGTGATATTCCTTCAATGCTCGATTATTCTTTGCATATCGCAAAAGAGTCGATGTTTAATACACCGCCAGTTTTTGCAGTTTATGCGTCACTTTTAACGCTTCAACATTTAGAAAAAAATGGTGGAATTGCTGCAGCTGAAAAAGTAAATAATCAAAAAGCAAGTTTGCTTTATGATGAAATTGATAGAAATCCTTTGTTTGAAACTTTTTGTAAAAAAGAAGACCGTTCAAATATGAACGCCGCTTTCAAATTAAAAGATGAATCCAAAAAAGAAGAATTTGATTCGGCTTGGAAAGCAGCAGGAATAAATGGATTAAATGGACATCGGAGTTTAGGCGGTTACAGAGCAAGTATGTACAACGCTTTGCCTTTAGAAAGCGTTCAAGTTTTGGTGGATGTAATGAAAAATTTTAAATAGATTGAATGAAAGTTTTAGCAAACGACGGCATTTCGGAAAATGGCATAAAAGCGATTGAAGAAGCTGGAATAGAATTTTTAAATCAACGTGTAGCGCCAGAACAATTAGCGAATTTTATAAATGAAAATAAAGTCGATGTTCTTTTAGTTAGAAGTGCAACGAAAGTTTCCAAAGAATTAATTGACGCTTGTTCTTCTCTTAAAATTATCGGTCGTGGCGGAATTGGAATGGACAATATTGCGGTAGATTACGCAAAAGAAAAAGGCATAAAAGTTATAAATACACCAACTGCTTCTTCCAAATCTGTCGCAGAATTGGTTTTCGGACATTTCTTTACAATGGCAAGATTTCTTCATGAATCCAATCGATTAATGCCGCTTGAAGGAGACACAAGATTTAAAGACTTAAAAAAAGATTTTAAAAACGCATTTGAAATTTCAGGTAAAACTTTAGGCGTTATTGGTTTTGGTTCTATTGGTCAAGAAGTTATAAAAATGGGAATAGCTTTGGGAATGAAAGTAAAAGTATGTACTAGAAAACCAAAAACTGAAAATTTAGAACTTCATTTTTTTGATGGACAAACCGTAAATTTTAAAATAACTTCCACTAATAATATAGAAGAATTTTTGTCTGATTGTGATTTTATAAGTATCAATACGCCAAAAACTACAGAATATATTTTATCAACATCTGAATTTGAAAAAATGAAAGATGGAGTTTTCATTGTAAATACTGCAAGAGGTGGCGTTTTAGATGAAGTTGCAATGGTAAATTTTATTGAAAATAAAAAGATTGCAGGCGCAGCTTTAGATGTTTTTGAAAATGAACCTACTCCGGAACTTGCTTTGTTAATGAATCCTGCGATTTCACTTTCTCCTCATATTGCAGGAAGTACAGTTGATGCACAAAATAAAATAGGAATTGAACTTGCTGAACAACTAATTGCTCTAAAAAAAGATTTTTAATAAATGCCAAATTTTAAACCTTTCCGTGGTGTAAGACCTACAAAAGATTTTGTAGAAATTTTTCCTACACATCCTTTAGATAATTTTTCACAAGAAGAAATTAATGAAAAATCTGCCATAGATTCTTCCTATATTCAAATGATAAAACCTTACGTAGTGAGCAAATCAAAGGATATCGACAGAAATTTACGAAAAATTCGAACCAATTATGAAGAACTTTTAGCCGATCATAAATTGGTGCAAGATGACGCTTCTTTTTATTTATATTCTCAAACTTATCCAAATAAAAAAGTGTTTCGTGGATTGCTTGGTTTGGTAAGTGTGGAAGAATTTTGGGAAGGAAAAATTAAAAAACACGAATCTACTTTAACAGCAAAAAAAGAAAAATTAGCACATTATTTAGAGAAAGTTAATCTTCAAGCAGAACCCGTTTTGCTCACTTATCCATCAAATTCTAAAGTAGAATTATTGATGAATTATGAAGAAAAAAACATTCCGATTTTAAATTATGTAGATGATTTAGGAACGCGCCATAAAATCTGGAAAATAGACAACCGTCTAAAAATGAAAGAATTAAAAGATGTTTTAGAACAAATTGATTCTTTTTACATCGCAGATGGACATCACAGAATTGGTTCCGCAGCTTTAAACGCAAAAAACCAGAAAGAAAAAAATAAAAAACACAATGGTACAGAACATTACAACTACGTTTTCAGTTATATTGTTTCCAACCAATCAATTAAAATAAACGATTATAATCGGCTTTTAAAAAACTTAAACGGATTAACTTCTGAAGAGTTTTTAAAGAAATTAGAAACTAATTTTCTAATTCATGAGAAAGGTGAAAATCCTTATTTCCCTTCTCAGAAATTCCATTTTAGTATGTATTTGGATGGAAAATTTTACAGTTTACACGTAAAGCACGACGTTCGTAAATCTGCAGATACAAATGATTTAGATCACAAATTAATGCGGAAATATATTTTCAAAGATATTTTTGATATTTTTGATCCTAAAACTTCTGATGAAATTACTTATATCAAAGGAAATTCCAGCATCGAAGGGATTTTAAAGATAAAAGAAGAAGTAGATTCCGGCAAATATAAAGTGGGATTCGGTATTTATCCCGTTAGTTTTTCTGATATGCTAAAAATCTCCGATGAAAAACTCATTATGCCGCCAAAATGCACTTACATTGAACCAAAATTGGTGACGGCTTTGGTGATGTATGATATGAAATAATAAAATTTAACCATTATTTTCATTTTAGTTCTTTCAATTTTTGAAAGAACTTTTTTATTAAAATTTTATACTTCTATTTCTCTGTTTTCAAAAAATAATAATTAATTTTGAAAGACAAACAAAAACTATTTAAATGAAAAAACTCACCCTACTTCTTCCGCTCTTTTGGGGCGGATTATTTTTTTCCCAATCCAAATCAGATTCCATAGAATTTAAAAATATCTCCGATGAAATTTTAACGAATGGACAAGCGTATAATAATTTGCACCAATTAGCAAAAGATATTGGTCACAGATTAAGCGGTTCTGAAGCTTATGAAAAAGCAACAAAATGGGCATATAAAAAATTGAAAGAAGCAGGTGCAGATAAGGTTTGGTATCAAGAGGTGATGGTTCCTGTTTGGGAAAGAGGAAAAGAATCTTTGCAAATTAAATCTGGAACAAATTCTTGGAAATCTTTAAATATGCTTTCTATCGGAAATACGGAAGGAACGAACGGAAAAGATTTAGAAGGTGAAATTATTTATGTAAAAAGTTTGGAAGATTTAGATAAAATGAAAGATTCCGAAGTAAAAGATAAAATTGTTTTTTTTAATTATCCTTTTAACCAAACTTTCATTTCTACGGGACAAGCTTATGGCGACGCTGGAAAATACAGATTTGTAGCCGCTTCTTTTGTTGCAAAAAAAGGTGGAAAAGCAATGATCATTCGTTCTCTTTCTTCGGCTTTTGATGATGTTCCACATACTGGAACTCAGCGTTACGACGAAAGATATCCAAAAATTCCTGCAGTTTGCATTGGTGTAAAAAGTGCAGATGAATTAGAAAAAACTTTAGAATCTGAAAAAGTTTTTGCGAAATTAAATTCAAATTGTGGAATGAAAGGCGAAAGACTCACGCATTCTGTAATTGGAGAAATTACGGGAAAAAAAGACCAATCGGTAATCGCAGTTGGTGGACATTTGGATTCTTGGGACGTAGGAGAAGGAGCAACTGACGACGGAGCGGGCGTTGTACAAGCAATTGAAGTTTTAAGAACATTTAAAAAATTAAATATTCCAAACAATCATACAATTAGAGTTATTTGTTTTGCGAATGAAGAAAACGGCGCAAAAGGTGCAAAAAAATATGCAGAAGAAGCCAAACGAAAAAATGAAAAACATCTATTTGCTTTGGAAAGTGATTCTGGTGGTTTTGCACCACGCGGTTTTGGTTTGGTAATGAGTGATGGAAAAAGAAATGAAGTAAAATCTTGGTCCAATTTATTCTTGCCTTATGGAATTTATGATTTTGATAAAAATTATGCCGGAACCGATGTACAACCTTTGCAAGAATTAGGATCTGCAACGGGCGAATTATCACCAGATTCTGCGCGTTATTTTGATATTCATCACACCACAGAAGATATTTTTGAAAAAGTTAACCGACGAGAATTACTTTCTGGAGCTTCCGCTGAAACGCAATTGCTTTATATGATTGATAAATATTGGTAATGGCGAAAGAACCGTTTTACAATAGTTTATTATTTTCCTTAAAAGGTTTAAAATGGATTTTTAGAAATGAGCGCAATTTTCAATTGGAAATTGCAGCTTTATTTTTAAATTTATTTTTGATATTATTTTTAAGATTAAATTTAATTGATGCCGTTTTAATACTTCTAGTTTCTGCTTTTGTTTTAGTAACCGAAATTATAAATACTACAATTGAGAAATTATGTGATTTTGTAGAACCCAGTTTTAATAAAAAAATTGGAATTATAAAAGATATTTCGGCAGGCGCAGTTCTTTTATCTACAATTTTTGCAATTGTAATTGGTGCAATAATTTATTGGCCTTATTTAGAAAAAATACTGTCTTCATAACTTTCTTTCGCAGCTTGATAACCGATATCAAAAATTTCTTCTAATCGATGTGCTTTTCTTTCAAAAGTACCGTAAGATGCTAGTTTTTTTGAAGTAATAAACCAATCACAATAGGCAAATTTGTGAATTTCTGTACGATGTGAAAGCAATTCGTAAGCTCGCGTAGTTACAGATCTAATGGTAGAAAGACTTTCCATTGAAGCGTCTTCTGGCATTGAAACGTAAACGCCAATCATTTTTTCGCAGTCTGCTTTTATAATATCTGCAGGGAAATTATTTAAAACTCCACCATCGCTAAACATTTCATCTCCTACAATGTAAGGTGTTGTTATTCCTGGAATGCAACACGACGCAATAATGGCATCAACAATTTTGAAATCTCTACCAAAAATTCTTTGCTCACCGGTAATTAATTCTGTAGCAATAATGCGAACATCCTTTTCTAATTCTCCCAAAGTAAGTTCTCCAAAAACAGGTAATAAATATTCACTAAAAATCGAGGATGAAACCAGACCCGGTTTATTAATGGTAAAATGTCGCCAATTAAAAAAATAAACAGATTTAAAAAATTCTAAAATCTCTTCTGGTTTTTTTCCAACGGCATATAAACTTCCGACAATAGAACCTGCGCTACAACAAGCCAAAATTTCTGGAATTATATTTTTCTCTTCTAAAAATTTTAAAACACCCGCATGAGCAACTCCTTTCGTTCCGCCTCCGGATAAAACCAAGCCTAAATTTTTCATTTAATTTACATTAACTCCGAATAAATATCCAACAAAAGCAGAAGCAATCATTGCTAAAGTTCCCCAAATGGTAATTCTAACAATGGCTTTAAAAATATGTGAACCGCCGCCACGAGCGGAAAGGTAACCCAAAATAATTAAAAATATAATCGTAAAACCGTATTGATAATACATCATTTCCTTTAAAGGTAAAAATACACTCACTAAAAGTGGTAGAATTCCACCTGCGACAAATGCAGCACCACTTGCAAATGCGGCTTGAAAAGGTTGCGCTTTCATAATTTCATTAATGCCCAATTCATCTCTTGCGTGCGCTCCTAAAGCATCGTGTTCGTGTAATTGATGTGCAACTTCTAAAGATAATTTTTCAGTTAAACCTCGTTTTTGATAAATTTTTGCCAATTCGTGCATTTCATGTTCTGGCATTTCTTCTAATTCTTTGGCTTCTCTTTTTAAATCTGCAGCTTCAATATCGGCTTGTGAACTTACGGAAACAAATTCTCCTGCAGCCATTGCAAAAACACCTGCAACTAAACCTGCCAAAGTTGCTAAAATTAAAATTTCTCTGCTTGAACCTGCAGCTGAAACTCCTACTGCAATACTTGCAACTGAAACAATCCCGTCATTTGCGCCTAAAACTGCAGCGCGAATCCAGTTGCTTCGGTTGATAAAATGGTCTTCAAATTTTATTTCTTTTTCCATTGAATAAATTTATAAAAAAAGCGGTTATAAAACCGCCTTTTAGTAATTTGAATATTTCTTAAATGTGAATTACTTCACCATAAGCTGCAGCAACTGCTTCTGTCATTGCTTCGGATAATGTTGGATGTGGATGAATTGCTTTTAACAAAGCGTGTCCTGTAGTTTCTAATTTTCTTGCAACTACAGCTTCGGCAATCATTTCGGTAACCCCAGTTCCGATCATGTGACAACCTAAAAATTCGCCGTATTTTGCATCGAAAATTACTTTAATAAAACCTTCTGTATCACCATTTGCAGTGGCTTTTCCATTTGCGGAGAAAGGAAATTTTCCAATTTTTAATTCGTAACCTTTTTCTTTGGCTTGTTTTTCCGTCATTCCGACGCTTGCCACTTCTGGATGACAATAAGTGCAACCAGGAATATTTCCATAATCGATTGCTTCTACATGCAAACCTTTAATTTTTTCAACACAAGTAATTCCTTCTGCGCTTGCAACATGCGCCAAAGCCTGTGTAGGTAGTAAATCTCCAATTGCATAATAACCAGGAACAGAAGTTTCATACCATTCATTAACCAAAACTTTACCTTTATCTGTTTTAATTCCTACTTCTTCTAAACCTTGTCCTTCAAGATTTGAAGCAATTCCCACAGCGGAAAGTAAAATATCAGCTTCTAAAGTAATATTTCCTTTTTCGGTTTTTACATTTGCTTTAACTCCGTTTTCAGAAGTGTCGATTGAATCTACAGAAGAATTTAGCATGATATCAATTCCTGATTTTTTTAAAGATTTTTCTAATTGTTTAGAAACTTCTTCATCTTCCACAGGAACCACATTTGGCATGAATTCTACAATTGTAACTTTAGTTCCAATAGAATTATAAAAATCTGCGAATTCCACACCTATTGCACCAGAACCCACTACAATCATAGATTTTGGTTGTTCTGGAAGTGACATTGCTTGTCTATAACCAATTACTTTCTTGCCATCTTGGGGAATATTTGGTAGTTCTCGTGATCTTGCGCCAGTTGCTAAAATAATATTTGTAGCAGAATATTCGGTAGTTTTTCCATCTTTATCTGTAACATTTACTTTTTTCCCTTTTGCAATTTTTGCTGTTCCAAAAATAACATCGATTTTATTTTTTTTCATTAAAAATTCAATGCCTTTGCTCATTTTATTAGCTACGCCTCTACTTCTTTTAATGATATTCGGAAATTCAAAACTGGCTTCCACTTTATTTAAACCAAATTCTTCTGCGTGATTTATGTAATGAAAAACCTGCCCAGATTTTAAAAGTGCTTTCGTTGGAATACAACCCCAATTAAGGCAAATTCCACCCAAACTTTCGCGTTCAATAATTGCAGTTTTAAAACCTAATTGTGCTGCTCTAATTGCTGCAACATATCCTCCCGGACCGCTTCCAATAACAATAATATCGTAGTTCATAATGTTGTAAAAAAATTTAAGCAAATTTAGTGAAAAATAATGATTTTAAAAATTAGAATTAAACCTTCTAATTCTTAACAAAAACATCAAAAAAGACCTTTCAAATCTGATTTTGAAAGTTTACATATTCCATTTATAAACTCTAATAAATCGTCGGAAATTTATCTGGATTTACTTCATTAAATAAATTATAAATAGTTTCTATTATATCATCTACAGAAGGTTTACTAAAATAATCACCATCACTTCCGTAAGCAGGACGATGATTTTTTGCTGTTAAAGTGATTGGCTCTGAATCTAAATATTTAAAAGCTTTTTGAACTTCTAAAATTTGTTGCAAAATAAACGCCGATGCACCGCCTTCAACGTCTTCGTCAATAATAACCAAACGATTTGTTTTTTGAAGACTTTTTAAAATATTTTTTTCTAAATCAAATGGAATTAAAGATTGAACATCGATCACTTCTGCAGAAATTCCTAATTTTTCTAATTGTTCTGCTGCATCCATAACTAATCTCCAAGTGGAACCATAAGAAATTAAAGTCACATCTTTTCCTTCTTTTGTTACTTCAATTTGCCCAACTGGTAAAGTGAATTCGCCCAAATTATCGGGCTGTTTTTCTTTTAATCTGTAACCGTTTAAAGGCTCAATAATAATGCAAGGTTCGTCACTTTGCAACATTGTATTGTAAAAACCTGCGGCTTTTGTCAAATTTCTTGGAGTTAAAACTAAAATTCCTTTACATAGATTTAAAATTCCTGCCATCGGAGAACCAGAATGCCAAATTCCTTCTAATCTATGACCTCGAGTTCTAATAATTACCGGCGCTTTTTGTCCGCCTTTTGTTCTGTATTGAACGGTCGCTAAATCGTCGCTCATTCCTTGCAAACAATACAAGACGTAATCTAAATATTGTATTTCTGCAATTGGTCTTAATCCGCGTAAAGCCAAACCAATTCCTTGTCCAAGAATCGTTGCTTCACGAATTCCTGTATCTGCAATTCTTAAATCTCCATATTTTTCCTGCAAACCTTCTAATCCTTGGTTTACATCTCCAATATTTCCAGCGTCTTCACCAAAAACCAAAGCTTCTGAATATTTTTCAAAAATTTTATCGAAATTATTTCGCACCACTACTCTTCCATCAACCGTTTCAGAATTGTCTGAAAAAATAGGTGCAATTTCTTTTACATTCGTTGCTTTCCATTGAGATTGAGAATATAAATGTGAAGAATAATTATCTTTTTCTTGACCAAATATTTGAGAATATCTTTTTAATAAATTATTTCTATTTTCAGAATTCTCAGTTCTTGTTACTAATAAACTTTGTCGTACTAAATGGAAAATATCCTTTTTACTAACAGTTACCTTTTTATCAAATATTTCTAATAAAGAAGCAACTTTTGAATTATTTTCACTTAAAATTTTTATTAAAGGAAATACTTCTAATTTTAAATCATTAATGCTCCTTTGATAATTTTCCCATGCTTTTTTTTGACCTTCTTTTACTAATTTTTTTGCCATTAAATCAATTGAATCTAACTCTTCCACACTTGCCAGAAGTTGTTCATTATTTTCAATTTCAATAGAATAATTTAAAATCCATTCTCGGAATTTATTAAGACAATCAAAATCTTTTTCCCAGTTTAATCTTTGTTCATTTTTATATCTTTCGTGAGAGCCAGAAGTAGAATGTCCTTGCGGTTGCGTTACTTCTATTACATGAATAATTACAGGGACACTTTCCGTTCTCGCATAATGTTCTGCTTTTGCGTAAGCTTCTAAAAGCTGTGGATAATTCCAGGCTTGAACTTGTATAATTTCACACCCTTGATTTTCTCCCTCTTTTCTTTGAAAACCAGAAAGCATTTCTGAAATATCTGCTTTTGCTCTTTGTTGACCTGTAGGAACGGAGATTCCGTAACCATCGTCCCAAATAGAAATGACCATCGGAACTTGCAGCGCACAAGCTGCATTTAATGTTTCAAAAAAATGTCCTTCTGCTGTTGAAGCGTCGCCAATTGTCCCAAAAGCAACTTCTTGCCCGTTGTTAGAAAATTTTTCTGAACCTTCAAATTTTACTTTTTTATATATTTTAGAAGCAAGAGCCAAACCTAATAATCGCGGCATTTGTCCTGCAGTTGGAGAAATATCTGGTGAACTATTTTTTTGTTCTGTTAAATTTTTCCAACTTCCATCTTCGTTTAAACTTCGGGTTCCATAATGACCATTCATTTGTCTTCCTGCAGAAGCTGGTTCTCTTTCTGTATTTGTATCGGCGTAAAGTTGTGCGAAAAAACTTTCTATAGAAACAGCATCAATCGCTAAAGCAAAAGTTTGATCTCTATAATAACCAGAACGAAAATCTCCATTTTTAAAAACTTTAGCCATTGCTAATTGAGGTAATTCTTTTCCATCACCAAAAATACCGAATTTTGCTTTGCCTGTTAAAACTTCTTTTCTTCCTAAATAAGACATTTCTCGGGAAATCCTACCTAATTTATAATCTTCTAAAATATTATTTTTAAAATCTTGAAAAGAGATTTGCTGCGTTTCTATATAGGTGTTTTGCATAATACAATGGATTTCTACAAAGATAATTAATTACTAAAGAATATTAAAATATTATAATTAATAGAATTTTATAAAATCAAATTTTTATAACTGCAATACAAGTTCTTAATTTGTATAAAAAATATAAAAATGAGAGAGAAATCTCCACATATTTTGAACGCTTCTTCTAATTTATTAGGATTTTGTTTATTGATAATTACTTCTCTCAAAATTACCAATACTGATAAATCTACTTATTTAGATGAATTTGTGGGAATTGCAGCTCTGCTTTTCACAATGAGCTGTATTTTTTCTTTCTTAGCTATCCGAAGTGAAAATGAAAAGTATAAAATAAAGTATGAATCTTTTGCGGATTTTTTGTTTTTAGGTGCTTTGATTTGTATTTTTCTTGCTATAGGAATGTTATTTATAAAATTATTTCACTAAAAAATCCCCTTTACAATTTGCAAAGGAGATCAACACAAATGATGAAAAAAAAGTCGTTTTTTAGATTGCTCTAAAGTTTTTCATAATTTTAAAAAAAATCTCTTCCATCCGAATGAACGGAAGAGATCAACACAAATGATGAAAAAAAAGTCGTTTTTTAGATTGCTCTAAAGTTTTTCATGATTTTAAAAAAATCCCTTCCGTCCGTTTAGAAACGGAAGAGATCAACACAAATGATGAAAAAAAATTTCTTATTTTAAAAAGTGAAGAATAATTACAGTTCACTTCTAACAAACTTTAGTCTCTTGGTGGGCTTGTAGGATTATCTAGTTCCGTAGAAGAAGAATCAAAAGCAGCATAATTTTTAGAATCAATTTTATTACTTGTAAATTCATTTAAAGTTTTTGCAACTGATTTTATGTCCTTTAATTGTACTATTTCTTCTTGTGTTCTGAATGAACTTAATGATAAAGTTGCTAATACAATACATAGATAAATAAATTTTTTCATAATGATTATTATATTTTAACTGTTTTATTTTATTAAATAATTTAACTAATGAAATTTTACAATTTTGGTGGTTTGGTTGGATCCCCTTGCTCTTCAGATGAAGAATTGAATTCTGTATAATTAGTAGAATCATTATTTGTTGCATTTTTTGCTGCAACATTGGTAGGTTTTACATCGTTTAATTGTACCATATCTTCTTGATCTCTACAAGATGTTAATGATAAAGTAACTAAAACGATACTTAGGTAAATAATTTTTTTCATAATAAATAAGTGTTAAATTGTTATGTTGTTATTTTAACTTATGCCAAATCTATAAACATTACATTATTGCTTCCAAATGACAAGACCAGTTTGAACTGCTATATCATAAAAAATGACTCTTATATCAAAAAAAAAGAACTTCATTTTAAAAATAAAAGCATTAATTTTGTAAATCTCAATTTTAAAAACAAAAAATAAATTGATATTTGTTTGATTTTCAAGAACTTATGATTAACTCTAAATATTTTCTTTTTCTATTTTTTCTTTTCTGTTTATTACCAAATATTGAAGCCCAAAAAGCTTCTAATAGTGATTTAACTTACAAACAAATAGAAGAAAAGATAGATCATTTACATTCAGATTCTACAAAAATGTGGAAAATGATTAATCTTTATATTCAGAAATCTAAAAAAGAAAAAAATTACGAAACACTTATTTATGCTTACAGATATTCCACAACAAATTCAAAATTTCCGAAAAATATTGCTTTTGCGGATAGCGCTTTAAATATTGCAAAAAAAAGTGGCAAAGCAAGCCTTTTGAGTAGCGCTTATATTAATCGAGGCAAGACTTGGATGGAAGAAATAAAATATCAGAAATCTTTAAATGATTTTTTACAGGCTATAAAATTTTCTAATAAAACCGGAGATGATTATACTACCTATAAAATCAAATATTATATTGCACAAAATAAAATTTATTTAGGACTTTACAGTGAAGCTCAAGAAGAGTTAAAACAATGTATTAGTTATTTTAAGAAAAATATAAATTCTAATATTCTTGGTAAGGATAATGAAATGTTTTATCTCTATTCTTTAATGAGTTATATAGATACAAATACGAAACTATATAAACAAAAAGAAAATAAAACATTACTCGCTGAAGCATTCAATTATATAAAAAAAAATAATTTAAAACAATATTTACCTTATTTCATATCTTCAGAAGGAACAGATGCTTATTTTGAAAAAAATTATAACATTGCAATTTTAAAATTAAATCAAGCGTTAAATTTATATAAGGATAAAGGTTTTCATTTTACAGAGAATTTTTATTTAGGTCTTTCTTATTGGGAAGAAGGTAATCAAGAGAAAGCAATCTATTTTTTTAAATTAATAGATACAGAATATTCTAAAACTGGAAAACTCGATCCTCATTTCCGACCTACCTATGAATATTTAATTAAATATTATCAAAATTCAGGAAACAAAAATTTACAATTACAATATGTAAAAAAGTTAATGAATCTTGATCGGAATTATGAGAAAAATTATAAATATCTCTACACTACTATAAATAAAGAGTACGACACAAAGAAACTTCAACAAGAAAAAGACCGCTTAGAAGATTCTCTTTTACAACAGCAGATATTTTACAGTATTTTAATTATTTTAGTATTATTTGGTGCTTTATTTTTTGTTTACCGTTTTTTGAAATTGAAAAAACAATATAGAGAAAGGTTTGAAAACATTATTCATTTCGATGGAAATAAAAGTAATTTCAACTTAAAAACAAATTCAAGATTAGACAGTCCTGAAGTTGAAGAAATTTTTTATGATGATATTCCCGGTATAAATCCACAAATTGTAGAACATATTGTAAAAGAGTTGGAAAATTTAGAGACTAATAAATTGTATTTAGATCCTCAAATTTCTCAAAAATCTTTAAGTGAAACTTTTGGTACAAATTCCAGCTATCTTTCGAGAGTTATTAATGTTTATAAAGATAAAAATTTCAATCATTATATTAATGATTTAAGAGTAGATTATATTCTTTCTCAACTTAAATCTCAAAGAAAATATTTACATAAAGATGTTAAAGAATTGGCTCTAATTGCAGGTTTTAGTAGTACGGATAGTTTTAGTAAAAACTTTCAAAGAAAATTTGATATGAAACCAAGTGTTTTTATAAAATTAATGAAAGAACAAATTAAAACTTCCGCTCTATAACATAATCAAGCATTAAATTTAAAGAATATTTTGCTTCATTATCTGGAAATTCATTTAAAATTAATTTTGCTTTTTGCTGATAATTTTTCATCACAGAAATAGCGTAATCTAAACCACCAGTTTTTTTCACAAAAGCTATTAATTCTTTCACTCTTTTTTTATCTTCTTTAAATCTTTTAATCGTCTGGAAATGATATTTTCGGTCTTTTTCTGAAGCATTTTTTAAAGAATAAATTAACGGCAAAGTCATTTTCTGTTCTTTAATATCAATTCCAACAGGTTTTCCAATGAAATTTTCACTTAAATAATCAAACAGATCATCTTTTATTTGGAAAGCCATTCCAGTTAATGTTCCGAAACTCTGCATTTTTTTAGCTAAATCTTCATTTACATCATTAGATAAAACGCCAATTTCACAACAAGCTGCAATTAAAGTTGCCGTTTTTTGGCGAATAATTTCATAATAAACATCTTCTGTAATATCTAGTTTTCTGGCTTTTTCTAATTGCAACAATTCACCTTCAGACATTTCTCTGATGGTTCTCGCAATCACCGAAAGTAAATCATAATCTTTAAAATCAGTAGAAAGTAAAACAGATTTTGAGAGTAAAAAATCACCTACTAAAACTGCAATTTTATTTTTCCATAAAGCATTAATTGAAAAAAAATTTCTACGTTTGAAACTTTCATCTACAACATCGTCATGTACTAAAGTTGCGGTGTGAATTAACTCAATCATTGAAGCACCTCGAAAAGTCTTTTCATTCACTTTACCCACTAATTTTGCGCACAAAAAAACAAACATTGGGCGCATTTGTTTTCCTTTTGTAGTTACAATAAAACGCGTTACTTTGTCTAATAACGCCACTTTTGTGGTCATAGATTCATAAAACTTTTGCTCGAAAAGTTTCATTTCTTCCATAATTGGTTTTTTTATTTCTTCTACAATCTGAGACACAGAACTAAAAAGTTAGAATTTAATGATAAGCAAATATAAGCTATTTTTTGCGTAGAAATAAGCTGAGAAAAAGCAGGAAAATTAATCAAAATCAGAAAAAGGAATGAAAAAGAATTGTCCTTTTTTAATTCCTAAAGGTGAGTGAAATTCTTCACCTGAAATATATATTCCGTCTTTATTTACTGCAATTCCTTCTATTTGGCTCAATGAAAATGCACTTCCCAAATAATATTTTTTTGGCGTTTCTCTAAAAAAAGTATCATTTTCAGATTTTTTAAATACTATTAAATACACTTTTGCCAATTTTGTATAGCCAATTAAATAGAGTTTATCTTCAAAGTAAGAAGCATCTGTTACTACAAAATCAGTTTTAAAAGTTTCAATCTTTTCAGCTGCTTGATTTTCAAAATTTTCAGGATTAATTATATAATGAGTGGTTTCTTTTGATTTCCATTCTTTGGTAAAAATGTGAATTTTTCCATTTAAAAATATCATTGCTTCGCCATCAAAATCATTATTTAAATTTTTTGGCGTAAAATCTTTTTGCTCAGGATAATAAAATGAAATGGTTTTTGTAGAATCTAAAACCAAAGAATCACGAAACGGAATTTTGTAAATTTTTAAATCTTTTCTACTTCCTAAATTATTTCCAAAATCTCCTATGTAAAAGTTTTCACCATCATTTGTCAAAGATTCCCAATCTTCGTTCCGAAGTTTTGTATTTAATTTCTTTTGAATTTTCGCACTATCTAAACTTATTTGAAATAATTCCGCAGAATTCCCACTATCATTGAAAGTGTAAAGTTTTCCATTAAAAAAATTAAGTCCAGAACTTTCTTTTAAACTATCTCCCAAAATGGCAATTTGGTATTTTTTAATTTTAAAAGTTTCCGTTTTTTGTGCTGAAAAACTTGGAGAAAATAGAATTGTAAAAACTAATAATAATTGTTTCATTGAAAATTTTATAGAATTATCTAAGTTTTAAGTTTCATTTTCTCAAAATATTCTTTTTGGTATTGTTTCACAGTTTTTCCTGTTCCATCATGTTTCCAACCAGGAGAATTAAAAATGTAATTAATTCTATCGGTAAATTTTAAATTAGGTTGTTTTAAATCTTTCCAAATTTTTCGCCATTCATAAGCAAAAACTGTTAAAGGTTTATCATCCGGCATTTTCGGATAAATTCCATATTTTACAGGAACTTTTTCATCTTCTTTTTCAAAAGTACCAAATATTTTATCCCAAAAAACGAGCACCATTCCCATATTTCTATCTAAATATTTAATGTTACATGCATGATGAACTCTGTGATGAGAAGGCGTAATTAAAATATGTTCTAAAAATCCCATTTTTTTTACCGTTTGTGTATGTACCCAAGTTCCATAAACTTGTCCGATTGCATAAACCACCATTATATGCCACGGATTAAATCCTAAAAAAGCGAGTGGCGCAAAATATAAATATCTATAAAGTGGTTCTAAAACTGAACTTCTAAAACCGGTGGTTAAATTAAAATATTCTGAATTGTGATGTGTGATATGAACTGCCCAAAACGCACGCGAATGGTGATCTACATAATGTAAAACGTAATAAGCTAAATCAGTTATAACAAAGCAAATTACCCAATAAAATAAAGTAAATTCCCAAGTAAATAAACGATAAGAATAAAAGAAAAACATCACGAACATTGCCGTAACTTTCATTGCGAGATCCAAACCAAAATTAGCGAGAGCCAAATAAATATTTTGAGCTAAATCTTTGCCGCTGTATAATTTACTTTCAGAATAATGACTGTAAATCATTTCTGATAAAATAACAGTTGCATGAAGCGGGATTGCCCATGTATAAATATTTTGAAGGCCATCTTCGCCAATAAAAATACTCATAGAAATTTAATTTATTGCAAAGTTAATGCATTAAGAACTTAGTAAAAAATAATAAATTATTCTGCTGCTTTATTGGCTAATTGTCCGCAAGCTGCATCAATATCGCCTCCTCTACTTCGCCGAATCATAACTGTAATTCCACTTTTCTCTAATTGACGAACGTAATTTTCTTCCGCAGCTTTATTACATTGATCAAATTTTCCGTCACCAATTGGATTGTACTGAATTAAATTGACTTTGCTTGGAATTTGTTTACAATATTTTATTAAAGCTTTAATATCTTCATCTTCATCATTAATTCCTTTCCAAACGCAGTATTCAAAAGTGACGATATTTCCCGTTTTTTGATACCAATATTTTAATGAATCCAAAATATCTGTCAAAGGAAATTTATCTGAAAAAGGCATGATTTCATTTCGCTTTTTTTCAATTGCAGAATGAAGAGAAAGTGCTAATTTTACTTTAATATTTTCATCAGCCAACATTTTTATCATTTTCGGAATTCCCGAAGTTGAAACTGTAATTCTTTTCGGAGACATTCCTAAACCTTCTGGTTCGGTAATTTTTCTGATGGCTTCTACTACGTTTTTATAATTCATCATTGGTTCTCCCATTCCCATGAAAACGATGTTTGAAAGCGGTCTATCAAAATACATTTTACTTTGCTGATCAATTAATGCAACTTGATCTACAATTTCTGCAACTTCTAAATTTCGCATTCGTTTTAAACGTGCAGTTGCACAAAATTCACAATTTAAAGAACAACCAACTTGGGAAGAAACACACGCTGTAGTTCGAGTTTCTGTAGGAATTAAAACAGATTCTACTAAAAGTCCGTCGTGTAATTTTACACCATTTTTAATAGTTCCATCAGAACTTCTTTGTAATTGATCAACAGAAATTGGTTTTATTATAAAATCTTTAGAAATTTTCTCTCTTAATTCTTTTGAAAGATTGTTCATTTCCTCAATAGAATGAAGGTTTTTTGACCACAACCAATCATAAACCTGTTTCGCACGAAATGGTTTTTCACCTAAGCTTAAAAAATAATCTTGAAGTTCTGAAAGTGATAAAGTTCGTAAATCGCGCAAAAATTTAGATTTTAATTATTTTTTGATTTAAGCTTAAATAAAAAATTTTAGTTTAATAACTTTAAAAAGATATTAATCTAAAATTTAAAATTACTATTTTAAAATTGTTTAGAGTATTAACATCGCATCTCCGTAAGAATAAAATTTATACTCGTTTTTCACAGCTTCTTCATAAGCATGCATCAGAAAATCTTTACCTGCAAATGCAGCAATCATCATCATTAATGTAGATTTGGGCATATGGAAATTGGTAATCATAGAAGTTGCAACACCAAAATCGTGTGGTGGAAAAATAAATTTATTTGTCCAACCAGTATAAGGTCCAATTTTTTTATTAGAAGAAACGGAAGTTTCAATGGCACGCATTGTTGTTGTTCCAACAGCGCAAATTTGGCGACCTTGTTCTACTGCTAAATTTATTTTATCTGCATTAATTTGATCAATAATAGCTTCTTCAGATTCCATTTTATGTTTAGAAAGATCTTCCACTTCAATAGGATTAAAAGTTCCTAAACCAATGTGCAAAGTTACTTCTGCGAAATCAATTCCTTTAATTTCTAATCTTTTCATTAAATGTTTGGAGAAATGCAAACCTGCAGTTGGCGCTGCAACAGCACCTTCGTTTTTTGCATAAATCGTTTGATACCGTTCTGCGTCTTCTGGCTCTACTTCTCTTTTAATATATTTTGGAAGCGGCGTTTCTCCTAATTCTTTCAGTTTTGCACGGAATTCTTCATAAGAACCATCGTATAAAAATCTTAAAGTTCTTCCGCGGGAAGTTGTATTATCAATTACTTCTGCTACTAAACTTTCATCTTCATTGAAAAATAATTTATTTCCGATTCTTATTTTTCTAGCTGGATCCACTAAAACGTCCCAGACACGTGTTTCTTTATCTAATTCTCGAAGTAAAAAAACTTCAATTTTCGCTCCTGTTTTTTCTTTATTTCCATAAAGACGTGCAGGAAAAACTTTTGTATTATTAAAAATAAATAAATCTTTTTCTTCAAAATAATTAATCACATCTTTAAAAAGCTTGTGTTCAATGGTTTGTGTTTTACGATGAAGAACCATCAATTTCGCCTCATCGCGGTTTGCAGAAGGATGTTCTGCTAAAAGATGTTCTGGTAAGTGAAAATTGAAGTCTGAAGTTTTTAATTTCGACATAGTTTTATTTAAAAATAATTAAACGATACAGTTTTTCTGTTTCGGGGTGCAAATATACGATTTTGAAAAGGCGTTTGTCAAGTAAATGAGCAAATTAGTTTAAAAACTATTTTTGTAATTATTTACTGGGTTCCCAAAGCTCGATTTTATTTTCTTCGCAATCTAAAATATGGATAAATTTTCCGTAATCCGAATCATCTATATCATCTAAAATAATGACATCAGATTTTTTTAATTCTTCTACTAATTTTTCCAGATTCTCTACGATGTAATTAATCATAAATTCTTTGTTGGAAGGTTCAAAATATTTTGTATCCTCTTTAAAAGGACTCCATTGTGTGGCGCCATTTTTTGCTGAATCTGAGCATTCTTTCCAATCGAAAGTTGCGCCATAATCGTTTATATCAAAACCAAGATGTATTTTGTACCATTCTCTTAAAGTTTCTGGATTTTTTGTTTTGAAAAAAATTCCGCCAATTCCAATTACTTTTTTCATAGTTTTTTGTTTTATAAAATGTAACCAATGTTTTATAAATCTGAACTGCCTTGAGGCGCGTTCTTACGTATTGTGAGCAACAATTGAAAGAAAAAATAAAACGTCTTTTTAGCCCCGGTTGAAACGGCATCCTTTTTCATAGGGAATGCGCCGAAAGGCACATTTCCTGTGAAAAGATATAGTGTAAGACGGAGACGAAATTTCGAAAAAAACAAAACCGTCTTGCTCCTAAAAAATCTACAAAGTTTCCTTCAACCAGCTGAAAAATTCTCGTTGCCAAACCAAACCATTTTGAGGATGTAAAACCCAATGGTTTTCATTTGGAAAATAGAGAAATTTAGTTTTCAAACCACGTAATTTCGCTGATTGAAATGCTTCCTGACCTTGCTCGTAAGGAACGCGGAAATCTATTCCACCTTGCACAATCATAATTGGTTTATTCCAATTTTGCACGTAATTACTTGGATTATATTCTGTGTAAGATTTTGGCGTTGGTTTGTCCCACGGCGCACCTCCTAAATCCCAATTTGCAAACCAAAGTTCTTCTGTGGTTCCGTACCAAGATTTCATATCATAAAGCCCGTCGTGCGCGATGAAAGTTTTGAAACGATTTTGATGAATTCCTGCGAGCATATAAACGCTGTAACCGCCATAACTTGCGCCAACCGCGCCCATTCTGTCGCCGTCCACATAAGGTAAAGTTTTTGCGAAATCTGCCGCAGAAAGATAATCTTTCATCGGTTGACCGCCCCAATCTTTGGAAATAGCTTCATTCCATTTCGTTCCCCAACCGGGCATTCCGCGACGGTTTGGTGCAACAATAATATAGCCATTTGCTGCCATTAAAGCGAAATTCCATCGGGTACTAAAAAATTGTGTTAAAGCAGATTGTGGACCACCTTGACAATATAATAATGTTGGGTATTTTTTAGCAGGATCAAAATTTGGTGGATAAATAAACCAAACGCCCATTTCTTTACCATCGGTGGTTTTCACCATTTTTAGTTCAGATTTGGATGGAGTAATTTTTGCGTAATTGTCTTTATTTACTTCTGTAATTTGCGACATTTTTCCAGATTTTGGATCTACGGAAAACAAGTCTGCATTATGATTAAAATCTGTTCTTGTAACAAATAATTGATTTTGGTTTTGAGCAATAATATCGTTAACATCAAAATCACCATTTGTAATTTGAGTAATTTTAGAGGATTTTAAATCCGCTGAAAACAATTGTGAAGTACCATGAAATGCCGTGCTGAAATAAATAGTTTTAGAATCTGAACTCCAAAAAATAGAACCTGCAACACTTTCATCCCAGTTTTTTGTTAAATCAGTTTTTTGCATTGTTTTTAAATTCATCACCATCAAACGGTTTTTATCCGCTTCATAACCGTCACGTTCCATACTTTGCCATGTAAGAAATTGTCCGTTTGGAGAAAATTTTGGATTAACATCGTAACCTTTATTATCTTCCGTTAGATTAGTGGTTTTCCCGGATTTTAAATCATAAGAATATAAATCTGTATTGGTAGAAAGTGCGTATTCTGCCCCAGTTTTTTTCTTACAAACATAAATTATACTCATAGAATCTGGACTCCAAATAAAATCTTCTGTTCCACCAAATGGTTTTTGTGGAGAATAAAATTTTTCATTTTTAAGCAAATCTGTTGCTTTCGAAAAATCTTCTGAAATATTTGCAACAAAAACGTGATCAAAACTCCCTTCATTCCACGTGTCCCAATGTCTTATATCTAAATCTGTGTAAACTTGTGCAGTAGATTTTGGCGTGTCTTTATATAAGTCTTTTCCTAAAATATTTTCTAAATGCACATTTTTGCTAAAAGCGACTTTTTTACCGTCAGGAGAAATTCTGATATTATCTACTTCGCCAAATTTGTAAAAATCTGTCCAGGTTTTTCCGCCATCTTTTGAAAGATAAATCATTTCGCCTTCTTGTGCGTAAATCCCATTTTTATCCCATTGAACGATTGATTTTTTGCCTAAATCTAAATTTTCTGCAGCAGAAGTTTTTAAATTTAAAAAGTAGGATTTAGAATTTGTTTTTTCCGTTTTTAAATCGACTTTTCCGACTTTGTAAATCAATGAAGATTGATCGGGAGAAACGGCAGAAACAGACATTTTATTGAGCGTCCAAAGTGTTTCGGGTGTCATTAGGTTTTGTGCATTCATAAGAAAGGGTGCTGCAATTGCGAGAAATGTATGTTTTATTTTCATATCTATTTTTTAGAGATTTAAAGTATTATCTTTTGGTTTATAATCCATATAAATGCCGTTATCCAAAGTTACAGATTTTACTCTTTTTGAAGATGAAATATTGGTTTTAAATTCTTTTTCATTTACTTTCCAAACTTCTGGCGTGAAATGTTTGGTGGATTTTGTACCGTCAGAGAATTCTGTAACCACATCAAACGGAATCGCAAAACCGCCCAAATTTTCAATATTTAAACTTAAATTTTTTCCGTTCATCTTCGCGGAACTCAATTTTAAATCGATGTAATTATTGCTATAAAACCAGTTTTTCCAAAACCAAGTTAAATCTTTACCACTTCCCGCTTCCATCGCGTAAAAATAATCCCACGGAATTGGGTGTTTTCCGTGCCAAGTTTCCATATAATGATGAAGTGCTTTTTTAAATAACGCATCGCCCAAATAATCTTTCAAAGCCAAATAGGATAAACTTGCTTTCACATAAGAATTATTTCCATAACCTGCGCCAGAAACTTGCGTACTTTCAGAAATCACAGGTTGATCTTCGTCCGAAGAAGGATCAAAAATCCAGCGTTTTACGCGGAAATCTTTGTAAAATTTATCAGCGTATTCTTTTCCGTGTTCTGCGGTTCCAATTAAATATTCAAAAGTTGTTGCCCAACCTTCATCCATATAAGCGTAACGTTTTTCATTAATTCCCATATAAAACGGAAAATAAGTATGCGCAATTTCGTGATCCACGGTTAGTCTGGAATCATTTAAATCATTCGGAATTGTAGAATCATTTACCATCATCGGATATTCCATATCTGCAAAACCTTGAAAAGCCGTCATAGTTGGAAATGGATATTCTATTCCCGGCCAATTTTTAGAAAACCAAGCGATATTATATTGTTCCCATTCAGTGTAATGTTCGAAATCTTTCGCTCCACTTTCATAAGCCGCTTGAACGCTCACTTTTTTTGAATCTAATTGCACACTTGAAGCATCCCAAACATAAGTGGAACTTGCCGCCCAACAAAAATCCGTGATATTTTCTGCTTTAAATTTGAAAGTATTTTGGTCGTTTTGCTGTGTGATTTTTCCCGCTGCAATTTCGCCTTCTTTTGCAATGTGAATTATGTCCGTACTTATGAGAGATTTTTTAAAATCATTTAAAGCATTTGCTTGTAAAACTTCTTGTGGATTTTGCATCACACCAGTTGCGTAAACCACGTAATTTTTCGGAACTGTGATTGCCACATTGTAATTATTAAAATCATGATAAAATTCATTTCTTCCTGTGTGCGGAATTCTGTCCCAACCGTTATAATCGTCATAAACGGAAATTCTTGGGTAAGAATAAGCAGCAAAAAAAGTAGTTTCGTTGATTTGTCCTTCTCTTCCGCTTTCTTTTGATAACGGATATTCCCAAACAATTTCAAACGTAGTTTTTGATTTTGGAAGCATTGGACTTTTTAACTTTACGTTTCCGACAGTTCCCCAATTTTCACTATTTACATTGTAAGTTTCACCGTTTACTTTAAATGACTTTATTGTTAAACCTTTGTCTAAAAAATCTTTTGAAGTGTCACTTGCACGTGCTGAAGTTGGTTTGTGCACGTTATTTACAAAACGAATGACTGCAGTTTTCAAACTATCTGGTGAATTATTGAAATACTCAATTGTTTCTGCGCCTGAAATTATTTTAGTATCGGGATTCAGACTTAATTTCATAACATAATTCCCTGTATTTTGCCAATAATTTTTGCCGGGAGTTCCATTTTCTGTCCTTGTTCCTTTTTCAATTGCATTTTTAATGTTTCTTGGCGTATATATTTTCTGGGAATACGCTTGAAGTGAGAATAAAATTGCGGCTACAAAAAGGAAATTTTTCATTTTAAAAATATTTTATTCAAATTTAAAAATTAAAATATCAAAATCCATTAAATTATGAATTTAATTAAAAAAAAGACTCTCCGAAGAAAGCCATTTATTTAAATATTTAAAAAAGATTATTCCTTTGAAGAAATTAAACCATCTAATAGTGAAGTGACAATGGAAAGTGCAATACTAAAAATTAAAGCCCACCAAAAACCATCGACGATCATACCTGTTACAAAATGTCCTGCTAAAAGTATAATTAATGCATTAATTACAAAAGAAAAAAGTCCGAAAGTAATAATAGTTAAAGGCAATCCTAAAATGGACAAAATTGGTTTTACAAAAATATTTAACAATGCTAAAACGATTGCAAAAATAACTGCAGTTCCGAAACTTGCAATGTGAACGCCTGACAAAAAATATTTTGAAAGTACAAAAGCAACAGCTGCAGTTACTAAAAGACGAATTATGAATTTCATAGTTTTATATTTATTTTTATTAAAATTATAAAAAATATTTGAGTTTTAAAAAATGAAAATAAAAAAACCTGAAATTAATTTCAGGTTTTTAAGATTTATTATTAAAAATTAAGCTCCTTTTAAAGCTTTTATTTTTTCTGTTAAAGCAGGAATAATTTGGAAAGCATCTCCAACTACGCCATAATCTGCAGATTTGAAAAAAGGTGCTTCTGGATCATTATTAATTACAACAATTGTTTTGGAAGAATTCACTCCGGCTAAATGCTGAATTGCGCCAGAAATTCCGACTGCTACATATAAATTTGGTGCAATTGCTTTTCCAGTTTGTCCAACGTGTTCTGAGTGAGGTCTCCAACCAATATCTGAAACCGGTTTAGAACAAGCTGTTGCAGCGCCTAAAACATTAGCTAAATCTTCAATCATTCCCCAGTTTTCTGCAGCTTTCATTCCACGGCCAGCTGAAACTACAATTTCAGCTTCTTTTAAATCTAATTTTCCAGTGGATTGTTCGTGTGATAAAACTTTAGTATCATCATTGGAAACAGATAAATTTTTAATTTCTTCAGTTCCAGAAACTGGATTTTCTTTTGCACCAAAAGAATTTTGTGAAACGGTTAAAATTACACCTTCAGTTTCAGATTTTGCATGCATAAATCCTTTTCCTGAAAACGCTTTTCTTTTTACTTGAAATGGTGAAAGATTTTCTGGAGTTTCTAAAACATTGGTGATTAAAGAATAATTCTTTAAAATTGAAAGCATGGGTGCAACTGAAGAAGCATCTGTGGTGTGTGGAAAAACGATTATTTTACCCTCGAATACTTCATTTACGGCTTGTGCAAAAGCTTTTGCGCTAAAGTTTTTTAAACCTTCATCTTTAATATTAATTACTTTTTCAGCGCCATATTTATAAAGTAAATCTGAAGAATCTGTTGGATTTACTGAAATTGCCGTTACAGAATCACCCGCATTTTCTGCGATTGATTTTGCGTAAGCAACCGCTTCAAACGCCGCTTTTTTATAGACTCCGTTTATATTTTCTGCATATACGAATATTGCCATTTTTTTTAAATTTTAAAATTAAATAATGAATTAAATTACTTTTGCTTCCTCGTGAAGAAGTCTTACCAATTCATCCAGATTATCTGGACTCACCATTTTTACAGCGGCTCTCGCAGGAACACTTTCAAAAGAGATTGAATCTACTTTTACATCCGAATTTGTAGGTTCTACAACATTTAGAGTTTTTGTTCTTGCGGACATAATTCCGCGCATATTTGGAATAATTAATTCTTTCTCATCAACTAAACCTTTTTGCCCTGCGATTACTAAAGGTAATTTTACAGAAACCGTTTCTTTTCCGCCTTCTATTTCACGGATTGCGCTAATTTCTTCACCATTTACATCTAAACCGACACAAGCATTTATAAAAGGTTGATTTAAAAGTTGAGCAACCATTCCCGGAACTGAACCTCCATTATAATCGATGGATTCTTTTCCACAAAGAATTAAATCATAATTTCCGTTTTGTGCAACTGTGGCAATTTCTTTTGCCACAGAAAAACTATCTTTTGCTTCTGTATTTACTCGGATTGCATCATTTGCTCCAATTGCAAGTGCTTTTCTAATTACAGGTTCAGTTGTTGCATCTCCTACATTTACAACCGTAACTGTTGCGCCTTGAGATTCTTGTAATTTCACAGCTTTGCTTAAAGCGAATTCGTCTAATGGATTAATTACCCATTGAATTCCTGTTTTGTCAAAAGCAGATTTGTCTGCAGTGAAATTAATTTTTGAAGTAGTGTCTGGAACACTGTTTATACAAACTAATATTTTCATATTAAATAATATTTTTAATTTTTGCTAAGTTAATAATAATTTACTATGCATGCATAACATATTTTAAGAAAAATATATTTTTTGCATAATATTTAACTATTTGGTTTTGATGGTCGAACTTCTATTTTACTTGGTAATGTTCTTGGATTCATATTTAATAAATCTAAAACTAAATTACCAATATCTTCTGGTTGAATTTTCCAAGCATCTTTTTTAGAAGGTTTGTTTCCGTTAAAATTTGTAGAAACTGAACCAGGCATTATTGTAGAAACTTTAATATTAAATTTTCGTAAATCAATCATTGCAGCTTGTGTGAAACCTACAACGCCAAATTTTGAGGCGTTGTAACCAGCGCCATTTTCAAAAAAATTAGTTCCTGCTAAACTAGAAATTGTGATATAATAACCTTCAGATTTTTTTAATTCTTCTACACTTGCTTTTAATGTGTGAAAAGCACCTGTAAGATTGGTTTCAATCATATCATTCCAATTTTCTATACTCATTTTGTCGATGGATTCAAAATGCCCTAAACCCGCATTTGCTACTACAATATCTAAACTCCCAAAGTGTTTTACAATTTTAGAAACCGTTTTTTCTTCGTCTTTAAAATTCTGAACATCTGAAACAATTCCTGCAACAGAATCTTTATAATCTGAAAGTTGAAGAAGTGCATCTTCTAAATCTTTTTCTTTTCTACCACTTATAGCGACATTGTAGCCATTTTCTAACAATATTTTTGCAACACCAAAACCAATTCCTTTACTTCCACCAGTAATATATGCTGTTTTTTTATCTTTCATTTTTTAAATATTTATTTGCTCTAATTTAATAAAAAACGCTCCAAAAAGAAGCGTTTTATTTAGTTTTAGGAAAACTTTAACCTTTGGTATAATATTCAAAAAAGAGTGGAATACTTTGGATTCCTTTATAAAAATTAAATAAACCATAATGTTCATTTGGCGAATGAATTGCATCTGAATCTAAACCAAATCCCATTAAAACTGATTTTGCATTTAAAACTTTTTCAAACATTGAAGTTATTGGAATACTTCCGCCACTTCTATAAGGTAAAACTTCTTTTCCAAAAGCTTCTTCCATTGCTTTTTTAGCTGCTAAAAATTCTTTTGTGTCGCTCGGCAAAACGTAAGGCATTCCACCGTGGTGTGGCGTAACTTTTACTTTCACATTTTCTGGTGCAATTTTTTTAAAATAAGTTGTGAATTTTTCAGTAATTTCTTCTGGAGTTTGATACGGAACTAATCTCATAGAAATTTTCGCATAAGCTTTACTTGGAATTACCGTTTTTGCACCTTCACCAATATAACCACCCCAAATTCCGTTAGCGTCTAAAGTGGGACGAATAGAAGTTCTTTCTAAAGTTGTAAAACCATTTTCACCTTCTACTCCATTTAAACCAATTGACTTTTTAAAATGTTCTTGATCATCTCTTAATTCATTCATTTTTCCGCGCTCTTCAAGCGAAACTTCTTCTACATTATCATAAAATCCGTCGATGGTAATTCTGCCATTTTCATCAATTAATTTTGCAATCATTCGTGATAAAACGTGAATTGGATTTGGAACTGATCCGCCGTAAAGTCCGGAATGTAAATCTCTATTTGGTCCTTCTACTTCAACTTCCACGTAACTTAGTCCTCTTAAACCGGTGGTGACAGTTGGTTGATCATTTGAATAAATGTGAGTATCTGAAATTAAAATAACATCACAAGATAATTTTTCTTTATTTTCATTCACAAAAACGCCTAAGTTTTCTGAACCAACTTCTTCTTCACCTTCAATAATAAATTTCACATTGCAAGGTAAGGAATCGGTTTGCATCATTGCTTCAAAAGCTTTTAAATGCATGAAAAATTGTCCTTTATCATCTGCAGAACCACGTGCAAAAATGGCACCTTCTGGGTGTAATTCCGTTTTTTTAATGACTGGTTCAAACGGCGGCGAAGTCCACAATTCAATTGGATCGGCTGGTTGAACGTCATAATGACCGTAAACTAAAATTGTAGGGAGATCTTTATTTAAAAATTTTTCTCCATAAACAATTGGATTTCCAGCAGTTTTACAAACTTCAACAGAATCTGCACCGGCGCTTTTTAAAAATTTCGCCACTTCATCTGCACATTTTAAAACTTCATTTTTGAAAGCGGGATCTGCACTTACTGAAGCAATTTTTAAAAGAGAAATTAATTCTTCTACAAAACGTGGTTTATTTTCCTCAATGTATTCTAAAGTATTTTTCATTTTAAATTTTATAATTATTATTGGTAAAAATAAAAAAAATGCCCTGCAAACACAAGACATTTCATAGTTTATTTAATAAATATGATTTGATTATTCACTTACTTTTGGTTCTGCAACTGCTTCTTTTTTCACTTCTACAACTGGCTCAACTAACACTGGTTTTGCGTTTTTTATAGAATCTGGCGTCGCTACATAAGTTGGTTTCGGCGCATTTTCATCATTGTATCTCACAATATCGTCTGTTTTTTTTAAGACATCTTTATTACCACCTGGTTGAATTTTTTGGCAAGACGTAACAAATGCAGCAACTGCAAGCAATAAAATATATTTTTTCATAAGATTATTTAATGCATCAAAAGTAGGAAATATTAAGATTTTAACAAAATTTTTAAATTTTATTTTTAGAAAGATTTTAAAATAATTTTAGAATTAATACTTTGAGTAAATATGAGATAGTTTTCTCCACCGTCTTTTATTTTATATTTCTTCTTAATATCATCGGGTTTCAGTGGATAGTTTTTACTAACTATATTAAAATATTCTCCTTTTTTAATTTCTTTTGAATCTACTTTTTTTACTTTCAAAACTCGCCCTGGAAATTTAGAAATTTTAAATTCTGAGGTGTAAAAATGTGAATTTGGATGAATTTTTTTTAAATTAAATTGCTGTGAAATTAAATTAAATGCACCCGATTTCAACACAGAATTATTCGGAATATAAAGATATTGAAGTACATCTGAAAATTCAGCATTTGCATTTTTTTCTTCTTCAAAATTAAATTCAAAATCTGCTTCTTCACTTTCCAAATTGGTACAAATGCATTTTACTTTTTCTTCTGAATTATTTTTATCTAAAAGAATTGCTACTTCTTTTACTTCATTTTTAAGAGCAATAATGTAAATTTTAGTTACATTTTTTAAAACTGAAATTAAATAAGATAAATCAATTAAAGGCGATAATTTAATTAAAACTTTTGTTGAAATCTCTAATAATTTTTCTTGAATTTCCAGAATATTTGGTGACAAATCTTCTAAGAGAAAGACTTTCTTTTTTTGCGAATCTCGTCTTGCTGGATCAAGATAAATTAAATCAAATTTTTCTTCTTTTTTATCTAAAAAATCTTCTAAATTTTGATTTTTAAAAGTGGCTTTTTTATTTAAAATTTTCCAGTTGTGTTCTACAATCTCTAAAAGTCCTGAATTTATTTCAATTAATGTCGTTTGCTTAAAATTTTGAGAAAGAAAATAAGCATCAATTCCGAAACCTGCGGTTAAATCCAGAAATTTTTCACCTTTAAAAAGTTTCGCTTTATATTTTGAAGTGGATTCTGAAGAACTTTGTTCTAAATTTAAATGAGGTGGAAAAATAATTTTGTCTGTTAGTAAAAATGGAAATTTCTTTGTAGCTACATTTTTTCCTTTTATTTGTTCCACAATTTCCAACATTGAAACTTCTGGAAACGGTGATTTTTTTAATAATAAAGAATGTAAATCTGTCTTTAGATTTGCATTGATGAAGTTTTGAGTTTCTTTATGCAGTAAATTTTTTATCATTTGAGTTTTAACGCAAAGGCGCAAAATTTATTTTCTTGCTTTTAAGAAAAATTTGCGTCTTTACTATAAATTTCAGCGCTTTTTTACTCAAACATTTCCGACCATCGAACCGGTTTTAAAACTCTTTCATCATACAAATCTGAAATCTCTTTCGTCTGATTTAATTTTGGATAAAGATTAACGCCAATTAATTTTATCTTTCCTTCTTTTACCCAATTTTGTTCTGCAATTGCATGATTATAAATTAGTTCTTGAAGTTCGCCATTTTTCATCATTTCAGAATAACCCCCTTTTTTTTCAAAATCTAAAAATAATTTCCATGATTTTTCCGCGATTTGTTGGGTAAGATTTTCAATGTAAAAACTTCCATTTGAAGCATCTTCAAAAATATTTATTAAACTTTCATACGCTAAAACAATTTGTTGTTTAAAAGAAATTTCTTCCGAAAGTTTTGTGCTATTTTCTATTAAATAATTATTAGAAAAAACAGCATCTGCACCGCCAATCATTGCTGCAGAAAGTTCTAACGTGGAGCGAATTAAATTGTTTTCAGGATTGTTTTTTGATTTATTTCTGAGAGATGTTTCAGCAAAAATATAAGGAATTTCATCTTTTCCAAATTCTTTGGACAATTGGTTAAAAGCTAATTTAAATGCTCTGATTTTTGAGATTTGAAAAAAATAATTTCCACCAACTGCAATTCTAAAAATTAATTTATTTAAAATATCTGAACCAAAAATTTCAACTAAATCTTTTGTTTTTGAAAGTGCAATTGCTAATTCTTGTAAAATTCCTGCACCACAATTTTGATGAAAACTTATATCAATGCAAATATTTCTTTTAAAATTTTTCTGAATTAATTCTTTAGCTAATTGTTTATTTAAAAAACCTGTATTTTCTAGGTCATCAAAAACATCAATTAAGGAAAAATAAATATCTTCATCTTCTATTTTAATATATTCTGCTAAATCTTTATCATCAATAAACAAAACCTTTTCAGTAAGATTTGGGATATTTTTCTCTAATAAAAAAGCAAAAACATCTTCTTCTAAAGACTCCTCGTAATTTGCTACTAAATGTGTATTTTCTTCTACTTTGGGCAAATTTTTAATAGGGACTCTAATTTCAGAATAATAAGGTTTTACATCCAAATTTTCCAAATTCTCTACCTGCAGAATACTATAAATTTCTTCCGTTTTCAATTGCTTTTTTACCAGATTTTCCCAATCTGAATTTGAGGAATTTCCCAAGATTTATGAATTTTAAATTAAAGAAGAATTAAGGTTTAGATTTATCTGCAACATTAGAACTATCTACAACGATGATGAAAATTTCCTCATTTGGTTTTTTCATAAAATAATTTTCTCGTGCAAATTTTTCTTTTTCAGATTTATTGTTCATCAATTTCTCATAAAAAGAATTGTTTTTCTCGTATTCGCTTTTGTAATGTGCTAATTGTTTTTCGTTTTTACTAATATTAGAATCCAATTCATTAATAACTAAAAATGAAGTACTGTCAAAAAATATCATCCAAATTAAAAATAAAAATATGGTTATAACATATTTATTTATCACATATTTTTTTAAAAATCTGAGAATTTTACTTGGTTTTTTAATTTTTTTTATAAGATTTTCCATTATTGCGTTTTTTTGAGTGAATTATTTATCACTGTTGTTAAAAAATCAATGGCGACCGAATTTCTTTTCATATTCGGAACAATTAAATCTGCTTCATTTTTTGAAGGCTCTATAAATTCTTGATGCATCGGTTTCAAAGTCGTTTGATAACGGTGCAAAACTTCTTGCAAATCTCTTCCTCTTTCTTGCGTATCACGCCGGATTCTACGAATTAATCTTTCATCAGAATCTGCATGAACAAATACTTTTAAATCATATTCTTTTAATAATTCAGGATTTGTTAATACCAAAATTCCTTCAACAATTAAAACATTTTTTGGTTCAATTGAAACAAAATCTCCTGATCTTGAATGGGTTACAAAAGAATAAACAGGTTGCTCAATTGCCTTATTATTTTTTAAAGAACGAACGTGATTTAGAAGTAGTTCAAAATCGATAGATTTCGGATGATCATAATTTAACATTTCGCGCTCAGATAATGTAAGATGTTGGTTATCATAGTAATAATTATCCTGAGAAAGTACATTTACACCTTCCGCATTGAGTTGCTGAAGAATTTTATTTACAACGGTGGTTTTTCCAGAACCAGTTCCACCTGCAATACCTATAACGAGCATAAATTATTTTTTACAAATATAAAATTTTAAAAGTGAATAATTGTGAATAGTCAATTTTTAAAATCTTCAAATTCTCACATTTTAACATTCATTATCTCTATTCTTTTGGTGCAATTCCTAAAATAAAATAAACCACAGCTTGAACTCTCGCTAAGAATTCTCGAGATTGATTGCGGTAAAAACTTTTATTTGTGAAAACATCTTGTGCATCATACCCGAGCGCATTCATATTTTGGTTTCTAGCAAAAAATAAAGCGCGAAGATTATGATAACCTTGAGAAACAATAATTATATTGTTTTTTTTATAAGTGTTTTTACATCTTAAGATACTTTTTCGAGTGTTAAAACCTTTTGGATCTTCAATAATTATATTTTCTGGCACACCTTCTTGGTAAACTAAAAACTGTTTCATTGCATTAGGTTCATCATAATGCTCACTTTTCTCGCCACTCACAATTATTTTTTTTATTTTTCCATAATGGTATAAAGCGGAAACAGCGTTCATTCTTTTCGTAAAGTAAGGATTTGCATTTCCAGACATCGTTTTCGGTGATGTTCCTAAAACCAAAGCCACTTCTCTCGCAGGTATCTGTGAAACTTTGGTGTAAGTTCTACCGTTTGTGAGTGCAAAAACCCAAATATTTGCAAAAATCATTAATAATAACCCAAGTTCAATTAGATTAAAAAAAGCTTTAATTATGTTGAATATTTTTCTCAAACTACATCAAAGTTAACTTTTATTTTCTTGCTCAAAACCATTGTTTGACAAGCTAAAATTTTTCCTGAAGCTTCTTCTTTTTCCGTTAAATATTCATTTTCTACTAATTCTATTTCGCCTTCTTCTAATTGACATTCGCAAATCCCACAAATACCGGATTTGCAAGAATAAGGCACTTTGTAACCTTGTTCTAAAAGTTGTTGCAACAATTTATATTTATTATTTTGAAGTTGAGTTTTAATTTTCTCTCCATAAAGTTTAAATTCTACTTCAATATTTTCTATTAATGGAAAAACTTTTTCGGTCGGATAAATGTCTTCATTAAAACTTTCAAACAACTCAAAATGAATATTCTTTTTCGGAATTCCTCTATTAAAAGATTCATTCGCCAAAGATTTTATCATTTCGCCTGGACCACAAATTAAAATTTCATCAACTGCATCCCAAATCGTAGATTCTTCATCAGTCTCGTCTAGATGTAAAATTTGATTAATAATGAGATGTAATTTTTTATCATTTAATCTTCCTTGGAACAATAAGTCAACCGATTCGTGGGAAAAAAAATAGTAAATATTTAGTCGGTTACTGAATTTTTTTTGCAAATTATCCAGTTCATTTTTAAAAGGGATTTCTGTGGAAGTAGCATTACCAAAAAACAGAAAAAAACGCGTTCTACTTTCTTCCTTCAAAATATTTTTTAAATGACTTAAAATTGGTGTTATTCCAATTCCTGCAGCAAAACCTAAAATTGTGCGGTGTTCATTTGGTTTACTTTTTAAAGTAAATCTTCCGCGCGGTTCACTTATTTCTAAAAAATCTCCAACATTATAATTTTCAAATAAATGAGCTGTAAAACTATTTTCTTTTCCAATTTTTAATCCCAAACTAATTTTATCTTCAAATGGTGCACTTGTGATAGAAAAATCTTTTAAAATTTCTTCTTCTAAATAATAACTTTTAAAACTCACATATTGTCCTGATTGATAGTGAAAATTTATTTTTAAATTAAGTGGAATTTCAAATTCTAAAGAAAATGTATTTTTGGTCAGTCTTTCTTTTTTCGCTATTTTTAACGAATGAAAAACGGGCTTTTTTGCCTTTGTTAAAAGTTGCTCCATAGTAATCAATCAAAAATAAGTAAAAAATAAGTTATGCGAAAATTAATCTTGCCACTTCTCATTTTATCATTACTCTCTGCTTGTAAAAAAGAAACGAAAAGTGTAGAAAATGAAAATACAAAAAGTGATTCTGTGGCAACAGTTACTGAAAAAACTGTTTCTCCCGAAGCTATAAATTTAAAAGAATTTTCTGTAGCGCGAACAGCAGAATATTTGAAAAGTAAAGATAATGACACTTTGTATGTTACCAATTTTTTCGCAACTTGGTGCGGTCCGTGCATGGCAGAAATTCCTCATTTTAAAGAAAAAATGGAAGAATTAAAAGGTCAACCGGTGAAGTTTACTTTTGTTGATATTGATGCAAAAGAAGATTGGAATACAGCTGTGAAAGATTTTGCAGCAAAAAATAATTTACAAGATCATATTGTTTTACTTGATAATTCAAAACTGAATCCAGATTTTTTTAAAAATAACTTTGAAAAATGGGACGGCGGCGCAATTCCATATACCATTATGAAAAAAGGTAAAAAAAGCGATGAAACTTTAGGAAGTATGAGCAAAGAAATGCTTGCAGAAAAGTTGGCTTCTTTTAAATAATTTTTAATTTTAAGCCGTTTAAATTAGTTTAGACGGTTTTTTAATTTTTTAAAAATCTAATTTCTAAGCTTTTTTTTAGATGAAATTAAACTTTAAATTTCTCGTATTATTTTTAATTTTAATTGGTTTTTGTGCAATTATTATTAATCTTTTTACGGGTTTTATTAATTTAAATTTTTCAGATTTCTTTTCATCAAACTCTCCTAATTTTGATATTGCTCAATTACGTGTAAATAGAGTTATCATAATGGTTTTGGCAGGAATTTCTATTCCTACTTCTGGTTTTCTGTTACAAGAATATTTTCAAAATCCCCTTGCAGGACCTTCTGTTTTAGGAATAACTTCTGTGGCAAGTTTATCGGTTGCTTTTTATATTTTTTTCTCACAAAATTGGTTGCTTCCAGATTTTTTGCAAAATAGTTTTTTAAGTATTTCTGCAATTACTGGGAGTTTTATTTTAATGCTGATTTTGCTTTTATTATCTGGGAAATTTCAGGATAAAAGTTTCATTATTATTTTTGGTTTTTTAATTTCTGCTTTGGCGGGAGCTGTAATTGCAATTCTACAGTTTTATGCAGAAAGTCAAAGTTTAAAAAATTTTGTTTTGTGGAGTTTTGGTGCTAATAATCAAGTGAGTTTTAGCCAAATTTTAGTTTTATTATTTCTAATAATTTTAGGATTAATTTTAAGTTTTAAAAGTTTAAAACCTTTAATTGGAAATAGTTTGGGAACGGCTTATGCAAAGAGTTTTGGAGTGAATTTAAAGCATTTAAAATATTTAATTATTCTAGGTTCTTCTGTACTTTCTGCATCAATTACTGCGTTTTTAGGCCCAATTTTATTCATTGGAATTGTAGTTCCGCATTTTGCTAGATTACTTTATAATCCGTCAAAATTGTGGCATCAGTGGATTTTAAATATGATTCTGGGAATTTGCATTATGGAAGTATTTTCTGTAATTTCAGAAATGTCGCAATTGCCTTTAAATATTATCACTTCCCTCTTTGGAATTCCCGTAATTTTGATGATGTTGATGAGTAAAAATAAATTTGCAAAAGCCTAATTTGAAATGAATTTAAAACTACAAAACATTACAATCGGCTATTCCAAACCTTTAATTTCTGATGGAAATATGGAATTAGAAACTGGTGATGTTTGTTTAATTATTGGTGATAATGGTGTAGGAAAAACCACTTTAATTAAAACAATTTTAGGTCAAATCTCCTTAATTAAGGGAGGAATTTTTATTGATAATTTTAATCTGAATCTACTAAATTCTAAAGAAATTGCAAAAAAAATTTCAGTAGTGTTTTCTAAATCTGAAGTTCCAAATCATTTCACAGTTAAAGATTTAATTGCTTTCGGAAAATACATTCATTATCCATATTATTTTAAATTAAATAAATTTGATTTAGAGGAAGTTGATGAAATTATAGAAAGTCTTGGTTTAAAAGAATATGAAAATTTCCAACTAAAACAATTATCAGATGGTAATTTGCAAAAAGTATTTATTGGTCGTGCTTTAGCGCAAAATACACCAATGATTATTTTGGATGAACCAACCACGCATTTAGATGAAAAAAATAAATTAATGATTCTAAATTTGATGCGTAATATTGCTAAAAATAAAGAAAAAATTATTCTATTTTCTTCCCATGATTGGAGATTAGCAAAAGAATTTTCTGATAAAATTTGTTTGTTAAAAGATGAACAATTATTTTCTGGAATTTCAGAAGATATTTTATTGCAACATTCAGATTTAACCCAACCAAATCTATACAAAATTAATTCAGAATTTGTTTCACCACAAATTTTAGCACCAGAATTACAGAAAGAATTACTCTATTCTTTTCTTCAAAAAAACTTTCCGAAAAATTTGAAACATTTAAAATTTACTTGGAGAGACGGTTTTTGGGAAATAAATTTGAAAGATAAACAAGAAAATATCAATAATTTTGAAGATATTCTCGTATTACTCTCAAAGCATCATTAATACTACAATCTCTGTACTTTCTTAATTTGTTATGCATGCATAATATTATGCAAATCATATTAATTAAATAACACATTTACAGTGTTTTAATTTTTTTTATTTATTATAAGTACTATGCATGCATAATATTTTGTATATTTGAGAAACAGATATTTTGAAACCAATGGATATAAAAAATAATGAAAAGGTAGAAAATGTAGATTTAATTCTAAAATCTACTTGGCTCGCTGTTTCAAAAATGTACAGTGAGATGGCGCAAGTTTATGATTCTACTGCTGTTCAAGCATTAACTTTATTAAAAATTGATCCAAAAGAAGGCACAAGAAGCACCAATTTAGGTCCAAAAATGGCAATTGAACCCACTTCTTTAACTAGAATTATTAAATTATTAGAAGATAACGGCTATATATACAAAGAAAAAACCACTACTGATAAACGAGAAGTCATCATCAAATTAACTGAAAAAGGTATAGAAAGCCGAAACTTGTCCAAAGAAGTCGTGGTAAATTTTAATAAAAAAGTGATAGATAAAATATCACCAGAAAAGTTGGAAACTTTTAAACAAGTAATGTCGCAAATTTTAAATATTGCGAATGAAATTAATAATAAAAAAAAATTAGAATGAGACCATAAGGTTACATTATTCAAATAATTAAAAAATAATATATTATAATGAAAAGACGCATAAAACACGTGACCGTCCTTGGTTCTGGAATTATGGGTTCTGGGATTGCGGCACATTTTGCTAATATTGGTGTGGAAGTGCTTTTGCTAGACATTGTTCCTGTTGAGTTAACGGAAGCAGAAATCAAAAAAGGTCTGACAAAAGAAGATAAAATCGTAAGAAACAGAATTGCGACGGAGAATTTTTTAAAATTGAAGAAATCCAGTCCTGCTCTACTTTACTCGCCAAAATTTGCAGACAGAATTTCTATAGGGAATTTTGATGATGATTTAGCGAAAATAAAAAACACCGATTGGATAATTGAAGTGGTAGTTGAAAGATTAGACATCAAAAAATCGGTGTATGAAAAAATTGAAACTGTGCGTAAAGAGGGCACTTTAATTTCTTCTAACACTTCCGGAATACCAATTAACCAATTGGTTGAAGGAAGAAGTGATGATTTTAAAAAATATTTTGCGGGAACGCATTTCTTTAATCCGGTAAGATATTTACCACTTTTAGAGATTATTCCAACAAAAAATACTGATCCAGAAGTCATAGATTTTTATATGTCTTACGGCGCAAAATTTTTAGGTAAAACTACGGTTTTAGCCAAAGATACGCCCGCGTTTATTGCGAATAGAATTGGCGTATTTTCAATGATGAATTTACTTCACAGCGTAAAAGATTTAGGTTTAAATGTTTCCGATGTAGATAAATTAACCGGATCAATTATCGGTCGTCCAAAATCTGCCACTTTTAGAACAGCCGATGTTGTTGGTTTAGATACCTTGGTTCACGTTGCAAATGGCGTGGAACAAAGCGGAACAGAACAGGAAATGTTCCAGAAAGGGTTTGCGATGCCGTCCTACATTAATTTAATGATGGAAAAGAAAATGCTCGGTTCCAAAACGGACGGCGGATTCTACAAAAAAGTTAAAAATGAGTTAGGAAAATCTGAAATCAGAGGTTTAAATCTTGAAACTTTAGAATATGAATTGCAGGAAAAAAATTCTTTTCCAAGTTTAGAATTAACAAAAAATATCGATCGACCTTTAGATAGATTTAAAGTTTTAATTGGCGGAAAAGATAAGGCGGGCGAACTTTATAGAAAATCTTTAGGTGCATTGTTCGCTTATGTTTCGCATAAAGTTCCGGAAATTTCTGATGATATTTATAAAATTGATGACGCTCTTCGCGCTGGTTTCGGTTGGGAAAATGGACCTTTCGAAATTTGGGATGCCGTTGGTTTAGAAAAAGGAATTGAACTCGCAAAAGCCGAAGGTTATGAAGTTTCGGATTGGGTTAAAAATTTAGCTTCAAAAGATCAGACTTTCTACAAAATAAATGATGAAGGTCAAAGTACTTTCGTGAATAAAGATTCTGGAGAATATTCAAAAATTCCAGGGCAAGATTCTTTCATTATTTTAGATAATATTAGAAAAAACAAAACATTGTGGAGCAATTCTGAAGCACAAATTCAGGATTTAGGCGACGGAATCATCAATTTTGAAATTAAATCTAAAATGAATTCCCTCGGTGGCGGCGTTTTAGATGGTTTGAATAGAGCGATAGATTTAGCCGAAAAAGATTACGACGGTTTAGTTATCGCCAATCAGGGAACTAATTTTTCCGTCGGCGCAAATCTTGCGATGATAATGATGATGGCGGTTGACCAGGATTGGGACGATTTGAATATGGCAATTGCTTATTTCCAAAAATCAATGATGCGTGTTCGATATTCTTCAATTCCAGTAGTTGTTGCTCCTTTCGGGATGACTTTAGGCGGTGGTTGTGAAATGACAATGCACGCAGACAGAGTTGTTGCAGCAGCGGAAACTTACATCGGATTGGTAGAAGTTGGCGTTGGTGTAATTCCTGGAGGTGGTGGAACGAAGGAAATGACGCTTCGAACTTCCAGAGATTTCCACAATGATGATGTTAAAAATAACCGTTTGCGCGATGCTTTTATGAATATTGCGATGGCAAAAGTAGCGACTTCCGCTTACGAAGCCTACGATATGGGAATTTTAGAACACGGAAAAGATATCGTAGTTGTAAACAAAATGACACAAATTGCTGAAGCCAAAAAAGTTGCAAAATTAATGGCTGAACAAAGTTACACCCAACCAATTGAACAAAAAGTGAAAGTGGTTGGAAAAGATGCTTTGGGAATGTTTTATGTAGGAACAGACCAAATGGTTGCTGGAAATTATATTTCTGAACACGACAAAAAAATTGCAGATAAATTGGCTTACGTGATGGTTGGTGGAAATTTATCCGAACCAACTTTAGTTACCGAACAATATTTATTAAATCTTGAACGTGAAACTTTCTTGCAATTGTGTGGAGAAAGAAAAACTTTAGAGCGTATTCAATTTATGCTTCAAAAAGGAAAACCTTTGAGAAACTAATTTGAAATAAATAAGATCTGGAATTATTTAATTAAAAAAGTAAAAAAATGTCAAAACAAGCATATATAATAAAAGGGTTTAGAACTGCCGTTGGTAAAGCGCCGAAAGGAAGTTTAAGATTTACGCGACCCGATGTAATGGCGGCAACTGTCATTGAAAAATTAATGGCAGAAGTTCCACAACTGGACAAAAACAGAATCGATGATTTAATCGTCGGAAATGCAATGCCGGAAGCCGAACAAGGTTTAAATGTCGCGCGTTTAATTTCTTTAATGGGATTAAATACCGAAAAAGTTCCAGGCGTTACAGTTAACAGATATTGCGCTTCCGGAAGTGAAGCGATTGCAATTGCATCAGCAAAAATCCAGGCAGGAATGGCCGATTGCATCATTGCAGGTGGAACAGAATCCATGAGTTATATTCCGATGGGCGGTTACAAACCAGTTCCCCAATCGGATATGGCAAAAACTAATCCTGATTATTATTGGGGAATGGGTTATACTGCAGAAGCTGTTGCAACACAATATAAAGTTTCCAGAGAAGATCAGGATAAATTTGCTTTTCACTCTCACGAAAAATCTTTGAAAGCAAACGCTGATGGAAGATTTAAAGATCAAATTGTTCCAATTACTGTAGAATATACTTTTTTAGATGAGAACCAAAAAATGCAAACCAAAAAATTCGATTTTTCTGTAGATGAAGGTCCAAGAGCGGGAACATCAATAGAAGCTTTGGCAAAATTGCGTCCCGTCTTTGCAAATGGAGGAAGTGTAACAGCAGGGAATTCCTCACAAATGAGTGATGGAGCAGCTTTCGTAATTGTAATGAGCGAAGAAATGATTAAAGAATTAGGACTTGAACCTATAGCAAGATTAGTTGCTTATGCAGCAGCTGGAGTTGAACCAAGAATTATGGGAATGGGACCGCTTTATGCAATTCCAAAAGCTTTAAAACAAGCAGGATTAAATCTAAAAGATATTGATTTAATTGAATTAAACGAAGCTTTCGCTTCACAATCTGTTGCAGTTACAAGAGAATTAAATCTTAATCCAGATATTCTAAATGTAAATGGAGGAGCAATCGCACTCGGACATCCGCTTGGTTGTACAGGAACAAAATTAACCGTCCAAATTTTAGATGAAATGAAAAAACGCGGCAATATGAAATACGGAATGGTCACAATGTGTGTGGGTACTGGACAAGGAGCGGCGAGCATATTTGAACTTTTGTAGAGAAAAGAACAAAGAGAAAAGAATAAAGAATTATAAAAACCAAATTAATTCTTTAATCTATTAATCTAAGTTTTATGAAACATAACTTTAAAAGTCTTAATATTTGGAAATTATCTCTTGCTTTAACAAATGAGATTTATCAAATAACTGATGATTTTCCTAAAACAGAAAATTACGGTTTAACCTCTCAAATTAGAAGATGTGCAGTTTCTGTCCCTTCAAATATTGCAGAAGGTTCAAGCAGAAATTCAAATAAAGATTTCAATAGATTTTTAGAAATTAGTCTTGGTTCACTTTAAGAATTACAAACACAAATAATTATATCAGCAAATAGAAACTTTTTTAATGAATCAAAATTAAAAGAATTAGAAATAAAAATTGAAGAATTACAAAGAATGATTTCTGGTTTTAAAAAAACATTGAATCTTTAAATCTTTATTCTTTTCTCTCTATTCTTTTATCTAAAATTACTAAAACAAAAATAATGAACGATACAAAAACTTTAAAAGGCGGCGAGTTTCTAATCAAGCAAACTCCTGCAGCAGAAATTTTCACTTTAGAAAATTTATCTGAAGAACAAAAAATGATGCGCGATTCTGCGAAAGAATTTATCGACCGCGAAGTCGTTCCAAAGCATGACAGATTTGAACATAAAGATTATGCTTTAACGGAAGAAACAATGCGTAAACTCGGTGAAATGGGCTTTCTTGGCGTAACTGTTCCCGAGCAATATGGCGGACTAGGAATGGGTTTCATCACGACCTTATTAACTTGTGATTATATTTCTGGTGGAAATGGTTCCTTAGCAACGGCTTTCGGAGCGCACACAGGAATTGGAACTTTACCAATTTTATTGTATGGAACTGAAGAACAAAAAAATAAATATTTACCAGATTTAGCAACGGGAACAAAATTCGGATCTTATTGTTTGACTGAACCAGATGCAGGTTCTGATGCAAATTCAGGGAAAACAAGAGCAAAATTATCTGAAGATGGGAAAAATTATATCATCAACGGACAAAAAATGTGGATTTCAAACGCAGGTTTCGCTGAAATATTTATCGTTTTTGCGAAAATTGATGATGATAAAAATATCACCGCATTTATTGTAGAAAAAGAAGGAACTGAAGGTCTTACTTTTGGTGAAGAAGAACATAAACTCGGCATTCGTTCCTCTTCTACCCGACAGGTTTTTTTCAATGACATGAAAGTGCCGGTTGAAAATCTTTTAGGCGAAAGAAATAACGGTTTTAAAATCGCCTTAAATTCTTTAAATGTTGGTAGAATTAAATTAGCTGCAGCTAATATTGATGGACAAAGACGAATTTTTGGTCACGCCGTTAAATATGCCAATGAGAGAAAACAATTTGGCGTTTCTATTTCAACTTTTGGTGCCATCAGAAAAAAAATTGCCGAAATGGCAACCGGAATTTTTGTAAGTGAATCTGGGACATATCGCGCTGGAAAAGATGTTCAAGATAAAATTGATGAATTAATTTCGGGCGGAATGGGTCATCAAGAAGCAGAATTAAAAGGTGTGGAAGAATTCGCGGTTGAATGTTCTATTCTAAAAGTTTTCGTTTCAGATCTTACACAACATACCGCGGATGAAGGAATTCAGATTTACGGTGGAATGGGATTTTCTGAAGATACACCAATGGAAGCCGCGTGGCGAGATTCAAGAATTGGCAGAATCTACGAAGGAACAAATGAAATAAATAGACTTTTAGCGGTTGGAATGCTCATTAAAAAAGCAATGAAAGGACAATTAGATTTAATGAGACCTGCAATGGAGGTGAGCAAAGAATTAATGGGAATTCCATCTTTTGAAGCTCCAGATTATTCTGCATTTATGTCAGAAGAAAAAGCATTATTAGAAAATCTGAAAAAAGTATTTATGATGGTTTCTGGTGCAGCTTTGCAAAAATATATGACAGAAATTGAGAAACAACAACATTTATTATTAAACGCTTCAGAAATTTTAAACCAAATTTATATGGCGGAATCTGCAATTTTAAGAGCAGAAAAAAGTTTTGATGCCAATTCTGTACAAGCTGCAATGGCAAAATTAAATCTTTACAAAGCCACAGAAAAAATTATAGAAGCAGCCAAAGAAGGAATCATTTCCTTTGCTGAAGGCGATGAACAAAGAATGATGCTTTCTGGTTTACGCAGATTTACAAAATATACCAATAATCCAAATGTGATTGCTTTAACTGAAAAGATTGCAGCGCATTATGTGGAGAAAGGTTCGTATTAAATTTATTGCGAGAAGCTATACAATCTGTACTTTTAATCAAACGCTCTGAGTTTTCGGAGCGTTTTTTTTTGTTTAAATGCGAGCGTTTTTTCAAAATAAAAAAGAGACTGATTTCTCAGTCTCTTTTTCCAATTTTTAAGTGATTAAAAGTATTACGAAATCTCAATACTTCTTGGTGGTTTTTGTTTGGCCTCTTCTTTTTTAGGCAATGAGATTTTAAGAATTCCATCAATATAAGTTGCATTGATAAACTCATCTTCTACTGTTTCGGGTAAAGTAAACGTTCTTTTGAAAGATGAAAAACCAAATTCTTGAAATGTGTAATTCTCTTCATTTTCCTCTACATTTTGTGTCTTTTCAGTTGAAATAGATAAAATACCATTTTCTACGTCAATTTTGAAATCGGTTTTTTTAAAACCAGGAACAGCCATTTCTAAAGAAAAATCATTCGCTGTTTCTTTGATGTTAACTTTTGGAAGTGAAATACCTGTGTTAAAATTTGAATTAAAAACTGAAGGTAAATCTCTATTAAAAATGTCATCAAGCAAATTACTCAAAGTTCTATAATTTGCGTTAGAATTTGTTTTTGTTAAAGTTCCGTTTTTAGGAACAGTTACTAAAGTGTTCATAATTACAAAATTTTAAATTAAACAATTATTTTATTTTAAATCTAAATTCATTCCTGAATTCGTTATTAATTTTACAAATAAAATACCAAATTAAAAACTGTAAATTATTAAGAAATTTTTTCAATTTTTATATTAAAAAAACTGACACTTTTTCAGATGAAATGACATTTTTTCATTTTCGCAATTTCCTATGTGAAATAATTTAATTGCTTCCCAAAGTTTCTCGATTTTGAAACAATTTTATTCTAATTTATCTTTTCTATAAATATGAAATAAAGCTGAACCTAAAAAAGGCATAAACAAACACATAGAAAACCAAAATAATTTTGCTGGTTTTGAATAGCTAGAACTCATTATTATTTCTATTATGCTAAAAATTAAAACTAAAATAAATAGAATTAGAGAAATTAGCATCACATAATCATAAATATTAGTGTACATTGTGAACTTTTGACTTCCCTCTTTTTCTTTTAAAACAGCAGGATTGAGAAGTCTTTTTTATCCCACTATTTTAAGAATATTTGTTGTAAATATTTCATTCTCATTTTATTGTATCAATCAAAAATCTTACCAGAAATTCAGAAATTCACACTATTGTAATCTTAAAAATTTGTGAAATATTTAATACTTTCACCGATTTTTTTTTCACAAATCTGTTTTACATTTGAAGAAAATTTCGTCAAATGTCAGACAACGGAAATCAAATATTCCAAACTCAAAACAACAAGCGTTATAAGCGCACTAAATGGACATTTAGAATTATTACAGCCGTACTAATTACGGCTATAATTTTGGTAATTTTCACAGTTTTACGTGGGAAAAATCCCACTTTACCACAAATGAATTCTGTGAGTAATGCATATAAAACAAAACTCGATCCGTCCTCACCTTTTACTTTTGAAACAAAACTGAATAAAAAATTTAAAGGTTTCAAAGATTTTTTAAATAAAAGAATTGCTTTAGAAAGTAAAAGTTCATCCATAAAAGATGCGAAATTAATTAGAGCTGCGTTTTACGTTCCGTGGAGTCCGCTTTCATTAATAGATTTAAGAACTAACGGAAATAAATTAAATACCATTTATCCAGAATGGTTTTTTATCAATCCAAAAACTTACAGATTAGACAGTAGAATTGACAAAGAGGCACTTTCTGTGATGAAACATTTTGGTTTGAGTATTCAACCAATTTTAAATAATTTCATTTCAATTCCTGGGAAACAAGGGAATTTTAATGCAAATTTAATTAAAACCATTTTGCATAATCCTAAAATTCAAGATCAATTAATTTCAGATTTAATAAATACCATTAAAAAAAATAATTTACAAGGAATCAACATTGATTTTGAAGAAATGAATGAGAGTTCTGATGAATATTTAAATGCATTTCAAAAAAAATTATATTTGGCTTTTAAACAAAATAATTTAATAGTTTCAATTGATGTAATGCCCGATAATTCGGATTTTAATTTAAAATATCTAAAAGATTTTACAAATTATTTCATCATTATGGCTTATGATCAATACAATGATTCTTCACAAGCTGGACCAATTAGTTCGCAAAAATGGATTGAAAAACAAATGGATGATGTTGCGAAAAACGTTCCCTCAAATAAAATAATTCTTGGAGTTGCAGGTTATGGAAGACAATGGATTACCGATAGCGACGGAACTCACACAGAAGATATAACTTACAGTCAAGCGGTAGATCGCGCAAAAATAAGTAAATCTGATATTAATTATGATGATGATACTTATAATTTACATTACGATTATAATTTCTCTGGAAGTGAATCTGATGAAGCCACGAAAAATTCTGTTTGGTTTACAGATGCCGCTACAACTTTTAATATTTTGCGCTATTCTGATGATTACAGAAATGCGGGAACTGCGCTTTGGCGTTTAGGAAGTGAAGATCCGCGGATTTGGAATTTTTATATGCGAGATTTAAGTTCTACGGCAATTGCAAAAAAACCGTTTAATTATATACTTTTAACAATGATGCCGCCAAATTTCAACGCGAAACCAACTTCTGTTGGAAGCGGTGAAATTTTAAATATTCTTTATTCTCCAGAACAAGGACGTACGAAAATTGAAATTGATAAAAATGAAAATTTAATTTCTGAAGAACATTACACACAACTTCCTTCAGGATTTTTGTATGAAAAATTTGCTGAAGACACTACAAAATTAGGACCTGGTCATAAAATCATTTTAACTTTTGATGATGGACCAAGTGCAGAATGGACACCAAAAATTTTAGATATTTTAGAAAAAGAAAAAATTCCGGCGACTTTCTTTTTAATTGGAGAAAATGCAGAATCAAATATTCCTTTAGTACAAAGAATAAATAGAGATGGTTTTGAGTTTGGAAATCACACTTTCACTCACGGAAATTTAGCAAAAATGTCACCTGAAAGAGCAGATTTAGAACTGAAAACTACACGTTCACTTTTAGAATGTATTACAGGAAAATCTACAATTTTATTTAGAGCGCCATATAACGCTGATTCTGAACCACAAACTTATGAAGAATTAGAACCGATTGCACGCAGTAAAAAAAGTAATTATATAACAGTTGGAGAAAGTATAGATCCAAATGATTGGGATCCAAAAATGAACGCAGATTCTATTGTAAACCGAACGATAAGATTTGCAAATCAAAATAATGCAAGTATCATTTTACTCCACGATTCTGGCGGTGATACGCGACAACCAACTGTAGATGCGCTTCCAAGAATTATAAAATATTTTAGAAGTAAAGGTTGTAAATTTACTACGATTGCAGATTTAATGCACGTAAAAGACAGCGAATTAATGCCGCCTGTGAAACGAAGCTGGAAAAATAATATCAATTTTATTTTCGCTTCTTCCAGTTATTGGTTGGGACAATTTATTTATGTTTTATTTTTAGTAGGTATTTTTCTTTCAATTGCAAGAATGATTTTTATGGGAGTTTTGGCTTATTTACAATCTAAAAAGGAAAAAAAATTAAAATCAAAATTTAAAGGAATTCCCGATGGTTTAAAAGTGAGCGTGATTGTTCCAGCTTATAATGAAGAAATAAATGCGGTGCGAACTGTAAATTCTTTATTAAAACAAGATTACAAATATTTAGATATCGTTTTTGTAGATGACGGAAGTAAAGATTCCACTTTTGAAAATGTAAAAAATGCTTTTGAGGGAAATGAGAAAGTAAAAGTTTTCACCAAAGTAAATGGTGGAAAAGCTTCGGCTTTAAATTATGGAATTTCCCAAACAAATTCAGAATTTGTTGTTTGCATCGATGCAGATACACAATTGCAAGAAGATGCAGTCTCTCGTTTGATGGACGCTTTTTATTTGGAAGATAAACCGCAAGAAACTGGCGCAATTGCAGGAAATGTGAAAGTTGGGAATGAAATAAATATGATTACGAAATGGCAAAGTATAGAATATATTACCTCACAAAATTTTGACAGACGCGCTTTTGGTTTGTTAAATTGCATCACAGTAGTTCCAGGAGCAATTGGGGCATTTCGCCGAAAAGCAGTTTTAGAAACTGGCGGATTTACAACCGATACTTTGGCGGAAGATTGTGATTTAACAATGAAATTGCACAAAGCTGGATATATTATTGGAAATTGTAATGACGCACTTTCTTTTACCGAAGCACCAGAAACGATTGGTCAGTTTTTAAAACAAAGATTTCGTTGGAGTTTTGGAATTTTACAAAGTTTCTGGAAACATAGAGATGCGATTTTCAGAAAAGAATTTAAAAATTTCGGACGCGTTGCTTTACCAAATATTCTTCTCTATCAAATTCTTCTGCCATTTTTGGCTCCTTTAGCAGATTTACTTTTGGTGATGAGTTTAATTTTATCTGGTTTTGGTTTAATTGTCGCAGATCCTTATCACATTGTTTTATATTACATTATTTTCTCATTGGTTGATATTTTGGGCGCTGCAATTGCATTCGCGTTTGAAAGAGAAGATTTTAAAAAATTAATTTGGATGATTCCGCAGCGTTTGGTTTATCGTCAAATGATGTATTATATTTTAATTAAATCCATCAGAAAAGCTTTGAAAGGTGAAATTCAAAATTGGGGCGTTTTAAAAAGAACAGGAAATAATAGATTACAAAATGCATAATTTTCATTAATTTTTTTAAAAATTTGCTCTATTAAAAGCTTTTTAATAATTTTAATATATGAAAGAAAAACTACTTTACAAAGCCATTAGAATTGCGGAAAAAGCGCACAGAAAGCAAACCGATAAATTTGATGCGCCATACATTGGTCATGTGATGCGCGTAATGAACGCTGGAAAAACAATTGATGAAAAAATTGTGGGTATTTTACATGATGTTTTGGAAGATTGTCCAGAAATAACTTCCGAAACTCTTCGCCAAGAGGGTTTTGCAGAACATCAAATTTTTGCAATTGAATGTCTTTCAAAAACTAGTGAATTAATGGATTACGATGATTTTGTGAAAAAAGTGGAGCAATCTCCACTCGCCATTGCTGTAAAAATAAATGATTTGAAAGATAATATGGATTTAGTGAGATTCACAAATCTAATGACAGAAAGAGATTTCAAAAGATTAAATAAATATTTGAAAGCGTATCAATATTTAATAGATAAATATTAATTTACAGTTTTCTCAGAATCTGTTAAAAGTAAATTTAATTCTTGCAATTCTTCTTCTGTTAAATCTCGCCATTGTCCAGAAGGTAAATCCAGTTTAATATTCATAATACGTAAACGTTTTAGCTTTTTTACTTCGTAACCAAGATATTCACACATTCTGCGAATTTGTCGGTTTAAACCTTGCGTTAAAACAATTCTAAATTGGAAAGTATCTAATTTTTCAACTTCACATTTTTTAGTTATTGTATCTAAAATTGGAACGCCATTTTTCATTTTTTCAATGAAAGTATGCGTAATTGGTTTATCTACACGAACTAAATATTCTTTGTCATGGTTGTTTCTTGCACGTAAAATTTTATTCACAATATCGCCGTCGTTGGTCATAAGAATTAGACCTTCACTCGGTTTATCTAATCTTCCGATTGGAAAAATTCTTTTTGGATGATTTACGAAATCTACAATATTATTTTTCTCACGTTTTTGATCTGTTGTACAAACGATTCCAATGGGCTTGTTAACAGCGATATAAATTGGTTTCTCAGTATTTTCTTTAATTAATTTACCTTCAACTCGTACTTCATCTTCATCAGAAACTTTCGATCCCATTTCTGGAATTTTTCCATTGATGGTAATTTTTCCTTCTTCTAAAAGTTTATCTGCGGCGCGTCTGGAACAAAACCCAACTTCTGATAAATATTTATTGATGCGTGTTTTTTCCAAAATTGATTTTATTAAATTTAATTAATGCAAAAATACGGGATAATTTTAAATTTAAAAAGACACTTTATTTTGAAAATAAAGTGTCTTTAATTAAAGAAAAATCAAATTTTTATTTTTTAATTATTTTTGTTGAAGATGTTCCTTTATCTGTTTTTACTTTTAAAACATAAATTCCTTTTTTAAGGTTAGAAACATTTGCAGATTTTTCAGGATTTCTAAAAGTTTTTATCAATTTTCCTGAAGCATCAAATAATTGCATTAATTCAACTTTATCCGTAGAATCTAAATTTAAAACATCTGAAACCGGATTTGGAAAGACTCTAACTTTATTTTTAGAATTTGAAACTTCACTTGTTGCAAGAGCGTCTAAATCTTGGATTACAATATTGTCATAATAAGTATCTGTTCCGCCACTAGTATTTGCTAAATCAATTTCTCCAATCCCCACTCCACCAGAATCATAAGAAGTTGTATGAATTACAACACCATTCAAAAGAATTTTCATTGTGGAAGCAGTATAATCAATTTTTAATTCAATTTTGTTCCATTTATTTGCGAGATAAGTTCCAATTGGGGTATAATCTGTATCATTCGCACCGGCAAATTGAAAATTACCATCTGGATCTAAATTTATCTCAACAGCGAAATTTCCATCTTCATCATATAAGTCAAAAATATTATCTGAACCATTTAAAGATGGAACAAATACATTAAAAGAAATGGATGTTCTATCATAAGAATTAAGACTTGTAAGAAAAATACCACCAAATCCGCCATCACTATAATCGATAATTTTCACAGAATATGTCCCATCAGAAGCCTTTTCATCTGATATTTCAGCAGTATCCATTACATCAATATCAGTATCATAAAAACTAGAAACATCATTATTTTGCCCGACCAATTCGCCTAAAACATAACCTTCAGAACTTTCAAATGAAATTTTTGTAGTTTGCGCATTTACGGAAAATACAATTCCCGCAGTTGCAAATAAAGAAAATAAAAGTTTTTTCATAAGTATAAGTTTAAATTAAATACAATAATAGTAAATTATAATTAAAATGGTGAATTTGAGATGACATAGAATTATAAAATAACAATTTTTAAATGAATAGTTTATAATAATTCCGTTTGAATTACAAAGATTTAATAATCTAAAATTTTATAGTTATTTAAAAATAAAATCATTTTCCAAATATTCTTTATTTGCATTTTCTACTAAATAATCTCCAATTTTTGTTCTACGTAAATTGGTTAAATAGGCACCAACTTCCAATTTCTGTCCGATGTCGTGCGCCAAACTTCTGATATAAGTTCCTTTGCTACAACCAACTTTAAAACGAACGTAAGGGAAATCTATTTCAATTTCATCGATGTAAGTAATTGAAATTTTCCGTGTTTTCATTTCTACTTCTTCACCTGCTCTTGCCAAATTATAAGCTCTTTTTCCCTCAATTTTTACAGCTGAATGAACCGGTGGTTTTTGCTCGATTTCACCCACAAAATCATTTAAAATTTCTAATATTTTATCTTCATTTAAATATGAAATATCTTTTTGTAAAATTTCAGGTTTTTCAGAATCGTAACTTTCCGTTTGTACGCCGAGTTTTATTTCTGTGAGGTATTCTTTCGGCGCATCTTGTATTTCTGAAATTTTTTTGGTGAATTTCCCTGTGCAAACAATTAATAAACCTGTTGCTTTCGGATCTAAAGTTCCAGCGTGCCCAATTTTAAATTTTTTAGGTAAATCAAATTGATGTTTTAATTTATATTTTAATTTATTGACAGCTTGAAAGCTCGTCCAATCCAAAGGTTTATCAAGTAGAAAGATTTGTCCGTCTAAAATGTTTTCTTTTGTCATTATTTAAAAATATTCAAATAAGTAATTGTAAATAGTTATGAATGATACAATTTTCTTTGTTTCTGTCATTACATTGAAATCTATACAATTGCTACGAAATGACAAACTTTCTTTTTAAATTCAATAAAAAGATTTGATCAATTAAAAAAATAAAAATAAACCAAAAGTGTGATTCCAACGATAATTCTGTACCATCCCCATGGTTTGAAACCGTATTTATTAAGTAAACTAATGAAAGATTTGATAGCAATTAAAGCCACAATAAATGCAATAATATTTCCCAAGAAAAATAATAAAATATGATGATTATCTGCCATTATCATTTTGTAACCCTTCATCGGATTTAAAGTTTCTTTCCCCCAAGTTTTTACAAAAACAGAATAAACTGTAACCGCCAACATTGTAGGAACAGCAAGAAAAAATGAAAATTCTGCGGCAGCTTTTCGAGTTAATTTTTGCGTCATTCCACCGATGATTGAAGCGGCACTTCTACTCGTTCCGGGCATCATTGCGAGACATTGCCAAAAGCCGATAATGACCGCTTTTTTAATGGACATTTCTTTTTCATCGTGAACAACTGGATTTTTAAACCAATTATCTACAAATAATAACACAATTCCGCCCAAAACCAACATCGAAGATATAGCAATTTGATTTCCTAAAATGGCTTCAATTTTATCATCAAATAAAAATCCTAAACCAAGAGCGGGTAAAACTGCGAAACCTAATTTATAGTAAAATTTGAGATTAGAAAAATTAAAAAACTTTTTCCAATATGCTGCAACTACGGCTAAAATTGCTCCGAATTGTATTGAAACCTGAAACATTTTTAGAAATTCCGTTTCTTGCATTCCCATTAAATTGGCTGCAAAACCCATATGTGCGGTGGAAGAAATGGGAAGAAATTCTGTTAATCCTTCAATGATTGCGAGAATTATTGCTTGTATTGTATTCATAGTTTATTTAAAAAAGTGCTTGTGAAAAAAAACTTTGTCAAAGATTGGAACTTTGACAAAGTGAAATGTCTCTAATTAATAATGTTTTTAATTTTTATTTCTTTTTAGAATAGCGAAAATTTGAATTACAAAACCTGCAATTACAAATAATGGTGCAATTCTAATTCTTCTGATTGAAAAAATAGCTTCGTTCCAAACATTGGGATCGTATTTTCCATCAACTGTATTTGCGTCTGGACCCATCATTAATAAGAAACCCAAAACTGTAACAATTAAACCAATAATCATCCATTTGAAGTTTTTAGTACCAAAGTAAAAGTTTTGATTTTCAACTTTATTTACTTCTTTTTTACCGTATTGATTTGCGGAAAATTTTTTATTTTTTGCCATTATGAATAATATAAATCATCTGCATTAGAACGAAGAAAACGCCAAGTCGCCACAATTGTACTGAGAACTGTAATGAAAATTCCAAGTACAAAAACGCCTGCAATTAAATAAATATATTGATTGGTTTCTTGCACGAAAGGTGTTTTAATATTGGTTGTGAAATAATACCAAACTCCAAATAAAGCTAATAAACCTAAAATTGCACCAACCGCTCCCAAAATTGCGGCTTCTAAAATAAATGGTTTTAAAATGAAACGTCTTTTTGCACCAACTAATTGCATAGTTTTAATAATAAATCTTTTTGAAAATATTTTTAATCTGATAGAATTATTAATTAAAACAATTGCTAAAACTAAAAATAAAAGTGATAACGCCAAAACCCATTTTAAGATTGTGTCTAATTTGCTATACACTTTTGCAGAGTCTGAATCGTTTTTTACATCGACAATTCCAGGAATACTTTTGAGTTGTTTAATTGCTGTTTTAACATTTAAAGAATCCGTATATTCTGGTTTAAGAGAAACCTCTACGGAAGAAGGAAAAATATCGGCATCAAATAATGCTTCGCTATCAACACCTAAACTTTTCTTAGCTTCTGCGCTGGCTTTTTTTCTAGAAATATAAGTGGCTTTCTTTACACTTGGAAGAATTTCGATTTTCTTTAAAGCTTCTTGTTCTTGAGCGGCAACTTTTATAGAATCTTTTGCATTGAAATTCTGATCAAAATAGGCATTAACAACCAATTGTTCTTTTAAGTAATCTGAATATTTTTGTGCATTTAACAAAATTAAACCAAAAAGTCCTACGAGAAATAAAACCAATGCAATACTTACAACAACTGTAATATTACTGGATCTAAGTCTGCTTTTATTAAAATCTTCAACCGTCTTTGCCATTAAATCTTGAATTTTGCGCTAAATTAGAAAAAATCTTCCGAAATTTACGCCAGAATTCTAAAAATGAGTGTTAAGAAATCATAAATATTGAGTTTTAGAAATCTAAATTTCTTAATTAATTAAAATAAATCATTTTGAACGTAAAAGCGAAAAAACATTTAGGGCAACATTTTCTAACCGATGAAGCGATTGCGGAACAAATTGTAGAATCTTTGGATTTTAATAAAGATGAAGTGATTTTAGAAGTAGGTCCTGGAATGGGCGTTTTGACAAAATATTTAATTAAAAAAAATCAGAAAATAGCTTTAGCAGAAATAGATGAAGAATCTATTGTTTATTTAAAACAGCATTATTTAAATTTAAATGAAAGCAATTTTATTGGTGATTTTTTAAAATTTAATTTCTCTGAAATTGAAGAACAAATCGCCGTAATTGGAAATTTTCCTTATAATATTTCTTCTCAGATTTTATTTAAAATTATAGATAATTATACGCAAGTTCCGCAAATGGTGGGAATGTTTCAAAAAGAAGTTGCGGAGAGAGTTGCCGCAGTCCCACGCACAAAAGATTATGGAATTCTGTCGGTTTTAGTACAAGCTTATTACGAGGTAGAATATTTATTTACAGTTCATGAAAATGTGTTTAATCCACCTCCAAAAGTGAAATCTGGCGTTATTAAACTTAAACGAAATTTAACTGAAGGTTTAGCTGGTAATGAAATTTTATTCAAAAAAATAGTGAAAGCTGGTTTCGGACAAAGACGAAAAAAATTAAGTAATTCTTTAAAAGTCATTGGTATTCCAGAGATATTACTAGATCACAAATTTATGAAGCAAAGAGCAGAAGAACTTTCTGTGAGTGAGTTTTTGGAATTGACGCATTTATGGGAGAAATTCTAAAGTTGTAAAGTTGTCAGTTATAAAAAAACACCATTTCAAAATTTGAAATGGTGTTTTTATTTATGATTTTTTTTAATTTATTTTTTTAGTGGAACTTCTTTGGCAGAAGTAGTAATTCCGTGTAAATGTTCATCGGAAGATTTTCCTTTTCCTTTCAATAAATCGTAGGCAATTGCAGATGCCACAAAGATTGAGGAGTAAGTTCCAAAACCAATACCTAAAAGCAACGCAAACATAAATCCGCGTAAGTTTTCACCTCCGAAAATGAAGATGGCTAAAATCACAAGTAAAGTGGTAAATGAAGTATTAAAAGTTCTACCCAAAGTACTTGAAATAGAATCATCAAATAATCCCGCCAAAGAAATGGATTTTTTCTCGCGCAAATATTCTCGAATCCTGTCAAATACAATTACCGTATCATTAATGGAATAACCAATGACTGTTAAAATTGCAGCGATAAAATCTTGATTAATTTCCATATTAAATGGTGCATATCTATAAAATAAAGAATAAGCTCCTAAAATAATAATTGAATCGTGAATTAGTGATAAAATTGCACCTAATGAGAATTGCCATTTTTTAAATCTTAATAAAATATAAACGAAAATTCCGACAATTGCAAATAAGAAGGCTTTTGTTCCACCAGATCGAATATCATCTGCAACAGTTGGTCCCACTTTGGTAGAAGAAATAATTCCGGCGTGATCTACATCTGCAGCTTTAAATTCTTGCAAGGTTAAATTAGCTGGAAGATTTGGTTTTAAACCTTCAAATAATTTAGCTTCAATAGTTTGATCTGCTTTTAATGAAGAATCATCAATTAAATAATCTGTAGAAATTTTAAGTTGATTATTATTACCAAATGTTTTTGCTTCTACAGAACTATCTTTTCCGTCTTCAGTTTTAAATAATTGTACAAGATTTTTTTGGACAGAAGAAGCTTCAACCGGTTTTTCAAATTTCACCACATAATTTCTACCGCCTGTAAAATCAATACCATATTTAAAACCGTTCATGTAAATAGAAACTATACTTCCTACTGTTAAAATAATTGAAAATATATAAGTGTATTTTCTTTTTCCAATAAAGTCAATCCAAACATTTCTAAAGATATTTTTAGAAGCAGCAGTCCAAACAGATAGTTTTTTACCTTTATTTAAACGATTAAAAATCATTACTCTAGATAGTAAAACAGAAGTAAAGAAAGTCATAATTAAACCTATTCCTAATGTAACAGCAAAACCTTTAATTGGACCAGTTCCAAAGAAAAATAAAACTGCGGCTGTTAATAAAGTTGTAGAGTGACCATCAATAATCGCAGATAAAGCGTGTTTAAAACCATCTTTATAAGCTTCTAAAATATTTTTACCAGCAAAGAGTTCTTCTTTTGTTCTTTCATAAATAATCACATTTGTATCAACGGCGACCGCCATTGTTAAAACGATACCTGCAATTCCGGGTAAAGTTAGAGTCGCATCAATGGAATCCATTATTCCAAAAATGAAAAATAAATTGATAATCATCGCAATTACAGCATAAATACCTGCACCGCCATAATAGAAAATGATATAAATAATAATAATAAAGAATGCAATAATAAAGGAAAGTACACCTGCTTGAATAGATTCTGCACCTAAAGATGGTCCTACAACATCTGCTTGAACAACTTTTGCACCTGCTGGTAATTTACCTGCGCTTAAAACATCTACTAAATCTTTTGCTTCTTCAGGAGAAAAACTTCCGGAAATTTGTGTTCTACCATTTGGAATTGCGCCTTGAACATTTGGTGCGGTATAAACTTTACCATCCAAAGTTACAGCTACTTGTTTACCAATATTTTTTTCCGTTAATGTTTTCCATTGTTTAGACCCTTTCGGATCCATTTGCATATCTACAACTACTCTACCTAATTCATCATAATTTACTCGTGCAGATTCTACAGCTCCATCAACTGGCGCTCTTTGTGTGATATTTCCACGAATAGCGTATAAAACTAAATTCTTAGGATCACTAGATTCTGGTTTGTAACCCCAAAGAAATTGAGTGTATTTTATATTTGAAGGTCTTAAATTTTGTGCAATTTTACTATTAAGAACTTTGTTTACAATTGCTGTATCTGATAATTTTACATTTGCTGCACCTTGAGAACGGGAAGTATTTAATTGTAAAATATTAACAAGATTTGTATTTTTAGGAACACCCATAGAATCTCCTTTCATAGCAATAACTTGTGCTAATTGTTGAAAATATGGAGCAACCTCTTGTATTGTTTGAACTTCCCAAAATTGAAGTTTAGCAGAAGATTGCAATAATTTTTTAACACGATCAATGTCTTTAATTCCTGGCATTTCCACGAAAATACGAGCAGTTCCTGGAACTCTTTGTACATTGGGTTGAACAGCGCCTAGTTTATCAATTCTAGTTCTAATAACTTCATAAGCCGTTGCAATAGAAGCTTCTACTTTTTTTCTAACAATCGCTTTTACTTGATCGTCTGTTGTATTGTATTTAATTTCGCTTAAACCTTGATTACCAAAGATTTCTGGATCAGCTAATTTTAAATTGGTTCCTTTTTCTTTATTTACTTTCGCAAATTCTATGAAGAAATCATCAATATAATTATTGGTAGATTTTTTTTGAACCTCATCAGTTTTTTCTAATGCTTCAATTAAAACTGGATTTACAGAATAATTTGTTAAATCATTAATTAAATCTTTCTGATTAATTTCTAATAAAACATTAATTCCTCCCTTTAAATCCAATCCAAGCTTCATTTCATTCAGTTTGGCTGTATTGTAATCTAATTTCTTAAAACCTAAATTTAGTGTGTCTTTTGCAAGACTATCTAAAGTTTTTTTGTATTTAATTGGATTATTTCCAGCGATTGCTTGTGCGCGATTTTCTATTCTACTTGCATAAAATGTAGGTGCGAGTGCGCTTAAGCAAATAAGCCCCAAAATAACCGCGATAGTAACAATAAGTCCTTTTCCTTGCATTGTTTTGTATTTACAACATTAAAAATTATAGGGCGCAAATATACTTAAAATCTTATTAAATATGAATTATTTTCATGTTTTGAGTTGAAAAATAATCTTATTTATTATTTTATGTTTTGTTTTTATTAAAAAAGTTTGAGAGAAATCTCAAACTTTTAAGTGTTTCCTTTGATGAAAACTTGGTGCAGATTGCTATAAATTGTCGAAAAATTTTTATTAATCAACTTTTTAACCGTAATTTATTTTTTAAATATTAGGTGAGATATAATCGGAATGCTTTTCTAAGAAGTAGGTTTTAATTAAATTATAAAATTTTGAAGTGGCTTCTGAACTACTTTCTTTAGAGATTACTGTATTGCTTTTGTTCCCTTTATGATAATAATTAATAGATTTTATTTTAATGGTAAAATCTTTATCTCTAAATTGATAATCAATAATAGTTGTCGCAATTCCCGTTTCATCTTCTAAAGTGTATTTTATTTCTTGATTGTCTTCATTTTCTGAAGTCAAATAAGTTACTTTATAAGCAATTTTCAATACTGTATCAATAAATTGTTTAGAAACTTTTTTTGATGATTCTTTGTTATCACCCACTGCGTAATTTTTAGTAATCATATCATAAGTTGCTCCACTCGCAGAAGTATTTGCAGACCCTCCTTTTGTTTCAGAAACTTTGAGATATTTAAAAAACACCGTAATCATTATATTTTCCAAACTATTATAAACATTTCTTTTTGCTTCTGTGGGATCATTTTCTTGTAATGGAATTCTCTTCCCTTCTTTGGAGATAAAAGCGGCATCATACATCGTTACTAAAACTTTATCATCAAAAAACTGATAACGTAAACTCGCCGTACTCACTGCACCTTTACTTTCATAAGACCATGTTTGTGTATAATCATATTGATTTGATTTGTTCTCAGAATTTTTTACGTATTTATAATCTATCATATCTTTTTCAAAAGTCTTTACATTTTCCAAGACTTGTGCTTTGGTTTGTCCCGTTGTATAATAACCGGTTCTGGTTGCCCCAAAAGAAGTAACGGATATTAAAATTAATAGTAATAATAATTTTTTCATGATAATTTATTTTAAAGTTAAGATTTATTATAAAAATTTATTTGTTCATTTCTGGTGAAATATAAAGCGATTGAAGTGTGATCAAAAGCTTTTGAGTAGTTGCATAATATTTTGCTACAGATTCTATGGAATTATTACCTTTAACCAAAGTTATATCACCTGTTTTTTTGTTGTGATAGTTCATAGATTTCATTGTTAAAGTAAAATCTGTGGGTCTAAAATCATAATTAACAATCGTTAAAACATAGCCACTTTTATCTTCTACTCTATATTCTACATCGTAATTATTACTTTCAGGATTTCCAATATTTCTGATGGTGTATTTTTTTGTTAAAACATTGTCAGAATATTTTTTAGCGAAACCTTTTGCTACTTCTCTTGTATCTGTACTTAAGTAATTTCTAGTTGCAAAATCTTGGGCAAAACTTACCGTAAATACAAAGAAGCTAAAAAGAAATATTAATTTTTTCATTGTTTAATTTTTTCAGATTATTTTTTTTCAAATTTTAATGTTTTCAAATTTAAAATTAGAAAGCTTTCCATTCAATACGTCATTTGCAGTATTTATGAAAACAGCTAAGTTTAACTATTTTGCTGCAGGTGCCATAAAACCAGCTTGTTTATCCAGATAAAAGTTCTTTACAGTTTCGTAAGATTTTTTTCGCCACGCTACAGAATTGTCTTCTGTAAGCGGAAATGATGTTTTACTCGCTTTATCATAATAATTGACGGATTTTAAAGTCAAAGTGAAATTTTCTGGTGTGAATTTAAAATTCATTAAAATTGTTGCAGTTCCTTCTGGCTCGTCTTGCGTATATTCTACGTCGTATGAATTGGAGTTTTTATCTCCAAAATATTTTATAGTAGATCTTAATTTTAAAACATAATCAAAATACATTTTAGAATAATCTTTTGCATTATTAATATTTTCTCCAATGCTGTATTTTTTGGTTACAGATACCTGTGTTGAAAGCGCAGTTATATTATTTTCTCCTCTACTTGTTTTATTTTCGGAAATTTTTAAATATTTAAAAACGTCATCTATAAACTGGCTTTTTGAAATATTATAAAGTTGTACCACATTATTATTTGCATGATTTGGGGTTAATTTTATAATTTTCCCATTTTCATAAACAAAAGTAGCATCCAAAATACATATAATAAGACGATCAGCGAATAACTGATAACGCACTACAGATTTAGTTTGCGCACCTTTTGAACTTAAAGTATAATCAATTGTGTAATCATCATCAGAAACTTTGTTTAAATAAATTACTTGGTACTTACCATTATTTTTATAAGCAGTTTCAAATTCATTTAATACACTTTTCACTTGTGCTTTTGTCTGTCCCGCATTATAATATCTTGTTTCTGTAACTGCACTCAATAGAAATTGGAAACTTAAAAGAAATACCGCGGTAAAAATTATTTTCTGTATCATAATAATCATTTTTAATATTCCAAACTTACAAATGAGATTTCAATTTTAGAATACGGCAAATGCCCTATTTTTAATTAAAAATATTTGTATTTATTTTGTTTTAGAATATGAATTGATGAAAATAATTGAGAATTTAAACCTTCGCCATTTTAGTTTTTTAGGAACATTGATTCTTACAATTTACGCACTCGCAAACCGTGAAGTTTCTGTGTTCTACATGTTATATCTTTTTTGGTGGCAGGCTTTAGTAGAAATTTTAACGCTCTTTGCAATAAGTTGGAAAAAGACTGGGAAATTTATTTTATCTTTTAAATTAATTTCAGATTCTCTCTTTTTGATGGGGATTTATTTTGTTTTTATCATCGTGCTTTTCGGCTTTGTATTTTCATACAATAATGATGATATAATGATAATAAACTTTCAAGTTTTAGGATTTAGAAATACTACTTTTAATATAAATATATTTCTTATGTTGTTTTTTGCAATGCTTAATTTTAATTCTGAAAAACTGAATACTACACTATTTCACAATACCGGAGTTTTTTCCACCAGAATGATAATTTTACACGTTTCTATTATATTAGGTGCGGTTTTACATTTTGGAAGCAAGCATTATTTAGATGAATCTTTTCAGAATACCATTTGCTTTTATATGCTTTCTGCACTTCCTTTTTTAATTATAAAAAGTATTTTTGAGTGGAAGAAGCAACTTTAACTTAAAACAAATCTTCATCAATAAATTTAGCACCTTTCTTTAAGGCTAAATTTTTTAAAATCCGTCCATAGGTTTCTCCTACAAATTTAGAAACATATATTTTTTTCTCTTTAGCGGAACCAGAAGATGCATCGGAACTTTTTAAAGTAATTATATAATATTTTTTATTTTTATCATATAATTTATAAGATAAACTCTTAATATTTCCCCAATTGATTGTGTAAGATTCACTATTATTCAAATTATAAATTTTTATACCAGAATTGCTATAATTCACTCGTTGTTTTACACTTCCTTCAAAAACATCAATCGCTTTTGCATTAAGCCATTGTATATTTTCTGCAAGATTTTCAGAATAAGGATTTACAAGTTCATTACCATTCGTTCTTGTAATGTTTTTTATAGCTTTTATAAAACGATCTCTTGTGTCTTCTGTCTCAAATTTTAAAATTATATAGAGCGGTAAACCTTTCTCCATTTCATCTGATATAAGATAAAGACTTGGTTTATCAACATTTTCATTAACTCTAAAATCTACAATAGTTGCCCATTTAAAACTAGTACTTTTATAATTTCCTTCAATTTTTATATGTTGTTTTGTAAATGTAATGTTAGAACTTGTTCCTTTTTCAATAGTGTAACTTTCTGTACTTGTAATTTCACTTTTTTTGGTATTCAACCAATCTACTGTTTCTGCGATTGTTTGCGCCTTGCTTGTCGTAAAAAGAATTAAGAATAGAAAATAGATAATTTTTTTCATGGCATTTGTATTTAAGTTTAATATTTTATACAGTCATAGAGAATATGCGTGTTTCTGGTTTATTTCGTAACATTCTAAGGTCAAAAGTCATCGCTACATTTCTGGTAAAAGCGCGTCCTTTTTCAGTGATTTTTATTTTATTTTCGGAGATTTCTATTAAACCATCGCTTTCCATTTCTTTTAAATTTTCTATGGCATTCGTTAATTCTGGAAACGCACTTTGTACATCCCAAGAAGTTTCTAATCTACACATTAAATTTAATATATGTTGTCTGATTTTTAAATCTTCTTCATTTAAGATATGTCCTTTTACCACAGGGATTTTGCCTTCTTCTACTCTATTTTGATAAGCTTCTACGGTTTTGTCATTTTGCGCAAAAGCGTACCAAGAATCAGAAATTGCAGACATTCCGAGACCAATCATAAGTTGCGTTTTACTGGAAGAATAACCCATAAAATTCCGGTGTATATTTCCAGATTTTAAAGATTGATAAAGATCATCATGTTCTAAAGAAAAATGATCCATTCCTACTTCTATATAACCTAATTCTTCTAATAATTTTTTTCCATTTTCGTAAAGAATTCTTTTTTCTTCACCACTTGGTAAATCATTTTCATCAAAACCTCTTTGTCCCACTCCTTTTATCCACGGAACGTGCGCGTAAGAATAAAACGCCAAACGATCAGGTTTCAATTCTAAAGTTCGTTTAATACTAAATTCTACTTTTTCCCAATTTTGGTGCGGCAATCCAAAAATTAAATCGTGAGAAACGCTTTTATAACCAATTTCTCTCGCCCATTCTGTTACATTTTTTACATTTTCAAAGGGCTGAATTCTATTAATTGCTTTCTGAACAACTGGATCATAATCTTGAACACCAAAACTTACACGCGTAAATCCTAAATCAAATAAAACTTGAAGATGTTCTTTTGTCGTATTATTCGGATGTCCTTCAAAACTAAATTCTTGATTTTCTGCAATTTCTACGGTAGAAAATAAAGCATCTAAAAGTGTTTTCAAATTCGCCGGAGAAAAAAAAGTTGGAGTTCCACCGCCTAAATGAAGTTCTTTTAGTTTCGGTTTTTCATCAAATAAATTTAAATAAAGTTGCCATTCTTTTATAACACTTTCAAGATACGGTGTTTCTACAGAATGTTGCTTTGTAATTCTCTTGTGACACGCACAAAATGTACAAAGCGCTTCACAAAACGGAAGATGGATGTAAATTGAAATGCCTTGTTCAGAATTGCTTTCTTTAAAAGATTTTATGACTGATTTTTCCCAAGCATTTTCACTAAAACCTTCTTCGTCCCAATAAGGAACAGTTGGATAAGAAGTGTAACGTGGACCGGGAATATTATATTTATCTACTAATGACTTTTTCATAAAGCAAAATTACGAAATATGTTTCGGGTGCTAAATGTTAAAAATCACTTTTTAGGAGATTCTTTTAACTACAAATCGAATATTCGACGATGTCAAAAGGAACAAAAGTTTAATGTTTTAAGAATTACAAAATACTTTTTAAAGATAAAAAAATGTTAACCAAATAATATTAAACTCAAAAAAAGAATTATTTAAGTATTCAGACTTTTTTCAACTTTAATAAGAAATAATTTAAGTTAAAAAAAAACCAAAACTTTTGTGATTTTTGTGGTTTTGAAAAATTTAATTATTAAAATAAGCTTTTAGAATTCTGTCTTTTCCCGCAAAAACCAAATTATTTTTATCCACCCAATCTACAACATAAAGATTTTTTTCATCTGAAATTTTGGTCCAAGTTTTTCCAAAATCATCGGAGTAAGAAATATGTTGATCACCAACTGCGATGATTTCTTTTCCATTTGAACCTGGACGAATTTTAACGCAAGTCATATAACCAGCGTTTTTTCCAGAAGCTTGAATTTGCCAAGTTTCTCCACCATTAAATGTAGTTGCAATGTTATTAATATTATCGGCTTGTTTGGTGTAATCGCCTCCAACTGCAATTCCAAATCTATTATTAAAATTTAAATCTAAAGAATAAATTCCTGTGGAACTTGTTCCATCTACAAAATCTAATTTTTTTACATTGATTCTTTTTCCAAAATCGTGAGAATAATATTGTCTGGAAACCATTCCGCCTGTCACAAACCAAAACTCACCATTTTTAAGAAAAATATTAGAATTGCTTGCCGCAAAAGCAGCTTCTCCATTAATTACTTTCGGAACAACAGAACATCTTAATTTCTCCCAAGTTTTTCCTGAATTTTTTGTTTTTACTAAAGACATGCATTTTCCATTTGGATCACCGAGCGCAATTCCATTTCCATCATTTTCAAATTGCAAAGCATCATAAAAAGCAGTTTTTGTAGTATCTATAAAAATAATTTTAGAGTCTAAAGTTTTTTTATCAATTTTAAAAAAATACGCGGGACTTTCTATATTTATTGTGTAAAAACTATTTTTATCTTGAGCTAAAGTTCTAAACTGTAGTTTTTTATCGGATAAAATAACTTGTTTTTTACTTTCAGTATTTTTTAAATCTACAAAGCCAAATTTAGAATCTGTTCCCGAATAATAAACTTTATTATTAAAAACCTGCAGAGCTCGAATGCTGATTTTATCTTGCAGTAAAGTTTCAAATTTTAATGTTTGACTTTTTAAAAAAGTGATCGAACTTAAAAATATTAATATCGAAATTTTTGTTTTCATAGTTTTCTAAATTAAAAATCCCGCAATTAAGCGGGATTAAATATATTAATTATTATTCTTCTTAACGAGATAGAAAATATAAATTGCCAAATGAACAATTACCATTAATACTGAAAAAGCAATTAAACCTGTATCTGCACCGCCTGCTTCAATATCTAAGTGGTGGAAATAAGCTAAAATTCCCAATAAAACTGTAAGAGCTAAACCACAATAAGATGTAATTCTGTAGGTCTTATTATCGTTTCCATTTCCATCTGCATTTCCTAAAATACTGTTTTTAATTCCTCTGTATAAATAAACATCTAAACCAATCATCATCCAAGCAACCAAACGGATCCAGGTATCAATTGGTAAAAAAACCATCATTCCGAGACAAGTTAAAACTCCTAAAATTGGAATTAATGGAACCAAAGGTGTTCTAAAAGCACGTGGTGCATTTGGTTGGGTTTTTCTTAAAACTAAAACTCCAATACAGACTAAAATAAATGCAAATAAAGTCCCGATGGACGTCATTTCACCAACAACTCTACCCGGAACGAGTGCTGCAAAAAGACTTACAAAAACCAAGAAAAATAAATTGGATTTATAAGGTGTTCTAAATTTTGGGTGAATTTCTGAAAAAACTTTTGGTAAAAGTCCATCTTTACTCATGGAATAAAATACACGACTTTGTCCCATTAACATTACTAAAATTACTGATGAATATCCTAATAAAATCGCAAAAATAATAGTAGTATTCAACCATGGATATTCAGGAACTACAGTTCCATTTACAACACTTCCCATGTGTTCAATTGCAATAGCAACTGGCGCTAAATGATCTCCTCCAGATCCTGCAGTAAATTCTTTATAATTTACCACACCTACCATTACATAAGCGAATATAATATACAAAACCGTACAAATAATAAGCGAACCCATAATTCCAATCGGCATTGCTTTTTTAGGGTTTTTGGTTTCTTGTGCGGCAGTTGAAACCGCATCGAAACCAATATAGGCAAAGAAGACTACTGCAGCTGCTCTAATTATTCCAGACCAACCATAACTACCAAATTTCCCTGTATTTTCTGGAATAAGTGGTGTTAAATTTTCTGCTTTTACATATTTAAATCCAACAAAAATAAATACGAAAACGATTCCAACTTTCAGAAAAACAATAAAATTGTTAACCATTGCAGATTCACTTGTTCCTTTAATTAACACCAAAGACATTATTGTAACAATAAAGACCGCTGGTAAATTAACAAATCCACTATGAACCACACCATTCAAAGTGTAAGTATCAAAAGGTGTCATCATTAATTCTTGTGGTAGTGCAACTCCGAAAGCATTAAATAATTTACCAAGATATCCCGACCAACTCGATGCAACTGTTGCGGAACCAACGGCATATTCTAAGACTAAATCCCAACCAATAATCCAAGCGATAAATTCACCCATCGTGGCGTAAGAATAAGTATAAGCACTTCCTGCAACTGGAATCATGGATGCGAATTCCGCATAACATAATCCCGCAAATGCGCAACCCACTGCAGCAATTACGAAGGAAATCATAATTCCTGGTCCTGCATAATCTGCAGCAGCTAAACCTGTAATTGAAAATAATCCAGCTCCGATAATTGCACCAATTCCAAGTGCTACAAGAGCACCTGCTGAAAGCGTTTTTTTTAATCCTTCCTCAGATTCTGCTGATTCATCTAATAATTGTGATAATGGCTTTGTCTTCCAGATATTCGACATAATTGTTTTTATTTTAATTTTAGAAGTTACGAAAATAGGAAAAAATTACAACTATTAACTTTTTTTAACCAATTTATTGCAAATTTTATCCAATTTTAATTAATTAAAAATCTTTATTTATAAAATTTATTTGCCATTCGTTAAAAGTTTTATCTTTGATGCTATGAATTTTTATGACCTTTTCCTAAAACCTTATGAAAGTTATACGCATTTCCAAATATTTTTAGAATCTACAGCTGCAATTTTCGGAATATTGAGTGTTTACTTTTCTGTAAAAAAGAATATTTGGGTCTATCCTACTGGAATTATAAGCACCATTCTTTATGTGTATATTCTCTTTGACTTTGGGCTTTTAGGAGACATGATGATTAATTTTTATTATACTGTAATGAGTATTTATGGATGGATTTTATGGTCGAAAAATTCAGAAGATAATATCCATGTTTCAATTTCTAAAACCAGCAAGAAAGATTGGTATTTGGTAACTTTTCTTTTTATTCTAAGTCTCGGTTTAGTAACTTTAGTTTATTATTTTAAACCTTTTATAGACAATCGTTTTTCTATAAATAACGTCAATCTTGGACTTTATCATCTAGATTGGGCAAATTGGATGGACGTTTTCACCACTTCATTATTTTTAGTGGGAATGTATTTTATGGCAAAAAGAAAAATTGAAAATTGGATTTTTTGGATTGTAGGGGATTTTATTTGCGTTCCAATGATGGTCTATAAAGGTTTGGGAATAACTTCTGTACAATATTTCATTTTCGCGATTATGGCTATTTATGGCTATGTTGCTTGGAAAAAAGATTTTGCAAAACAAGTTAGATTTTAACCACAAATAATAAAAACTTTTTAATTATATAATAAATTATTTATTTTTTAGACTTTTAAGG